>NZ_JBKQQD010000031.1:0-9341 GCF_052144515.1 Mycobacterium sp. | reverse complement strand
GCGGCGGTGCTGCCCCGGGCGATCGGGAACAGCAAGTCGACCACCCGCTGGCCGGTGGTCAGCGCAACGACGTCGTCGCGTCGACGGCGATAGGGTCGTGCCTGCCGCACCGGCCACCGCGCCGCGATGGCCACCGGCTGTCCGCCGACTGTGGCGATCGCCTCATCGGCGGCGTAATCACCAGCCGCGGCAATCCAATCCAGCGTGCCCGATATCCCGGCGGGAACCTGCACACGGTGTGGCACTGATCCGGTGCGTGGCACCACGCCGAGCACGGTACCGGCCGTCAGTTCGGCGCCGATAGTCGTGCTCGGCTCGAAATACCATGTCGAGTGGTCGATTTCATTGTCATGGCCGGGTGTCAACCAAGTTGGCGCGGTGTGCAGGGGCCGCAGCAGCCCGTCGAACACCCCGCCCAGCAGCCCGGGTCCCAGCGACGCCGACAATGGGCGGCCCAGCGCGACGACGCCGGCGCCGGGCCCCAGGCCGCCGGTGTACTCGTAGGCCTGTACCGTCACCTGCTCACCGCGGATCGCGACCACCTCGGCGGGGATTCGCTCGGTTCCCAGCGTCACCAGCTCATGCATCGCCAGCGCGGCGGCGACGTCGATTTCCACCAGCGGCCCCGATACCCGCACCACCCGAGCCACGTCCCCTATGACCACGGCTCATCCACCTGCGCAGTCGTGTCGTCGAGCACCCGCGCGGCAATGCCGGCCAAACTCAGGTCCATGCACCGCTGACCGGCCTCGGCCACCACTCCACCGGTGGGGTGTTCGCGCAGCTGCGCGTCGGCGCCGAGTGTCGCCTGCGCGGTGGCCCGCAGGGCGGCAGCCCAACGCGGGTAGGCGGGGTCCTCACGCAGCCGCAACACGGCCTCGGTGCCGCGCCGACACCACCGCTGGTAAATGTCGCGTTGGGCCGCGAGCACCGCACCGCGCAGCTCCCGTTGCAGCGCCGCCCGCCGCTGGGCGCTCACCGTTTCCGCGGCGGCCCGCCCTGCAGCGCGGGCCGCTTCGGCCAGCTGCGCGGCTTGGTTGCGGGCCTCAGCGAGAACGCGCTGGGCTTCCTGCTCCGCTTCGGCGATCTCGCGTTCGGCGTCAGCCCGGGCGCACTCCAGCAGGTGCCGCCGCATCGGCTGCAGCGCCTCCATCGCCTTTACGGCGTTGAGCGCGCTCATGCGGGCATCACGGCGGTCAGCGGGTCGGCCTCGCTGAGCCGGCCCCCCAGCGCGGCAGCGGCCGCCGCGCTCAGGATGACCAGGGTTGTGCCGGATGGCAGGCTGTCCCAGGCTCGGTGCACCTCATCCGCGCCCTGGGCAGGCATTGTGGTGGCGCCCGCCATCGCATAACCGGCCACGAACGCCGGCTCGCCGATCACGACAATTGCCCCCCTGTAGGGCCCCATTCAAGCCCCCACGTCAGGCCCGCTGGATCAAGATGACCGCCACGACGAGCCCGTAGATGGCGATGCCCTCGGCCAACCCGACGATCACCATCGCCCGGCCGAACAACACTGGCCGCTCACTCAGCGCCGCCAGCGCCGCCGAGCCGGTATATGCCACGGCGATCGCCGCGCCGATCGACGATCCCGCGACCGCGATCGCCGCGCCCAGTAGCGCCGCCCAGTTGCTGCTCGCGCTACCAGGTCCGGCCGCCGCGGCCGTTTCCGCTACCGCCTGCCCAGCGGTCAACGCCTGCACCAGCACCACCAGCGCCGCCGCCACCACCACCGCATTGACCGCCCAGAACAGCCGCACTGCCAGCCGGCCCCGGCGACGCAAGAGCATCAAGCTGACCGCGAATCCGGTGATCAGCGCCGGTGAAGCGATAACCCAGGTCAACATGCCGCCTCCATTTCGACCACCGGGACCGTCCAGGGCCGGAACGGCCGACCCTCACCGATGAACACCCGCGAAAACAATTCATAGAATTCCAGCCGCAGCGCCTGCACGCCTGCCACCAACGCTTCCAGCGCGAACGCCACCGCGTTACCCACAACGAACAGCACCACCGCCCCCACCGCGCCGATCCAGCTGTGCGCCCACAGTGCCGTCGTCCCGCGCCACACCACCCAGCCAAGTGCGGCGTGGGTCATGCCGAACGCTGCCAGACGGGCGAACGACACCAGGTTCGACCCGAGACGCACCACCAAATCCAGCCCGCCGATCGCGGCCTGCAGCACTCCGCCGGCGCCGCCACCGGACTCGGCATACAGACCGATCAGCGCCAGCAGCAGACCGGCAGCGCAGAGCAGCAGCCCAGCCGCCACCAGCGCCCGCAGGCCGATCATGTAGCCGCCCAGCACCGCGCCGGCGCCGGCGAACACCGTCGCCCCCGCAATCCCCGACGGCGCGTAGACGGCCAGCCGAAACCCGCCCTCACGCCAGCGGTTGATTGCCCCCACGGTGTAGGCGACCCCGAGCAACACCGCCCCGACGGCCAACGCGACCAGCAGCAGCCGCAGCGGATCATCCAGCGGGGCCAGCCACACCACCGGCACCAGCCCGGTCGGGCCGAAGCATTCCCCGTACAGGACCCCGAAGACGCTTGCAGCGATTCCGGCGGCACCGACGAAACTCCACATCGGCCGCAGCGACGGGAACCGGCGGATCCAGCCCAGCCTGATCATGACCGCGGCGACGACCAGCAGCAGCCCGTGGCCGACGTCACCGAACATCATCCCGAACATAACCACGTAGGCCAGCCCGGCCCACACGGTAGGGTCGATGTCGTGGTACGGGACGGTGCCATAGGTGCGCACCAGCGCCGAGAAGCTGCTGGAAAGCCCCGGTCTTGTACCAAGCAGCGTCGGCGGCTCCACCCCGGGCGGGGTGGGCAGCGGCACTGCGGCCGCCCCGGTCGCGTCCAGGCGAGCGCCCAGCGTGGGTAGCTGGTCGGCCGGGCACCATCCCGCGATCGCTGCCACCTCACGGCGCCGCACAGCGCCTGCCGCGTACTGCTGTAGCTGCGCCTCACCGGCCAGCAGATCCGCCCGTCCAGCCCGCTCCAGGTGGGCGACGTCTGGCGCGGCGGCCGACAACATCACCGCCGCGCCGCCGCGCGCCGACTCGGAGTGCGCCCCCATCCGCTGCAGCGCCCGTGCTGCCTGCCCCGGTGCGCCATTGCTGTCGGCGGGGTCGTCGAGCTCGACACTGCCGGATCCGGCCACCGCCACCAGCGCATCGCGCAGCGTGTCCGCCTGCGTGACCACCGCGATGCGTTGCATGCGAGCCGGAGTAAAACGCCGCGCGAAGGCACGCCACCGTTCAGGCTGTTGAGGCTGTTCAGGTGACGACATCGTAGACGTCCATCGGGCCGCCGCCACGCGACGCAATTGCCAATGCAGCGCGGCACCGCCAGGCGTCGGCGGCCAACACCGCGACCGCCCCGATCGTTCGCGCCCGGTTGAACTCGCTGCCGCCAAGCATGGTCAATCCGTCGGCTTCCACCCGCGCCCACCAGCGCGCCTCCGCGGTCCACAAGCCGTCTGCCCCGGTTATGCCGTCGAACAACCAGCGAAGCCGCGTGGCAAACGCATCGATGAACGAAGGCAGGTCACTGGCCGCTGTTGCCGCGCCCAACACCAGCCGGGCGCGCACCAGCACCGGCTCAGGCAACTCACGCTGTTCCACTAGCCGCCGGCGTGCCACAGTCAAAGCCAACCACGCATCCGCCCAATCCCGCGCCTCGGGAATCGCGTTGGCCACCCGCACCGCCCAGCCGATCTGCACCGCCAACGCGATGTCCGACGGCGAATCCGATCCCGGGTCGCCCCACATCGTCTGGGCCAGGATGTCCTCCAGCTGCGCCAACGAGGAGGTCTCGCTCAGCCGCGGCCACGTGGTAGCCTGTGCGCCCCGCGTGTAGGGCGGGCGGGCAGGCGCGCCCGCCAACCGCCGGGCGTGGGCGGCGATGTTGTTGGCTTCGAAGCCAGCGGCCAGCGCGCGGATGGCCCGCGCGCCCTGCGCCGGTTGCCATCCGGCCAGCACACGCAGATGCCATAACAGCGCGGCGCACACCGCATGATCGGTGTCCAGAGCGGGCTGTCCCACGGTGATGTCGCGGCCGTACGCGGTAGCGGCCAGTGCATGCTGCGCGTCGGTCAGCGAATTCATCGCCGCGAGGGCCCGGGCACGCCCCACGCCCAACCGTCGGTTGAGTAGGGCTCTGGCGCGCACGTTGCCCGCCACCCACTGAGCGCTCACCTATCGCTCACTGCCGTCGTGGAGCGAACGAGGGCGTCGAGCCACCCTCGGGCCTGATCGGCCAGGGTGTCGGCATCCTGCGCCAACCGCTCGTCGGCCCGCTGGCGCAGCCGGGCGATCTCGGCCTCCGTCTGGCTTCCCATGTTGTCCTCATCGGCGTCGGCTTCGTGCAGCGCGTCCGCTTGGGATTGGGCTCGCACACTCTCGGCGTCGTTACGGGCCTTCGCGACGAGTTCGGCCGCCTGACGTTGGGCGGCGCGGCGGATCTCCTGCGCCCGGTCGGCGGCGGCCTGGCGGGTCCGCGCTGCCTCCTCTTGCGCATCGTCCAGAAGTGCCAGCACTTCGGTGAGCTCGGCCGCCGCGTCGGCGCTGCGGTCCGCCGGGATGCCGGGACGGCCGGCGGCACCCGGTGTGCCCGCCGGACGGAAGCGGTCCAGCACATTTTGCCACTGCGGCACCGCATTCCTCCTTACCGGCACTTGGGCTGAAAAGCGTTACGCGGGAGATGTTTGGGCAGCCCGCGAGGCAAGATCGCCAGCCGTCGTGCGCCACCTACCCACAACCCAAACGTTGCAGGTCCAGGCTAATAGAGGCTGGTCAAGAAACTGCAGAGTCCAACGGCCCTGGACTCGCGCAAAAGTGTCCTTTGTAGGAGGGGCTGCGCAGAGCGGGCCGTACGGATACCGTAAATCCGGCAGTTGTATCGGGCGGAGTCGTCGTAACGTGATCCGAGCATTGCCCACAATTGTCGGAGGTCGGCCATGCTGGACCTGGCATTCGTTGCGCTGCTGGTCGGCCTGGCTGCGCTTGCCGTCGGTTTCGCCGCCGCATGTGATCGGTTGATGGGTCCAGACGAGCCGGTGCTGTCTGAGGCGGGCCGTGAGAGCGCGCCGCGGACCGAGCTCGAGTCGGCATGACGTTCGACGATGTGACGGGAATCGTTGTCGCGGTCTTGCTGGGTGTTTACCTCGTCTACGGGCTGGTCCGGCGCGGGGACGTGTAGATGTCTGCAGCAAGTTGGGCACAGATCGCGGCGGTGTTCGCGCTGCTAGTCATCAGCACTCCGGTGTTGGGCGGTTACCTCGCCAAGGTGTACCGCAATGAGAAGGCGCCCGGCGATCGGGTGTTTCTTCCCGTGGAACGGCTGGTCTACCGACTGCTGCGCATCGACCCTCACGGTGAGCAGCGCTGGATCGCCTTCGTCGGCTCCGCGGTGGCCCTGACCGTCGTCGGAGTGCTGCTGAACTATCTTGTCTTTCGCGTACAACACCTGCTGCCGGGCAATCCCGATCACCTCGGTGGGGTGAGTCCGCCGCTCGCGTTCAACACCGCCGTCAGCTTTGTAACCAACACCAATTGGCAGAACTACACCGGCGAATCCACGATGAGCCAGTTCAGCCAGATGTTCGCACTGGTAGTGCACCAGTTTTTGTCAGCGGCCATCGGGATGGCGCTGGCCGCAGCGTTCATCCGCGGCGTGATCCGCACGCGGACAACGACATTGGGAAATTTCTGGGTCGACGTGGTGCGGTCCCTGGTGCGCGTGTTGGTGCCGCTGAGCTTCGTGTTCGCCATTGTGCTGCTCGCCGCAGGCGTGATCGACAATTTCCATGCCACGCGTGTGGTGGCGACGATCTCCTCCGGCACCGGTGCCGCGACCCAGCAGAGCATTCCTGGCGGTCCGGTGGCGAGCATGGTGCCGATCGAGATGCTCGGCGACAACGGCGGCGGCTATTTCGGCGCCAATATGGCACACCCATTCGAGAACCCGAACCCAATCATCAACGTGCTCACCATCTGGCTGACCGCGGCCATTCCGTTCGCCTTCCCGTGGGCCTACGGTCGACTCGTTGGATCCATGCGGCAAGCGACAGTGGTGCTCGTGGCCATGGCCACTCTGTACACGGTGTCGGTGCTGGTGGTAACCGCTCTGGAAGCCCACGGCAACTCCCATCTCGCGCAGTTCGGCGTCGCCCAGTCCGCCACGGGCACCAATCCCGGCGGGAACCTGGAAGGCAAGGACCTGCGGCTCGGGGCGACCGGCTCGGCGCTGAGCGTCGTCACCATGACCGCCACCTCCACCGGCGGGGTGAACTCCGCTGTGGAGAGCTACACGCCGTTGGGCGGCGGCCTGCCCATGTTGGACATGATGCTCGGGGAGGTCATCCCCGGCGGCACCGGCACCGGTCTGTACGGGATGTTGATCTTTGTGATGATCACCGCTTTCATCGCCGGGCTCATGGTCGGACGAACGCCGATGTATTTGGGTAAACGTTTGCTGGCCGGGGACATGACACTGGCGGCGATCTACATCCTGGTGCTGCCGGTCACCGTGTTGAGCTTCGCCGGCATTTCGCTGCTGCTGCCGTCCGCGGCCCACCAGATCTCCACGACCGGGCCGCACGCGGTGGCCGAGGCCGTTTATGCGTATACCTCCACCGCACACAACAACGGGTCGGCATTCGCCGGGCTGGCCGGCAACACCCGCTGGTACAACTCAACGCTGGGTCTGGCCATGTGGATCGGGCGGTTCTTCGAGATCATCCCAGCGCTGGCGCTGGCGGGCTCGCTGGCCCGCAAACGCACCTACACGGTCACCGCCGGAACCCTGCGGACTGACACACCGCTGTTCACCGCACTGCTCGCCGCGATCGTCGTGATCTTGGTGGGTCTCACCTACTTCCCGGTGCTGGCCCTTGGGCCGCTGGCCGAGCACTTTTCCGGGCACTTCGGAGTCTGAGCGATGACGACGCAGACGGCTGTCCCACCCGGTCGGCACCTGGGCCGCGAAACGCGCCAGCTGCGCGAGTTGTCGATCCTCGATCCCCGGATCGTGCGCAGAGCCATCATCGATGCGCTGCTCAAACTCGATCCACGACTGATGGTGCACAAGCCGGTGATGTTCGTGGTCTATATCGGCAGCATCTGGACCACGCTGCTATTTGTGCGCGACGCACCCAGATCAAGTGGGACAGACAACCTGTTCACCGGCCTCGTGGTGCTGTTCTTATGGTCCACGGTGCTGTTCGGCAACTTCGCCGACGCAATGGCCGAGGGCCGCGGCAAGGCGCACGCCGATGCGTTGCGCCGCGCCCGGCAGGAAACCGTCGCCCACGTTCTGCAGCCCGACGGGACCACGAAGGACACACCCTCCAGCGAGCTCAAAGTCGGTGACCACTGTGTCGTCGAGGCTGGGCAGGCGATTCCCGGCGACGGTGAGGTCGTCGAAGGAATGGCGATGGTCGACGAATCAGCCATCACCGGTGAGTCGGCCCCCGTGGTACGGGAATCAGGCGGTGACCTGTCGGCGGTCACCGGCGGCACCGTGGTGCTGTCCGACCGCATCGTCGTATCGATCACCTCCCCGCCCGGGCAAACCTTTCTGGATCGCATGATCGGGTTGGTGGAGGGCGCCAACCGGCAACGAACGCAAAACGAACTCGCCCTGACCGTGGTGCTGGTCAGCCTGACGTTCATCTTTCTGGTCGCTGTCAGTACTTTCCAGTTGGTCGCGATCTACTCGGGAGCCAAGCAGCCGATCGTGTTGTTGGTTGCCCTGCTGGTGCTGCTGTCACCGACCACCATCGGGGCATTGATTTCGGCTATCGGCATCGCCGGCATGGACCGCATGATCCGACACAATGTGCTGGCCATGTCGGGGCGGGCGGTGGAAGCCGCCGGTGATGTGACCACACTGCTGCTGGACAAGACCGGCACCATCACGTTCGGCAACCGGATGGCCACCGAGTTCGTACCGGTCGGCGACACCGACGAACACGCCTTAGCCGAGGCGGCCCACCTGTCGTCGCTGGCCGACGAAACCCCCGAGGGCCGCTCGATCGTGCAGTTCGCCCAGCACCACCACGGCTGCCAACCGAGCGACCTTGCCGGCGCGAACCTGGTCAACTTCAGTGCCAAGACGAAGATGTCCGGCATCGACTTGCCAAACCGCAAAATCCGCAAAGGCGCCGTGGCAGCGGTCAGCGACTGGGTACGGGCCAACGGCGGCGCCGTGCCACCAGGTACGGATGGCATCGCGGCGCGCATCGCCACCAGCGGCGGCACCCCGCTGGCTGTTGCCGACGAGAACACCTTGCTGGGCATCATCCACCTCAAAGACACTGTCAAGCCTGGCATCTCGCAGCGCCTGGCCGCCATGCGGCCGTTCGGAATCCGCACCGTGATGGTCACCGGCGACAATCCGGCCACTGCCGCGGCCATCGCCGCCGAGGCCGGCGTCGACGAATTCATCGCCGAGGCGACCCCGGAAGACAAAATGGACCGGATTCGCGCCGAACAGGCCGGCGGCGACCTGGTGGCGATGACCGGTGACGGCACCAACGACGCCCCGGCCCTGGCTCTGGCCGATGTCGGGGTGGCCATGAACAGCGGCACGCAAGCCGCCAAAGAGGCCGGCAACCTGGTTGACCTGGACAGCGACCCGACCAAGCTGATGGAGATCGTCCAAGTCGGCAAGCAGTTGCTCATCACCCGCGGCTCGCTGACGACATTCTCGGTCTGCAACGACGTTGCGAAATATTTTGTGGCCATCCCGGCGATGGTGCACGGTGTCTTCCCGGAGTTAGGAGCGATCGACATCCTCAACCTGCACAACCCGCACACCGCGATTCTGTCCGCGGTGATCTTCAACGCGATCATCATCGTGCTGATGATCCCGCTGGCACTGCGCGGTGTTCGCGTCAAGTCGATGGGCGCCACCGCAATGCTGCGCCGGAACGTACTGATCTACGGGGTAGGCGGACTGATCACCCCATTTGTGCTCATCAAGCTGATCGACATCGCCATCGTCGCGCCGATAGGCATCCACTGATGCTGCGCGCTCAACTGGTCCCCGCGGTCCTGCTCACTGTGCTGGCCAGCCTGGTGCTGGGCGTCGCCTACCCGCTCGCCACCTACGGCATCGGGCAACTCGCCTTCCGGCACCAGGCCGACGGCTCACTGATCAGCCGCGACAATCAGGTCGTCGGCTCAAGCCTGCTCGGTCAATCGTTCACAGATCCCGCCGGTAACCCGTTGCCCCAGTACTTTCAGCCCCGACCCTCAGCGGCGGGAAACGGCTACGACGGCACAGCCAGCGGAGCCAGCAACCTCGGCCCCAGCGATCCGAGGCTGC
>NZ_JBKQQD010000030.1:0-4143 GCF_052144515.1 Mycobacterium sp. | reverse complement strand
ACACCATCGATACTCACGTAACGCACTACATCAACGCCGCCAGACTGCCGCTCAACGCAGCCTGAAAACTCAAGACAAACCCGTGAGTGCTAGGTCGAAGCCCCGGCGCCAAGCTCATGTGCGGGCTAGCCCGAAGTTCCCCCTTCTGGGGCCGGTCTGATCCTGCACGGCCGTTGTGGGCTGGTGTTCTGTATCCCCGAAGCGCGGATGTGTAATCATGTAATAGCGAGACTGGTGCGGCGTGTCCTTCATGGAATTAGCCATATTCATGCTTTCTGGGTGATATAAAGTAAACATGTATGTGACGCGGGTGCCGAACCGCGGGTCACCGCCGGCGGTGCTGCTGCGGGAAAGCTACCGCGAGCAAGGCAAGGTCAAAACCCGCACCCTGGCCAACCTGTCGCGCTGGCCCGAGCCCAAGGTGGAGGCGCTCGCGCGGGCGCTCAAAGGCGCGTCGGCAACGGTGGATCTGGCGCAGGCGTTTGAGATCGGCCGCAGCCTGGCGCACGGGCATGTCACGGCGGTGTTGGGCACCGCGCGCCAACTCGGGTTGGAGGAGCTGATCGGCCCCGCGCCCTCGCGGCGGCGCGATCTGGTGACCGCGATGCTGGTGGCCCAGGTGATCGCGCCGGGCTCGAAGCTGGCGCTCGCCCGTGGGCTGCGCACACAGACCGCAACCACTTCGCTGGGTGAGGTGCTGGGGGTGTCTAGTTGTGACGAGGATGACCTGAATGCGGCGATGGACTGGCTGCTATCCCGCAAGGATGTCATCGAAAGCGCCCTAGCCGAGCGGCATCTGGCCAATGGGACGCTGGTGCTCTACGACGTGTCCTCGGCGGCGTTTGAGGGCCGCACCTGCCCGCTGGGCAAGATCGGGCACGCCCGTGACGGAGTCAAAGGCCGGCTACAGATCGTCTACGGGCTGTTGTGTTCGACTGCCGGAGTGCCGGTGGCCATCGAGGTGTTCGACGGCAACACCGCCGACCCCAAGACCCTGACCGCGCAAATCCGAAAGCTTAAGGGCCGGTTCGGGTTAACGCGGGTCTGTTTGGTGGGCGATCGCGGCATGCTCACCAACGCGCGCATCAGCGAAGAGCTGCGCCCGGCCGAGCTGGATTGGATTTCGGCGCTGCGTGCCCCCCAAATCAAGGCCCTTGTCGAGGCCGAAGCGTTGCAGCTGTCGCTGTTCGATGAGCAGGATCTGGTCCAGATCACTTCGCCGGACTTTCCCGGGGAGCGGCTGGTGTGCTGCCGCAACCCCGCCCTGGCCGCCGAGCGCACCCGCAAACGCGACGACCTGCTCGCCGCCACCGAAAAAGAACTAAACACCATCGCCGCGGCCACCCACCGCCAGCGCCGCCCGCTGCGCGGCACCGACAGGATCGCCCTGCGGGTGGGCAAGGTGATCAACCACTACAAAATGGCCAAACACTTTCACACCGAGATCACCGACGAGGCGTTTAGCGTCTCCCGCAACCAGGACACCATCGCCGCCGAGGCGGCGCTGGACGGCATCTACGTGCTGCGCACCAGCCTGCCCGAACCCGCTCTCGCCGACGGTCATGTGGTGGCCCGCTACAAGGGACTCGAAGACGTCGAGCGGTTCTTTCGCACCCTCAACACCGAACTGGACGTCCGCCCCATCCGCCACCGGCTGGCCGACCGGGTCCGCGCCCACATGTTCATGCGCATGCTGTCCTACTACATCAGCTGGCACATGAAACGGGCCCTGGCCCCAATCCTGTTTCACGACAACGACAAACCCGCCGCAGCCGCCAAACGCTCCAGCCCTGTCGCCGCGGCCCAACGTTCCGATGCCGCGCTGGCCAAAGCTGCCCGCAAACGCACTCCAGAGGGCACCCCGGTGCACAGCTTCACCAGCCTGCTCGCCGACCTGGCTACCATCTGCGCCAACCAGATTCAGCCCACCGACGACATGCCGGCATTCACCAAGATCACCGCCCCCACCCCACTGCAGCGCCAAGCCTTCGAACTACTCGGCGTCTCCCACCGACACGGGCTGGCGTAGTCAGTACATCCACACCACCAAACCACAAAACCCCAGGTCAACACCCAAACACGTCACCAGACCAGGGGGAACTTCGGTCTAGATCCACGTCAACAACTGCGTCGGCAGGCGACCTGACCCCATTTTCACGCCTGCGAGGCGTCCCCCGGAGGGATAAGAGGCTCATCAAAAATGCGCGCCTGGCCCTCTTCGTTGCCTCACCTGAGAGTGCGCGCGTACGGCGCGCCTACCTGGCAGCTGACGCATCGCTGGTTAGGCCCGAACGATGGGACTGACGATGAGTCAACGCAAGGCCGTAACCAAAACGATCGTTAGTTACTTCGACCTGAAAAACCCTGATCGCCCTGGTGGTGGCTGAGTGGGTGGCGGATTGTCATACCTCAATGGTGGTTGATCTCGTCGGGATGCCGGGTTCAGGCGGTGAGGGCGGCGATCTTGGTGAGGTTGTGGGTGAATATCCCTTGTCCGGTCCAGGTTTTCGCTCCTTCGAGGCTGTCCAGGCGGGTGCGGTCCCAGCCGTATCCGCGTTTGAGGGTGCTGATCCGACCTTCGCATCCCGTTCGCCATTTAATGG
This sequence comes from Mycobacterium sp., assembly GCF_052144515.1. Taxonomy (GTDB): domain Bacteria; phylum Actinomycetota; class Actinomycetes; order Mycobacteriales; family Mycobacteriaceae; genus Mycobacterium. Next base: position 1,540 of record NZ_JBKQQD010000030.1, on the reverse strand, counting down.
TTCGGCGGAAGGTTCGCCCTCGTTCGACCTGTTGGCGGGCGTTTCCGGGTTTGCCTTTGCGGGGGATGACGATGGTGCGCACACCCACCTTGGTGAGGGCGTCGTCGACGGCGGCTTCGCCGTACCCGCGGTCGGCGGTCACGGTGCGGGGTGGGTGACCGGCCCGGTCTTTGACCCGTTGGATTGCTGGGGCCAATTGTGGTGCGTCAGCAGGATTTCCGGCCTGCACATCGTGATCGACAACGATGCCGTCGTCGTTGTCGACAACCTGGGCTTTGTAACCGAACTCGACCGGTTTACCTAACCGGCCCTTGGCGATGGGCCGCGCATCACGGTCATGCAGACTGACCACCCGGCTGGCTCCGTCCGGGATGGTTCCGGCGATGCGTTGCCTGGTCTGCCCGATGATCTGCTCGGTCACCTCCAGCAGGTTCGCCAGGTCATTGGCGGCGCGAGCCAGCCGACCACGCCGCCGTCCCGCGGCCGCATCGTGTGCGCCCTGCTTGGCCAGCTCAGCCGCCTTGACCCGTGCTCGGCGTAGCGCCCTTCGAGCATTGATCAACAAGCGGTGCGCGTCCCGCGCGGTCGCCTGTGCCAGATCGGCGAGCTCACCGGTGATCCGCTGCACACCGTCTTTGACCTGGTCGCGGCCCAGCTGGCTGCGCGACCGTAGTTTCGCCGCGATCCCGTGTGCCCGTTTCCCCGCGGCGCGGGAGCGGTCCCGCAGCGTCGTGCGCACGCCGCCGCCAGCGTTGTGGATCCGTTGTCCAGCTGTGCTGATCCGGCGGATCGCTTTGGCCAGCAGCCCGGAATCGGTCGGATAACACACGTTCGCCGGAACCACCGTGGTGTCCGCGCGAACCCGGTTCGTGCGCAATACCTTCGCCTCGGCTGCTTTGGCCAACAGCGCCTCGTTCAACCCCTCCACCGCAGCCGGCCCACAACGGGTCGAAAGCTTCATCAACGTCGTCGGATGGGGCACCGACCCGTCCAGCGGAATCCGGCAGAACCGCCGCCAGGTGATCGAATCCGACACCTCCCGACACAGCGACTCATAGCCCAGCCGGTACCGGAACTTCAAGAACATCAACCGCAGATACGTCTCCATCGGCGTCGACGGACGCCCGATCCGCGGATCGAAGAACGGCACGAACGGGGCGAAGAACACCCGATCATCGAGCAGCTCATCGATTCGCGCCAACTCGTCGGGTAACTTCAGCAACTCCGCAGGAAGCACTGCCTCCCAAAGCGACACCTGATCGCCTACAGTACGAAACACGATGGCCTCGATCCCTTCTATCCAAGGGTTCGAGGCCATCCTCTCGTCTACACATCCCCAGCTCAGGGACCGCCACGCCCAGACTTTTTCAGGTCGAAGTAGCTAACGATCCGCGCGATTGCCGACTGGTGCCACCGTTCCTGTGTGTGAACGGATTTGTGAACGAAACGAGGCGCGACGGCAGAGATCGTGTGGAACGCGGCGTGGTGGTTTGAACGGGCGACTGCTCGCGACCTGCAGCTTTGAGACGCGCAAGGCGAC
>NZ_JBKQQD010000029.1:0-5382 GCF_052144515.1 Mycobacterium sp. | reverse complement strand
GTGAGGGTGCTGTGAGCTTGTGCCTGTTCGCCGATGACGGCACCGAGACCGTGCTGCCGCTGACGGCGCGCACCGGCGACGTCTGGCATGCCTATGTTCCTGGCGTCCGCGCCGGGCAGCGCTACGGCTATCGGGTCGACGGGCCGTGGAATCCGGGTGCGGGGTTGTGGGCCAATGAGGCCAAGCTGCTGCTGGACCCGTGGTCGAAGGCCATCGACGGCGGCTATGACGGTGACCCGTCGGCGTGCGCGCACCTGCCCGGTGACCGCTCCGGCCCGGACCCGCGCGACTCGGCGCCGCACACCCCTCGCTCGGCGGTGGTCGATCCGAGCTTTGAGTGGGGCGGCGACACACCGCCGGGCATCGCGATGGCCGACTCGGTCATCTACGAAACCCATGTACGGGGCTTGACCAAACAACACCCCCAGGTGCCCGACTCGGTGAAGGGTACCTACGCTGGGTTGGCCAGCGACCCGATCATCAAGCACCTCACCTCGCTGGGTATCACCGCCGTCGAGTTGATGCCGGTGCACCAATTCCTGCCCGCCGCAACGCCGGTGCCCCTAGGGCTGACCGACTATTGGGGCTACATGAGCATCGGCTTTTTCGCCCCGCACGGCGCATACTGTTCGGCCGGCACGCGGGGCCAGCAGGTCACCGAGTTCAAATCGATGGTCAAGGCGCTGCACCGCGCCGGCATTGAGGTGATCCTCGACGTGGTTTACAACCACACGGCGGAAGGCAATCCCGACGGTCCGAGCGTGGCGTTCCGTGGGCTGGACAACCCGAGCTATTACTGGCTGAACCCGGCTGACCCGAGCAATTACTACGACTACAGCGGCACCGGCAACACGCTGGATGCCGGCGAGCCCGAGGTGCTGCGGCTGATCTTGTCCAGCCTGCGCTACTGGGCCAGCGAGATGCACGTGGACGGGTTCCGTTTCGACTTGGCCGCCGTGCTGGCCCGCCAGGAGGGCAATCTGGAGAAGTTCGCGGCGTTTTTGGACCTGGTCTATCAGGACCCGGTGATCTCGCAGGTCAAGCTGATCGGCGAACCGTGGGACGCCAACGGCGGTTACGTGCTGGGCCAGTTCCCGCCGCCCTGGGCGCAGTGGAACGACCACTATCGCGCCAATGTGCGCGACTTTTGGCGGGCCCAGGCCGGCATCGGGCAGCTGGCCACCCGGCTGGTCGGTTCTCATGACGTGTTCGCTGCCGCCGATCAGACCCCGGAGTCATCGGTCAACGTCGTCACCTGTCACGACGGCTTTACGCTGACCGACCTGGTGTCCTACAACGCCAAGCACAACGAGGCCAACGGAAACAACAACAGCGACGGCAGCGACGACAACCGGTCCTGGAACTGCGGCACAGAGGGACCCACCACCGATGCGGGCATCGCGGCGTTGCGCGCCCGGCAGCGGCGAAACTTCCTGGCCACCATGCTGATATCCCAAGGCGTCCCAATGATTCTGGGTGGGGACGAGATCGGGCGCACCCAGCAAGGCAACAACAACACCTACTGCCAAGACAACGCCGTCAGCTACTACGACTGGAACCTGGATCAGGAACGCCGCGACCTTTTGGCTTTCACCACGAAGGCGATCGAGCTACGAAAAGCCCACCCGGTGTTTCGGCGCCGCAGCTTTCTCACCGGCCAGCAGCCCAGGCCCGGCAGCGGCGAGGACGTGGCCTGGTTATGGACAGATGGCACACGCATGACACCGGATCACTGGAATTCGGGATCGCTGGCATTTGCCGTGTGGCTCAGCGGCGCAGCGCTCACCGACACCGACACCGACGGGAAGGCGCTCACCGACGATACCTTTCTGATCTTGTTCAACGCTTCCTGGAACTCGCAGGTTTTCACCCTGCCGTCGTCCAGCCTCGGCACCACATGGATGCCGGTGCTTGACACCACACAGGCCACCGGCTCGGCCGCGCCGGGCTCGCCGCCGCTGACCGCTGGCACACAGTGCAGCGTGGGCGCCCGAAGCCTGCTCGCGCTTGTCCGGAGAGACTGACATGCCTTTGGGCCGCCGATTACCCTGCCATGACGGGGCTATACGAGGCGGACGATGAAGAACATCGTGGTTTGCTTCGACGGCACCGGAAACGAGGTCCGGGCCACTGGCAACACGAACGTTGTGCAGATGTTCCGCCGGTTATGTCATGACACTGACCGGCAGCTGACGTACTACAACCCCGGGGTCGGAACGTTTTCTGCCGCTGGTGCATGGACGCCACTTGCCCAATGGATCTCGCGTCTGATGGGTGACGCATTTGGTGCGGGCATGCGCGCTGAGCTGCAGGAGGCATACCAGTTTTTGATCAACCATTGGGTCCCTGGCGATCGGCTGTTTATCTTTGGCTTCAGCCGCGGGGCGTACTGCGCGCGGGCTCTGACGGGAATGCTGCATCTGATCGGTGTGATGCGGCCCGGCGCCGACAACCTCATCCGGTACGCGGTCAGCAACTATGCGCGCACCAACCCCGGATGGGCCGACCAGGATTGGCACCAGGCCCGCCAGTTCGCCTCGATCATGTCGCAGAATGTCGCCAGTCACCACAGCGTGCCGGTGACCTATCTGGGCCTGTGGGACACGGTTAAGGCGCCCGGCATTTTGCGGCGCAGCATGGATTGGCCGTTCACTCGGGAACTGCCGAATGTGCTGGCGGGGAGACACGCGGTATCCATCGACGAGAAACGCCGCCCGTTCCGCGAATATCTCATCGACCCGAAGCAGTCCGCGATCGAAGAGGTGTGGTTCGCCGGTGTGCATTCCGACATCGGCGGCGGGTTCCTGGACCAACCATGCCTGGGTGACATCGCCCTGAAGTGGATCGTTGAAGGAGCGCAGCAGGCCGGGCTCCTGCTCGGCGGCGACCTGCCGTTGCCGGCGCTGACCATCGACAACGCAACGGCCACTATTCACCAAATGGCCTGGTACTGGATCTTGTTGACCTACCGCCGTCGGCCCGTGCCTGGAAACGCTCTCATACACGCCAGCGTTGCCCAGCGAATGGCGAAGCAACCGGGGTATGGCCAATACCTTCCGCGCGACTCGTGGGCAGATCCGGGCTGGTTGACCGATGCGCCCGGAAACCCGTGACTGCCTCTTGTCGCCACCAGCGTGAAAGTACACCGGTCGCCATGTGATGACGAATCTGGAACTCGAGAAAAGGCTTAACAATCTGTTCGCGGCGGGGACCAGGGGAGTCGACGCGATGCGCGAAGGCCTGCTCTAAAGTCCGTATCCCACCACTTCACCGCTCCGGTCTGGATTTGTGAAGCGCTTCGGCCAAGGGCTGCAATACGTTTCGTCATTGGCGGCATTGATGCGGCTTCGAGGTGATCGAATAATGTTGCACTGGAACGGAAAAATCGAGATGAAAGGGTCGGCCAGAAGGAGGGAGGCAGGCCGAGCCCTTTCGCGCCCCGCCAAATGCGGGGCACCTCTGTTGGTGCGCCACCTAAAGGGCCGCCCGTGCGCAATTTTTCGACTTCGAGGTGTGAATCCCGCTGAGCCGCATGGATTGTCGTGAATACGATTCGTAGGTCTAGCCGCGGATGGTTGGCGAACCAGTGGTTGATCTGTTTGCCCTTGTTGGGCTTTTAGCCTTTCGGGCTTGCGTGCGGCCACTAATTGTGCCGATCCCGGTCCACTGAGCGGACCGAAGCCTTGCCCGCCAGCACGGCTCCGGGGACCATCATGAGGAATCGTGTGCCAGAAGGAGGTTGCAATGGGTAGTCCAGGCATCGGGCAATTTGTAACGGACTGTGGTGGTGGCGTATGGGTCAATAGCAATACGTCGTGCCCGTTCGCCCAGAATGTCCACGAACAGTGGATGTCCCAGGCCGGAGGGTCTTCGGCGTTGATCGAGGCCACCAGCCCCGAAACGGGGCAGACCTACACGATGGCCTGTGTGAGGGCAGCCGATGGTTCAGTCACTTGCATTGGCGGAAACGAGGCGGCGGTTTGGTTCCAGGTTGAATAGCACCTAGCCGATGACATGCCGCCAGCCGAAATATGCGGCGCACAATGCCGTCGAGTTCACGATGAGCTTAGTGCGACTTCACGATGACCGGTTGCCGTGACGGCAGCTGAGGGAATCGCGGATGTGGGAACACCTCTGTCCGCTGAGTAGGGGTGTCGTTAAGAAGCGTGTCACCAGGTACATGAGCGACTGGGTGTCAGCGCCAGTCGGCTCCTGGTCCAAGCAGGCTGGTGATCCCCCGTATGGCTGCGGGTGAGGGTTTGAAGTATCGGCGCAGGTTCTCGGGTTTGCGGTGGCGCGATTTGGCCATGAGCTAAGCAACGACGCCCCGCTTCGCCGAGGTGCGTGAGGCCGGAGTGGCGCAGCTCGTGCGGATCCCAGCCGGTGCCGGGTCCGGCGGTGGCGGTCGCGGCGTCGAGCAGGGCGCGGGCCTGTCCGTAGGACAGCCGCGCGTGGCCCGGTGTCGGGGCAGACGTCGCGGTCGCCGACGGCCGTGCCGGGGGCAGGTTTGCGGTGTCCGACGAACAGCGGTCCGCGGGTGCGGTCGCGGATCAGGCGGGGCAGCAGGCGGCCGGCGCCGGCGTCCCAGTACACGGTGTCGAGCTGGTATTCGGCGTGGGTCGCGCCGCGACGTCGGGTGCGGGGTTTAGCGCCCTTGGACTTCACCGGGCAGCAGCGCGCAGCCAGGTCCAGGTCTTCGATGTTGACTTGCAGCAGTTCCTCTGCGCGAGCGCAGGTTTCGTAGAGCATCCGCCACAGCGTCTTCTCCCGCACGTGGATGTCGCGGCGGGCGATGAGCCGGTCGAGCGCGATGCGGCTGCGGACCGGGGTGTCGGAGTCCGGCGGGGTGGAGCGTTTGATCCGGACCGGGACGGTCGGCGCGGTGTGCCCCTGCTCGCGGCACCACGTGAGCCAGGCCAGCACGGCGGCGCGCCGCGCGTTCCAGGTGTTGACCGCCGCCTCGCCTCACAGGAATTCGAGGGCGTCGCCGATCTCGTCGTCGGCGACGCCGGCCATGCGGCGGCCCCGGCCCAGATCGCGCAGAGCAGTGTCGGGGTCGCGCGCCACGAGCCGGTCGGCGGTCTTGACCACGGCGATGGCGTAGGCGCGGCGGGTGTTCGGCGAGCGGACCTGGTCGAGGAAAGCGTCGTCGGCGGCGCGGACGGTGATGCCCGCGGCGGGCCGGAGATGACGGATGGTGCCCGACACCCGGACCCTCCTTCGCTTGCCACAGATAACGGGGCCGCTTCGCGCACTGAGGTTGTCCCGGGTCTCGTGGAAGTTGAGGTGGCGGTCCCCCGCTTGATTCCTGCCGTGTGGTAGGTGTCGGGCGTTCCGCCAAAGAACACCAACAGCAAGGGGACCGCCGTGAAGAAGAGTAGC
>NZ_JBKQQD010000028.1:0-2907 GCF_052144515.1 Mycobacterium sp. | reverse complement strand
GCCTGGGACGATTCCAATGGGCCCGGGCCACTTCCCATGCCGCTGCAGTACCTGCTCTACGCCGAATACACCGCTCGGGCCGAACGGGCCGGCCGCACAGACCTTGTCGGCGGCCCGGTCGGCCAGGGGGTGGGCCGCATGACCAAAGTCAAGCCAGCCGCGGAAATCGTGCTGAACATGGTCGAGGAGTACATGGACACGCTGCAGCGCGTGAGCAGCACATACCACCAACTCACGGGTGAGTGACCGGGACGCGTCCAGCCGCGCCAGCTGCGCCGCCGCGACGCAGCGCTGCAGCCAGGATTGCTCATTGGAAGTTCACCGCAACGATCGGCCGACAGCTGCTTAGTCTCGGGTTTTCACCACCGAGAAGAGGCCACAGTTCATGACGAACCTGCAGCGAATGCGCCGACCGCAACGGCATTATCGAGGTATTGAACCGTAGGCCAGCTGTCTTGATGAGCACGACTGGGGCCGGCATCGACGCGTCTTCCACGTTGACGCCACCGCCGATTACGGGCACTGCACTTCGGCAGATTGTCGATCGTCAGCATGATTAGCGGATTGCTCAATGGGTGCGGCGCGACACAACACCTGTTGGGTAACCACGACATCCGGGATCGCCGCGCATGAGGCCACGGCAACGACCCAAGCACGCGTCATCCAGGTCGGGGTCTGAGAACTCGCAGGGTTGACCCCGTACGGGCGTGGCTTGCGCTCAACCGCGAGGGCATCGCGGTGACCCGCTGCACCGTCGAGCGGCTGATGGCCGAACTCGGCCTCACCGGAGCCTCCCGCGGCAAGGCCAAACGCACCACGATCGCCGACCCCACCGCAGCGCGGCCCGCCGATCTCGTGCAGCGGCAGTTCGCCCCGCCGGCACCGAACCGATTGTGAGTCGCTGACCTGACCTACGTGTCGACCTGGTCGGGGTTTGCCTACGTATTGGTTACGTGGAATCACACCGGGGGTGTTACGTGGAATCACACCGGGGGTTGGGTGTTCGTCCCTCCGTGTCACCACGAGCTGAGGGGCCCTGTTCACTGTGTCGGTGATCTTGGACGAGAAGTGGCCGGTGTTGCGCCGTCACGAGCGGGCGCGGGAGTGGCTGCAGATCTGGGTCGATCTGGGGCGGGCACCTCGCACGATCGACGCATACGCTCGCGGCCTGGCGGAGTATCTGCTGGTGTGCGAGCGGGAGGGCATCGACCCGGTCTCGGCGACCCGGGCCCAGATCGCCTTGTTCATCAGGGAGTTGCGGACTCGCCCGAGCCTGCGTGGACCGAAAGTTGTTGTGTTGGACTCGGGTTCGGGTCTGGCGAATGCGACGCTGCAGCAGCGGCTGGTTCCGGTGCGGCTGTTTTACGACTTCTTGGTCGAGGAGGGTGTGCGCGAGTCCAATCCGGTCGGCCGCGGCCGTTACACGGCGGGCCGGGGCTTCGGCGGTGGCCAGCCCCGGCCGCTGGTCGCGCGGATGGTCAAGTTGCCGTGGATCCCTGGCGAGGCGGAGTGGTTGCGGCTGCTCGGGGCGTTCCGTGTGGAGCCGATCCGTAATCGGTTGATGCTGGCGCTGGCCTACGATGCGGCGTTGCGCCGCGAGGAGCTGTGCTCGTTGCGCACCGAGGATCTGGATCCCGCGCATCGCACACTGCGGGTGCGGGCGGAGACGACCAAGACCCGCCGAGGGCGGGTGGTGCCGTACTCGGCGGCGACCGGGGTGCTGCTGTCGGGCTATCTCGCGCATCGGGCCCAGATCAGCCGGGCCCGCGGTCCGCTGTTCTTGTCGGAGTCACGGCGCAACCGCGGTGAACCGCTGAGTTTGTGGACCTGGTCGAAGGTGGTGCGCCGTGTTGCGTTGGCGGCTGATGTTCCGCAGTTCTCCACGCATACCACCCGACACCTGTGTCTGACCGACCTGGCCCGTATGAGGTGGGAGCTGCACACCAAACCCGTCGATCCGCTTCTGGGACAGGCGATCGAGGCCTGGCAGGCACTGCGCCCGGCACAGCCGACCACGCTGGACCGCAAGACCAGCGAGCACGTGCACATGCTCTTCGCCGTCCGCGCACACCCGGTCGCGAAGAATTACATCAACCGCACAATCATCCCCGCGCTCTGCGCCAGGGCAGGTGTCCCTAGCAGCGACGTGCGCGGCAAGATCACCAGCCACCGAGCTCGTTCCACGATCGCGTCCCAGCTCTACAACGCCAAGGAACCGATGACGCTGTTCGAGCTGCAGGCGTGGCTCGGCCATCGCACACCAAACACCACCCAGCATTACGCGAAGATCAGCCCGAACACCCTATCCAAGGCCTACACCGAAGCTGGCTACTTCGCCCGCAACGTGCGCACCATCGAGGTGCTCCTCGACCGTGAGGCCATCACCTCCGGCGCCGCCGCCACCGGCCAGCCTTGGCAGCACTACGATCTGGGCCACGGCTGGTGCAGCTACAGCTTTTTCGAGCAATGCCAGCACCGGATGGCCTGCGCCCGCTGCGACTTCTACACCCCGAAAGACTCCACCAAAGCCCAGCTGCTCGAAGCCAGCGGCAACCTGCAGCGCATGCTCGCCACCATCCCGCTCACCGACGACGAACGCGCTGCCGTCGACGACGGACACACTGCAGTAACCGCCCTGCTGGACCGGCTCGCCGACGTCCCCACTCCGGCTGGGCCCACCCCGCGTGAGCTCGCAACGCCGGCGACCGTGACCATGCTGCCGATCGTGCAAATCCGACCCGGGAAAGCCTGAAGAACTTGACAATTTTGATTCCACAGAATTGGCTTCGTCGTCGACGCCTACGCGCGGCGGATCCTGGCCTGGCGAGTCGCATCAACGATGGCCACCTCGATGGTGCTCGATGCCATCGAACAAGCGATCTGGACTCGCCAACAAGAAGGCATCAT
>NZ_JBKQQD010000027.1:0-4686 GCF_052144515.1 Mycobacterium sp. | reverse complement strand
AGATCAGGTCGTCGATGTCGTAGAACAGCCTGACGCCCAACCTCCTGGCATAGAGTGTCAACATCAGAACATCGCTGAAGGCCGGAAGCCTGAAGATGATGGCGTGGCTGGCAAAGCACAGCTGCTCATGGATTTCGGTAGGGCTGGCGCGGCCGAAATCGATCGCCACCGCATCGTAACCAGCCATGCGCAGGAATTCGACCTTCTGCTGGACGCGGTAGAGCCAGCACTGCGGCAGGTTTTGCGAGCCGATCACCAGGATGCGCGTGGGCCTGGTACGGTCGCTGCTCACCGTCGCGGGCGTGGCGGCAAGATGCTGAATTTCCTCCAGGCCGCGCAACACGGCCAGGCTGTGCTCGAGGATTTCGGCGCGCTGCCGGCGCCCGCCGGCGAGGTCGCCGCGGTTGGCCCGCTGCTGGGTGCGGCCGATCATCGCGTCGGTAAAGCGCCGCAGCTCGCCCTGGATCAGCTGGACGGCCTGCTGTAAGACGCGGGGATCCTTGTCATAGACCTTCCTTGAGAGCTCGCACAGCCAGTCCAGAGTCGAAAGGAAGTCGGCCGGATTGCCGACGGTAAGCGCGGTGGAGACACGGTTAGCTGCGAGAAAGAGGTTGGGAGCGGTGAGCTCCGTCCCGTCGATCGAGCCGAGATAGGCCGCGATCTCGTAGTTGGCGGATCTGCCCTGCAGCACCTGCACATAGGTCGACCGGTGGAAGGGGTCCGCGCGCAGCGCCGGATCGAGCGAGGTCGCCACTTCCAGCAGCCGTTCCGCTACGGCCTGCTCGTGGAATTCACGGAACAGAAGTGCCGCGAACTCAGTGAGCAGCGGAGCGAGATCCGAAAGGCCGCTTTGCATCGCACGGACCGAGGACACCCCTACATAGTCGTGGAGGGCTGGCAGCAGGATCGGCCAAACGCCCGAGCGTACGGTGTCGCCAGGCTCGTCGGTGATCGTCTCCTGGAGATGGTCGAAGACGCGAATCTGCAGCGCCGCCGGTAACCTGATGCTGCCGATCATCGTCGCCACCATGAACGGACAGAGCCTGGCGTTGAGGGCGGTCGCCCGGCCGGATGGCGTGCCATCCAGGATCCCGCGGTCGGTCTTGACCGCCGTGAGCAGGCTCTCGACATCCGCCTCCGACAATCCAGCGCGGCAGTGTTCGGTCCAGATGGTGACGAGGCCGTGGTACTGCGCATCGGTGAGACTGGCCTGAACGGCCTTGATGACGAGCGGGCCGGGCGGGAAGTGGACGCGGCTGAATATTTCGCCGGCGAGGAGCAGGATCGCCGTGTCGGACGGTTCCGCAGCTCCGACGGCATCGGCGATCGCCTCGGCCGCCCCCTCGATGTCCCCGGCCTTAATCAGCTTCCGGGCCAGCTCTGCGTGATGGTGGGCCGGGCGCAGCTCGAATTGAGGCTCGTCCTCTACGAGGTCTTCCGCCTCGGCACTATCCGGCTGGCCACGCTGCCTTGTCCGCTTGACCGGTTCAGACCCGCCGTCCGGCTCCTCTGCCGAGTCTGGCTCCGCGACCACCAGCGAGGTCTCTTCGACGGCCAGATCGCCAAACAGGTCGTCGCTGACCGCAAAGCCCTCGACACCGTGGTCGAGCGCAACGAGCAGAAATGATGATCCGGCCACGCGCTGGCCGGCAGCGAGCTCGAACCGGCCGTGCAGCGACCAGTGGTGGTATCCCGACGAGAATTGCCCATCGCGCACGGCCTGCGCGACGTCGGGAAAGGTGCGAAGGTATAGCTCCTCGTCGAACCGTTCACGGCGCGGCAAATCATCCATTCCGGGAGTCTCCTAATAAAGGAAGCGGGCGCGCCAAGAATCTTAGACACGGACCGTGTTGGTGGCCGGTATTTCGGATCTTTGGCGTATCGTCGCAGCTCAGAGCGTATGAGGGCGCCTGCGGCGTATCTAGGTTCTGCAGCCGTAGATCGTGGTCATTGATGTTGGCGGCGTCGGTAGTGGGAAAGGCGTGCTCGGCATTGGTGTCGTCGGCGCCATCGTGACCAGGCCAGCAGGGTGTGACGGTGTGGCTGGTGGCCAGTAGCAAGGCGTCGAAGAGTCGCCGAAACTCGTTGACAGTCATCGCGATCATTCCGATCGGTGTGGGTGTGGTAAGACCGGACCTCACAAGGTGATCGGCACGGTTGCTTCTGTGGAGGGCAACACCATCCACGTGACCGTTACCGACGCCAACGGCAATCCCTCTCAAACCGACGTGACGGTCACCGACACCACGAGATACAACAAGGGCTTCTCTGCAAATTCGCAGGCCATCGCGCAAGGCAAGTGCATCGCCGCACGGGGAACCAAGGATGGTGGCGGCACGCTGCAGGCGACGGTTGTCACCTTGGGCCCCGCCAACAACGGCAAATGCCCGCAGCCTGCTGTTGAGGGGCATCCGCACTAACGAGCGATCGACCAATACAATCTCGGCAAGCCGAAGGTGTGCTGCGCGATGTGGTTGAGAATCATCTCGCGGCACCCACGGTGAGCCGGAAAATCTTCTTCGAGAAGGGCGTGTGTCTCCGCGCGGTACGACACCGAGACTTTCGAATTCGCCACCACCGCACCGAAGCGCGGGCTGGGACCATCCGTACTACGTGGCGACCGGCACCAGCGATAAGCAGCTCGCTAATGACATCCCAGACCCAGGTAATTTCGGGCAGTTTTCGCTAGGCTACAGGGCCAGACCTGAGATGCAGAGCACTTCGTCGAGGCTGGCGGTGCGCAGCCCGGTGCCGGTGGCCGGTTGCCCATGTTGGGCGGGCGGATCGGGGTTGCTGTTTTGCACACCGCGGGCTCGATCGAGGCGTGCGGTGTCGAACATTGCCGGGCCGGTGGCCATCGCCTCGGTGAGCAGGTAGCGGCCGGCGTCGGGTGCTCGGCGCACCGCCTCCTCCGATGCGCTGGCGCCGGTGAGTTTGGCCGCGTCGTCGAAGTTGATGCCCACCTGAAACACCTGTGGTTCGGCGTCGAGTACCGCGGTCAGGCGGGTGATGTAGTTCTCGGGGGCGAAAAACCGCCAGCTTTCGCCCAGGTGCAGCCAGAACCGTCCGTCGATTTGAGCGCGTAGCTGCGCGAGCTGGGGGGCGGGCTTGTCGCCGGATCGGCGACGGGCGAACTCGAGGAACCCGTAACGTTTCCGCAGTTTGGCGCGGTCGGGGGCGGACAGGCCGGTATCGAGCACCAGGAAGCGCCCGACCCGCGACTCATCGAGGCAGCAGTTCAGAAACGAGTTCAGGGTCTGCTCGGTGGCAGCTTGATCCGGCCCGGCGACCAGGCTGACGGTGACCTCGGCCTCACCGGGACCTGCGGCCAGGGACTGCGCCAGGGCTTCGGGGTACGGTGCGGCCGCCTCGAGCATGGCCGGCACCGAAAAGTCGCGGTTGGCCGCAATCCGTTGCCGATCAGGCTCGGGCAGGTCAGGGCGGGCCACCAAGCGCCGACACAGCGTGAACGCCTCGGCGTGCTGACCGATCCAGGATGCGCACACCGCCTGCTCATCGGTTGCGCGCCACGCGTAGACCTCTGCGATTTCTGCGGGGAGAAGGAGGTCCTCTTCGGGAAAGGGGATTTCGGCGGCGCGCTGGGCAAACGGGTACGCGAACTTGTAGCGCTGCTCGACGCGATACCGAAAGGCGATGGCATGCAACGCCTCGGCGCGGGTCGGTCGAAAATCCCACGCCTTGAGGTAAGCCTCCTGAACATCCGGCCACGGCTCACCGAGGTTCGACATCGACTCCGCGAGCCGATACATCGCCCAGTAGACCTCCTCGTCGCAGCCACCCATCTCAACCCGCCGCGCATACCACGTGCGCGCGCCGACGAAATCCTCCATACGGAAATAGGTCTCGGCGAGGAATAAGGCCGACCGCGCATCCTCGGGATTGCGTTCGACCTTGGCCAGCAACAGATCGCGCTCGTGCTCAAACTTTTGCCTGATCAGGTTGTGGTCGCGGAGCTCACGATCTGCGCTGTGGTCTTTGCCTTCGAGGCGCACATCGATGCAAGGGTCGTCCCGCGCAGCGGTCTCGTGGGTGACACCCTCGAGGCCTTCCGACAGCGCGCGGTCCACGATGGCGGCCTGGTCGCGAGCGGAGAAAGCCCGGTAGCCGCGCTCGGCGAGCTCGCGTCGCGCGCGCTCGTCGCCGAGGAGCTCCACACAGCGATCGACCAGTTCGTCGTAGTCCGCGAACGCGACGCCGGACGCCAGTTCGCGCTCCAATGTCGGATCGGCACCGCGCTCGGAGACCACCGCGCGTCTATTGGCGAGCAGATAGGACACACGCGCGATTTCGAAGATTTTCGCTTCCCAGTAATGGACGTTGAGGACGATCTTCGAGCGTGCGATCCAGGCATCGCGACTCGCGCCAAGGGCGCCCGATAGCCATTTGACACGAAGACCTCGGTCGTGCAGTTCCCTGAGAACGGCGTATCGGCGCTCGCTGAGCATGCCGTAGAAAAGTACGTCGATGTCCTCGGGGGCCGGGGCGATCCGTGTCAGCTCGGGGACGTATCCGATCGGAACGTAGGTGGGCCGGGGCAATCCCATAGCAGCGAGCCGCTCGATGTTGGCTTGACTGTAGTCCCACGTCGGGTAGCGCCTCAAAAGGTCAATGAATTCAGGCATCTCCATCCACGGCGAGTCGTTGCCCAATTGCTCGAGGTTGTAG
>NZ_JBKQQD010000026.1:0-10538 GCF_052144515.1 Mycobacterium sp. | reverse complement strand
CACCGACCTGGTCGGCTTCTCAGAGTGGGCGTTACGCGCCGGCGACGACGCCATGCTGAGGTTGCTGCGCTGGGTCGCGCAGGTCGTCGAACCGCCGCTGCTCGAAGCCGGCGGACAGGTCGTCAAGCGCATGGGTGACGGGATCATGGCGGTCTTTCCCGATCCGGTCACCGCCATCGCAGCGGTGCGGACCGCACGGGAGGCTCTGAAAACCGTTGAGGTCGAAGGCTATACGCCGACGATGCGGGTCGGTATCCATACCGGGCGGCCGCAGCGCATCGGAGAGGACTGGCTCGGCGTCGACGTCAACATCGCGGCCAGGGTGATGGAATGTGCCGACAAGGGCGGTGTGCTGATCTCCGGCGCGACGCTGCCGCGGCTCACCCCGGAACAGCTTGACGAGCTGGGCGTCACCGCCAAGCGGGTGCGCCGCGCGGTGTTCGCGCATCGGCACAGCGGAGTCCCGGCCGATATGACCATATACCGCCTGGAAACCCGCAGGCAGTCGCCAGCCGTCGATACGGTTTCCGACGAGCCGCCTGAGTGACTGAACAGGGGTGATCCGACTACACACGCGAACCGATACAGACATAGTGCGAAGGCGGCGACCCCGCCCGATCGAGTTCCCCGACGGAAAGCGAGCAGCGGTGAACGTTGACTCGACGTCAAACTCCCCACAACGACCTGAGGAGTCGCACTCTAGTTCGGTTATCTGGGTTCGATTCAGATGTTTCCGACTGCTCCCTCTTAGGACTACCCGACGATCGTGATCTCGTTGCTCATTACGGACCCGATGCTCGACGTCGATAGACTGTTTCGACTGCGATGACAAGAAAACCCAAAGCCGAGCAGCGGCGTCGCGATCTCTGCGATGCGGCGATCGAACTGTTGGCAGCTGACGGTGCACGCGGGCTGACCCACCTGCGTGTTGACCGACATGCGGGTTTCGCCGACGGAACCACGTCCTTCTATTACCAGACCAGAGCGGCTCTGCTTCGCGGTGCGATGGACCGAGTGATCGAGCTGGATCTCGCCGATTTCGCTGTGGCGCTCAACGCGATTGGCGACGGCGAGGTCGATTCCCTGCTATCAACGCTCGCCGCTCAGGCTATGCGCACCGCTGTCGAGCCGGAGCGTTCGCGGGCGCGGGCTCGGTTCGAGCTCATGATGATCGCCTCCCGTAACCCCGATCTCGGCGTGGTATTCGACGGCCTGATGGATCAGTTCGTCGCCATCAGCGAAGCGGCCGTCGCACAGGTTCAGCCGGTCGGCACGCCACCCGACCAGGAACTGATCAAGGAGCAGGCATTCGCCGTGGTCACCTTTCTCGGCGGATTCCTCTTCCGGCTCGCCTACGGCTTGACCGACATGGACAGCGCCAAGAGCCTGGAACAATATCTGCACTCCGTGATTGCCGGTGTGGCAGCTGATCATGCACGGATCAGAGACGGGCATTAGGGCACCCCGACGGGTCAAGCGGTCACCACGTGATCGGCAGTTCCTCGATGCCATAGATTTCCTGCTCGTTCTGGAATCGCAGTTCATCAGCCGGAACCGCCAGCTGGAGCTCCGGCAGCCGGCGGACCAATGTGGAAAGCGCGATCTGCATTTCGACTCGGGCGAGATTCTGTCCAATGCATTGGTGCACGCCGAAGCCGAAACCCAAGTGGCCGCGGGTATTTCGTGCGGCGTCGAAGCTCGCGGGGTTGTCAACGAACTCAGGGTCCCAATTCCCGGCAGGCAGATTCATCAAGACGAAATCGCCCGCGCGGATCACCTCGTCACCGACGCTGAAGTCCTCGGTCGCCACCCGATCTACCTGGCTGTGCACGATCGTGAGGTAACGCATTAGCTCTTCGACGACGTTGGCGATAACGGCCGCGTCATCGGTCCGACCAAGCAGCTCGAACACATCCCGATGCTGCAGCAGCGCAACCGTTCCCAGCGCGATCATGCTTGCCGTTGTTTCGTGACCGGCCTGCAACAGAATCAGGCCGTTCATTGCCGCCGTCTCGCGGCTCAGTTCGCCTGAGGCGACGTAGTCGGTGATGAGCCGGCTGATCAAGTCATCACCTGGCTCACGCGCTTTGCGTTCGACAAGATCGAACATGTAGGCAAAGAGCGCCCCGATAGCCTCCGCCTTCTGCTCCTCGGATGACCTGGCATCGAGCCCGACCGTGCTGTGGCGCTGGAAGAATTCATGGTCACTGTAGGGCACGCCCAGCAACAGGGAGATGACCAACGACGGCACCGGCAACGCAAAGTCCCTAACGAGATCCGCCGGTGGCCCACTCTCAGTCATGGTGTCGAGGAAGCGGTCGACCAAATCCTGGATCTGCGGCCGCATCGCCTCTGCGCGTCTCCACGTGAAATCGCGAGCCATCATGCGGCGCAGGCGATTATGCTCCGGGTCATCGATTCGCGCGAAGATGACCGGCATGTTGTCGCCAGCGCCCGCCGCGCGCAGGCGCGGCTTGATCGTGTCCGCACTAAGACGCGGATCGACCAGCGACGAGCGGATGTCCTCGTAGCGGCTGACGATCCAGGTCGGCCGACCCTGCCACATCGCCCGGTGCAGACGCGCCGACTCCCGCCATTCGGCAAATTCCGGCGGAGGCGCCAGCGGGCAGCTTGCGGATCGCGGCCGTGGAATGACGGGAAGATCTGGGTCATCTCCGATGGTCGCGGTCATGGCGTCACCGAGACTCTGCCTTGCACCTGCGCCCCACGGACGGCAGCAAAGGCTTCGGCGATGTGGTCCAGCCCGAATTTCGGTCCGACCGTGGGAGTCGGGTCGATGTCACCGTCGCTGAACGCGGCGACGACCTCTTGGAATTCGTCGGTCGAATAGGCGACGGAGTACCGGATGGTGAGTTCCTTGAGTAGCGCGGTGATGGGCTCAATAGTTGTCGGCTCGGCGCAGGCACCGGAAACGACCAGGCGCCCCCGTGACCGCAGCGCCGGCTGGCAGGCCTGCACAAGCTCGGGGCGTCCGACGCATTCGACGATGGCGTCGTAAGCCCCAAGTTCGGCCTCGGACACGGACGCGAGCACATCGGTAGCGCCCATCGAGCTCGCTGAGTTGCGCCGTTGCGGATCGGGATCTGCCACTGTGGCGCGGGCGCTACCCTTTTGCAGCGCCCAGATAAGGGTGGTTAGACCGACACCGCCCGCACCGACGATGAGCACGTCGTCGCCTGGACCGATCTCGGCGCTGTGCACACCGTGTAATCCGACGGCGAACGGTTCCACCAACGCCGAGTAGCCCGCGGGTACTTCTACGGGGAGTGCGAAGCAGTGGCGTGCCGGAACGGCGGCGTACTCGGCGAATCCGCCCGCTGGACCCATCCCGATGTAGCTCGCCTCAGGGCAGTGCGATACCAGACCTGCTCGACAGTACTGGCACGATCCACACGAAATCACGGGCAGCACAGCGACGGTGGTGCCCTCACGCCAGCTGTCGGTGTGCGACCCGACGGCGACGACTTCGCCGCCCAGTTCGTGGCCCATCACCATGCCGGCCGGCGCGAAGGGCTGGGCCTTGATGTCGGACCCGCATACGCCGCACGCCGTGACGCGGATGACCAGCTGGTCGGGGTCTGGGGTGGGATCGGGAAGGTCGACGACCTCGAAGCCGTGGTCGTCGGTTGTCACGGCCGCCTTCATGGCGCGTCTCCCTCCAGTTCGATGTCGAACACCGACAGGTATTCGTCGAAAATCGGTTCCAGGTCGGCGCGGGTCACGCCCGACCCTTCCAAGGAGTACGGCGCGGCCCCGTGGGGGTCCTGCGGATGAGCGTCGAGCCAGTCGGCCATCGCTTGCTCGGTCGACGCAGACAGGTCATCGCCGGCCCAGTCGTACAGCGACCGCATCACCGCGACCGGGTCGCGCATGAGGTTGGCGTAATGCAGGTCGAAGAACCGATCGTCACCGATCCGGCGCCTCGTCGCCAGCGGACGATCGACGTGTTCCTTCAACTGGTGCAATACATTCGCCACGGTCACGCCGACGTCGATGTCAGCACCCGTTGCCGCACGAGATAGGTAATTCAGCCGTAGGAACGACGCGGTTGACTTGAAGGGATCGCGGTGTGCCCACACGATCCGCACGTCGGGATAGGTTACCAGAAGGGTCTCGATGTGCACCGCGTGCGACGGCATCTTGAGCGACCAGGTGCCAGGCGCGCGAGACTGCAGAACCTGCAACACCATTCGCTCGTAGGCGTAGGCACTCGACATGTCGGTCTGCAGCAACCAATCGGCATATGCGGCAGTGGGCATGAACGCCTCCCACAGGTAGGCCTTGAAGTCTTGGTTCTGCACAAACACGCACTCTGTTGGCCCGTCAGCCTCGTCCCAGTGGACGAGCGGAATGTTGGCCGCTTTCAACCCCTTGGCGAGCACGTCGAGTTCGGCCCTTTTCTTCAGGCAGCGCGGATCGGTGCGCAGGGAGTCCGGGGTCGACGGGGGCACCGAGTCCTCCGCCTCCCACGTCAAGAGCGAGCGCCGCAGCGGATCCTGATCGAGGAGGTAGCTTGCGAGCGATGTGCCGGTGCGTGGCAGGCCCAGCACGACCAATGGGCGTTCGACTTGCTCGTGGAGAACTTCGGGGTGGCGCTTGACATAGTCGACCACCCGTAGCCGGTTCCACATTGCGTCGACGAACTGGCCGTAGACGAACTCGCGCCCCCCAGGGTTCACGCCCGGCGCGGACTCGCAGGAGTCGACCAATAGACGCAGGCCCTCACGCCAGGAGTCGCCGCCGAAATCGTCAAGGCCTGCTCGTTCGCAGGCGCGTGTCACGAGCTCGTCCACAGCTGAAGCCGACCGTGACGATATTGATGCCGTCATGGCGCAAGATCCTATACGGCCGTAGAGAACAAATGTTAGGTTGGCGTGGAGTCAATCAAAGCTCGGAGGTTGCGCGTGTCGCCATCACTGGACGAACTGGTCAAACAAGGAGAGGGAGCCCAAGATGCCGTCGACCTGGGTGACGGCATCTTCATGTCCAGGAACATCGCTAACAGCTACCTGGTGACGACGCCCGACGGCGACCTGATGATCAACACCGGAACCGACTTCGAGGCCCCTGAGATCAAAGCCCGGTTCTCGCGGGTCAGTGATGGCCCGCTGCGGATGATCACCTTCACTCAGGGCCATCCCGACCATGTCGGGGGATGGAGCCAGTTCACCCAGGCCGGTGTTCAGACGATCGTCCAGGCCAATCATCGCGACGTGCGCGAATATTGGCGCCACCTGCACCCGTTCTATGTGCGGCGGATCATGAAGCTGTGGGGCACGTTCGTGGACGTCGAAACCACCGGGGCCACGCTTCCCCCCGAGCCGGTGCTCACCGATTCGTTCATCGACAAACGCGCATTCGAACTCGGTGGTCGGCAGTTCGAGCTGCACTCCACCCCAGGGGGTGAGACCACCGACGCGCTCGTGGCGTGGATGCCCGAAAACCGCACTGTATTCATCGGCAATCTGATGGGGCCGTTCTTCGGCCACGTCCCCAACCTGTACACCCTGCGCGGCGACAAAATTCGCAGCGCGATGGCCTTCATCCACTCACTCGACAGGGTGATCGCCCTTGGTCCCGAGACGCTCGTCAACGGCCATGACGTGTTCCGCGGCACCGACAACATCTTGACGACCATGACCAAGGTGCGCGATGCGACCGCCTACCTTCGCGATCGCACCCTCGACGGCATGAACTCCGGCAGCGACCTGTGGACTTTGATGCGCGACGTGACCCTCCCAACGGAGTTGGCGCTTCCCCAGGTACACGGCAAGGTCGCGTGGATAGTGCGGGCGATCTGGGAGGAGCATGTGGGCTGGTTTCGCTATGAGTCCACCACCGAGCTCTACGACGTGCCACCGTCGTCCGTCTGGTCGGATGTCGTGGACCTGGCCGGAGGCACCTCCGCGCTCACCGAGCGAGCCGCTGCCCATGCCAAGGGGGGCCGGCCCCTTCAGGCGCTTCACCTGACCGATGTCGTCCTCGCCCATGCCCCGGCCGATGCCGACGCCTTGGGGGTAAAACGCCAAGCATTGGAACAGCTTCTGGCCGCTAGTGGTCGGGAAAACCACAGCGAAGTGCAGTGGCTGGAACAGGACATCAAGAGCGCCACGGCCGAGGAGGACCAATGAAAGCCGAAAACCTCTACCACACCGGCATCGTCGTCGACGACCTCGAGGCAACCATGGAGCGCCTCGCGAAGGTGGCAGGCTACACCTGGACCGACGTCGTCACCGTCGACCAGCAAGCGGTCACCCCCGACGGTGACGTGACAATCCCGATGAAGATGGTCTACTCGGGCGCCGAACCCCGCCTGGAACTGCTGCAGACCGTACCCGGCACTGTGTGGACCCCCGCGGACTCGGGGGTGCATCACATCGGCTATTGGTCCGACGACGTCGAATCCGATTTGGCCGCCTTGGAATCCAATGGTCTGACCCTCGAGGTGAAATCCTACAACCCCGACGGCTCCGGCACGCTGCTGTGGGCCTACGCCAAGGGACCCGTTGGGCCGCGCATCGAACTCGTCAGCCGCAACATGGAACCATTCATCGCTTATTGGTGGAGTACGGCGACCACCACGACCGACTGACACCGGCGTGTCCATTTCCGTTGACCTCTCCGGTCGCCGCGTCCTCGTCACCGGCGCCTCCAGCGGTATCGGGGAAGTGACCTGCCGCGCGCTGGTGGGATGCGGAGCATCGGTAGCGATGCTCGCCCGACGCAACGATCGACTCACGGCGTTGAGTGCCGAACTCGGTAAGCGCGCGATCGGAATCCAATGCGACGTCACCGACCTCGACACGCTCGACGCCAGCATCGCGCGAGCGGTCGACGCGCTGGGCGGCCTGGACGCGGTCATCACCGTCGCCGGCCGCGGGATGGTCGGCACCTTCGCCAGCGGCGAACCGGCGATGTGGCGACAACTATTGGACCTGAACCTGATCGGGCCGTTGGCCACCGTGCGATACGCCGTTCACCATTTCGGCACCGTAGGCCGGCGGGACGTTGTGCTCGTCGGTTCCACCGGCGCGATCACTCCCTCGGCGTGTGTCGGAATGTACGCGGCGTCCAAGCGCGGCCTGCGGGCAGCATTCGACGCCCTGCGTCTGGAACTCGCGCCCGACGGCATCAACGTCAGCCTGGTGATGCCCGGCATCTTTGACACCGAAGGTTTGGTTGGTGCGACCGCCATCAACGGCGAGGTCAACGAAGGCGCCATGCCCTCTTTCGCGGCGGGTGTCACCACACCTCCGAAACCCGATGCGGTGGCAGACACAATTGCATTCATGCTGGGACTGCCCGAAGACGTGTGTATCAACGAACTCGTCCTGCGTCCCACCGCTCAGCTGCGCCCCTGACGCGAACTCGACGAGGAAGCGACATCATGGCTAGAGACCCAAAGCGGCCCATCCGGTTCGGGCTCATTGCCTCGGGTGCAACGGCAGCCGAGCTCATTGAGACGGCGACGTCCGCTGAGCAACACGGCTTTTCGAGCATCGCTCTCAACGATCACTTCAACTCTACGGTCGCCCCACTGCTCGGCCTACAGGCGATGGCCGCCGCTACCTCGCACATCCGGATCGCGACTGCGGTGCTCAACCAGGACTTGCGTCACCCAGCCGTTCTCGCAAAGGAACTCGCGACGCTGGACGTGCTTTCCGGCGGCAGGCTCGAGCTAGGACTCGGTGCGGGGTGGGTACGCGCCGACTACGACCAGTCGGGCATTCCGTTCGACTCTGCTGCCGAGCGAATCGAGCGCCTAGCGGAGAACATCGACATCCTCAAGGGTCTGTTCTCAGATGATCAATGCAACTTCGCTGGTCGGCATTACTCGGTGACCGGACTCGACGGCTCGCCCAAGCCAGCGCAGCCCGGCGGGCCGCCGATCATGATCGGCGGCGGTGGTCGCAAGATCCTGTCGATGGCGGCCAGGCGTGCCGACATCGTGCAGGTTCTTGGCGCCTCATTTGGTTCCAAGGGAGCTGTCGTCGACGATCTGTCCAGCTTCCGCGTCGAGGCTTTCGAACAGCGGCTCGAGTGGATCGCTGTGGCCGCCGGGGACCGGTTCAGTGAGATCGAGCTGTCGCTGATGCTCGTATTCGTCGCGATTACCGACGACGCGGAGAAGATGGCCAAGGGGTTCCTCGACTTTCTCAACGCCACCGTCTCTCGATACGGCGGCCAGGTCGGCGACGTCGACGTGAAGCTCCAGACATTGCTCGACTCGCCGGTGGTGGCCATCGGGACGCTTGACGAGGTCTGCGAGAAGGTGACCCGTGTGCGCGACGAACTCGGATTGAGCTACTTCGTGATGCCCTACGGGTCCGCGCCACAGAGTCTTGAACCCATCGTCGCCCGCCTGGCGGGTACCTGACTAATTGATGTGTTGCGGGGCGCCTTTAGCTCACGGCTGGAAAGTGTCTATCCCATTCCGGGAGGAGAAAGGTGTTGTAGAGGTCATCGTCGCTGGCGCCGGAGCGCGCCGCCGCTGCGCCACCGCAAGGACACTATCCGGGGATCGGCGGCTCCGTTAACCCGCCCCAAGCCGGTTCATTGGGAACGGATTTGGGAACAAAACTCCGTGAAACTGCCTCAAATCAGTGCGACAGGGCGCAACAGGTGGTATGTCCGACCCCCCTTGACCTGTGCTTTTGAGACCACGCGGACAGGGGAAAATCCCTGGTGCGTAGCTCATAACCCAGAGGTCGCAGATCGGTCGACGGCCGATTCAGGCCTCTGAGGCGTCGCCCACTGCCTACCTCGGACGGCTTCGCGACCTCGATCGGCTCACGCGAAAAAACTGCACGGCGGTGTCTCCGCGGCGACTTACAGTGATGTCATCCAGCCTCGCTGCGGAATGAAGGGGAATAACCGCCATGGAGGAAATTGACGAGGACAAGTGGCTCACGCGCCAGGAACTCGCGGACCGTTACGGGCTGCCGGTCAAGACACCCGCCGAATGGGCGTCGAAAGGGACCGGACCCCGCTACGCCAAGATCGGTAGACACGTACGCTACCGACTGGGCGACGTAATCGATTGGGAAAGAGAGCGATTCAACGAGGACAAGCGCTCCCCGGCTTAATTGAGGCGCATGACCATGTTCGACAAACGCGCGCGGTCAGTAGACGCTGCTGCCGTCGCTCAGTTCCCCATTCCGCGCTGATGGCCGGCAGGCCTGCGCTGCGGATCGGGCAGCACGGCAAGGTCAAGCGCATCTACCTCGGTGGAGGCGTGTGGCTGGCGCGATGCCGCTACCGCGACACCGATGGCGTGACACGGATCGTCCAACGTGTCGGCCCCTCAGACGAATTCGACAAACAGGGGAAGCTCGCCGAGGATGCCCTGATCGAGGCGCTCGTCGAACGGCGCCCGCCCAGCGGCCCAGATGCGATCGGGCTTGACACCCTCGTCCTAGTTCTGATCGACCAACACATCACGCGTCTCGCCGAAGATGGCCGGTCGGTGCGGACTCTAGACACCTACCGATATGACTCGGCCAAACTCGCCAAGTTCATCGCCGGCGTGCGCGTCGGTGAAGCGACCCCAGCACGAATCGACGCCGCCCTCAGGTCGATGCGAAACACACACGGCCCCACAATGGCGCGCCGCGCGCGGACCCTCTTGCGGGGAGCCCTTCAACTCGCGGTGTTGAACAACGTGATCGGCACAAATCCGGTCCGGGATGTGCAATCGATCAGGTCCAGGGCGGCTCCAAAGGGCGCCTCGGCACTGACGGCCGAACAAGTGCGGGATTTGCTGATGAAGATCCGAGCGTCCGACGAATGCCAACAGCGCGACTTGGTCGACCCAATCACGCTCCTGCTCGCGACGGGCCTGCGCCGCTCCGAGCTCCTCGCGTTGCGGTGGAGCGACTTCGACGCCGACGCGGGCACCATTGCGGTGACCGGCAAGCTGGTGCGGCAGCGTGGAGTCGGCCTCACGAGGATTGACGAGACCAAGACCGCCGCCGGCCGCCGCACCCTGCCGTTGCCGGCGTTCGCCGTCAGGGTTCTCAATGACCGCCGCTTGCGTCCGTACGTCGGCCAACAGCAAACGATTTTCGCGTCGAGCAGCGGGACGCTTCGTGACCCGGAAAACTTCAACACCGCGTGGCGCGCGGTGCGGGAGGGGCTCGGGATGCCCAACGTGACGTCGCGCAGCTTCCGCAAGACGGTGGCGACACTCATCGACGACGCGGGGCTCTCGGCGCGCATCGGCGCGGACCATCTTGGGCACGCCAAGGTATCCATGACCCAGGACCGATACATGTCCCGCGGACGTGTCCACATTCAGGTCGCTGACCTGCTGGATCGCACCGTGACGGACATAAACGATGAATAAACGATGACCGACATTTTTAGCGGGACCGAAAACACCCTCTGACCAGTGCCCCCGGCACGACTCGAACGTGCGACCTAGGGATTAGAAGGCCCTTGCTCTATCCACCTGAGCTACGGAGGCAATGCGCAGGTCAGTCTATCCAACGCCGCGCCCCGGACATGTCTCGGCAACG
>NZ_JBKQQD010000025.1:0-4780 GCF_052144515.1 Mycobacterium sp. | reverse complement strand
CGCCCAACGCACCGCCGCTTGACATAGGAGCTACTGCTCAGCATACCTTACTGGTGCGGAATCTTGCCGAGTGCCTGCAGCTTGCCGTCCGATCCAATCTGGAATTTCACGGTCCCGGCGCCAGTCGGACAGCACGCCTGATCGCCGCCGACCTGCCATCGGTACTGAACGGTTACGGTGTCATCACTGGGCGGCAGCACGGTTATGTAGGGCTTCGGGTTCGGGGTGGGTGTGCCCAGCGGCGTGTTGTGGTCGAAGAACAACAGCTGCTGAGGAGTCGACTCGTCGGCAATGCTGGGGATGATCTGCACCCAATACAGCCGGCATTTCCTGGTATGTCCCCGTGCGATTTCGACCCAGATCGAACCCGGCACCAGGACCGGAACCGAGGCTACAGCCTCTATGGCCTGCCGCACCGTATCGTTCGTCGGCCCGTCGGAACCTTTGCAGGTGTCGGACGGCGGTGACGACTGCGACGAGTTGGGCGGCTGCGACCCGCACCCGGCGGCCAGCACGATCAGCAGGATCGTGACCAGCTGACGACGCACACGGTGAGCTTAGCGAAGACTGTGAATGTCCCGTCTGTTTCGTCGGAGCCCCGGTTACAGAAGGCATCGCAGCCGTCCTCGCGGGTAACCTGAATTTCAACTCGGGCGGGTCAAAGTGGACCCGCGATGACCTGGGGTAACGGTCGTTTTCTGGTGACTTTCTCTCCACTTCACCGCTTAGCTCCGTGCGTTGTGAGAAAGCCGTAAAACGGCGGAAGCACCGGATACCCGGTCCTGAAACATCCTTGTCGCACGATTGCGCAAATCCTTATTGCGCGCTCGAGAAAGGGACGTACGCGTGGCTGCGCAACCCACCGGGGACACCGTCAACACCCTGTGCGCCTACTGCGGCGTGGGCTGTGGAATGGTGCTGCAGATCACAACTGACCCCGAAAGCGGCCGCCGTCACATCGCCAAATCGACTGGAAAGAAAGACCATCCGGCCAACTTCGGCAGGCTGTGCACCAAGGGCGCAACCACCGCCGACCTCTTTCCCGCGCCCGGTAGGGCGGAGTCGGCATACCTGCGCCCCGACCGCGGCGAACCCCTTGAACCCATCGCGGCAGAGACCGCGATCACCCAATGCGCCAAGCGGTTACGGGAGATCATCGACGAACACGGGCCGAATGCCTTCGCCTTGTATGTGTCCGGACAGATGTCGCTCGAGGCCCAGTACCTGGCCAACAAGTTGACCAAAGGGTTCATCGGCACCAACCAGATCGAGTCGAACTCGCGGCTGTGCATGGCCGCCGCCAGTTCGGGTTACAAGCTGTCCCTCGGCGCGGACGGGCCACCCGGGTCGTACGAGGACTTCGAAGCGGCCGACGTTTTCTTCGTCATCGGCGCCAATATGGCTGACTGCCATCCCATCTTGTTCCTGCGGATGATGGAGCGCGTCAAGGCGGGCGCCAAGCTGATCGTCGTCGACCCGCGCCGCACCGCGACCGCGGACAAGGCCGACCTTTTCTTACAGATCGCCCCCGGCACCGATCTGGCCCTGCTCAATGGACTGCTGCACCTGATCAATGAGAATGGGCAAACGGACCGGTATTTCATCTCCGAATTCACCGAGGGCTGGGAGGTGATGCCGAGTTTCCTGCAGCAATTCACCCCCGAGATGGTCAGCGAAATCACCGGCTTGCCCGCCGAAGACATCCGCACGGCGGCGCGCTGGATCGGCGAAGCCACAAACTGGATGAGCATCTGGACGATGGCCTCAACCAGAGCACGCATGGCACCTGGAACACCAACGCGATCTGCAACCTGCACCTGGCCACCGGCGCGATCTGCAAGCCCGGCAGCGGTCCCTTCTCGCTCACCGGACAGCCCAACGCGATGGGCGGACGCGAAATGGGTTACATGGGGCCGGGTCTGCCGGGTCAGCGGTCGGTGACCTCTGCCGAAGACCGCAAATTCGTCGAGGAGCAGTGGGGTATTCCCCGCGGTTCGCTGCGCACCGATGTCAGCGACGGCGTGATCGACATGTTCTCCCGCATGGCCGACGGTCAGATCAAGGCGTGCTGGATCATCTGCACCAATCCCGTTGCCACCGTGGCCAATCGAAAGACCGTGCTCGCCGGTCTGGAGAAAGCCGAACTGGTGATCACCCAGGATGCGTTCATGGAGAACGAGACCAACGAGTACACCGACGTGGTACTACCGGCCGCCCTCTGGTCGGAATCCGACGGGGTGATGGTCAACTCCGAGCGCACCCTGACCCTGTTCCAGCAAGCCGTCGAGCCGGTGGAGCAAGCGCTGCCAGACTGGCAGATCATCGCCCGGATCGCTTGCGCGATGGGGTATTCGGAGTCGTTCAGCTATGACTCCGCAGAAGATGTGTTCGACGAGATCAAGCGGTTCTGGAATCCCAAGACCGGCTATGACCTCCGCGGGGTCAGCTACGACCGGCTGCGCCAGACACCGCTGCAGTGGCCGTGCCCACCCGACAGCGCCGCCGACCGCAACCCGATCCGCTACCGCAACGACGGTGTCAGCCAGACTCAGCTCGTCCGCGATGACGGCAGCGTGCCCCGATTGGCGTTCCCGACCGCAACCGGCCGTGCGATGTTCTTCGCTCGCCCGCACCTGCTGCCGGAGGAGATGCCCGACGCCGCCTACCCGTTCTTGCTCAATACCGGACGCCTGGCGCACCAGTGGCACACGATGACCAAAACCGGGAAAATCGCCAAGCTCAACAAGCTCAATCCCGGGCCGTTCGTCGAGATTCACCCCGAAGATGCCGCGCGGCTGGACATCTGCGATGGCGACCGGGTGGAGATCGCTTCCCGCCGCGGCCGCGCCGTGCTGCCCGCCGTGATCACCGACCGGGTGCGGCCCGGCAACTGCTTTGCGCCGTTCCACTGGAATGACGTGTTCGGCGAATACCTCTCGATCAATGCGGTCACCAGCGACGCCGTCGATCCGATCTCTCGCCAACCGGAATACAAGGCGTGTGCGATCAGCCTGACGAAGGTCAGCCTCGCCGAACCGGAGTTGGAGACCGATCCCCCGCCGGCCGCCAGCCGGGTCTCCCAAATCGACGTCCTCGCCCAATTACTCGGGGTGGCAGACGAACCCACGCCGCAGTTTGGTCCATTGGGCCGGTCCTACCTAGCGGGTCTGATCACCGGGCTGCGTTCGGAAGCCGGCCGGCGCACGACCGGCGTGCCCACTATGCCGCTCAGCGCCCCGTTCGATTCCAACACCCGGCTGTGGGTGGACGGTCTGCTCGCCGGGCTGTTCGCGCGCGCCCCGGTCCCCGAAGCAAAGCCGGCGGTCGGCGAACCGGTCACCGGGTCAGCCGAGTCCGAAGCAGCGCCCCAGCGGGCGCCGACCGTGCTGTTATGGGCCTCGCAAACCGGCAACGCCGAAGAACTCGCCGCCGACGTGACCGCCCGACTCGACGAGGCCGGGCTGCCGGTCGCGTTGCACGGCATGGACGATTTCTCTCCTGCCGACCTGGCGAAAACACCGGAGCTACTGCTGATCACCAGCACCACCGGGGACGGCGAGCCGCCGGACAATGGCGCTGCCCTCTGGCGGGCGCTGTGCGCCGAGAATCACCGGCAGCTCGCCGGCACCCGCTACGCGGTGCTTGCGCTCGGCGACTCCAACTACGACGATTTCTGCGGGCACGGACGCAGATTCGATGAGCGCCTGGCCGAGCTGGGAGCGACCCGCATTATCGACCGTGTCGACTGCGAACCCGATTACGAGGACGCCGCAGCGAGATGGGTCAGCAATATTATTGGCGCGCTCGCCGGCACCGCCGCTCCTGTTACGGCACCGACCCGCCCGTCGAGCAGGCCCGCACGAACGAGGTACACGAAGAAGCATCCACTGGTCACCAGCCTGGTCCGAAACACCACGCTCAGCCAACCGCGGTCGGCAAAGGACGTGCGGCACTTGGTGTTCGGCCTGTCGGAGAAAACCATCAGCTACGAAGCCGGTGACGCCCTCGGGGTGTGGCCGCGCAATGGTAAGCGGCTCGTCGACGAATGGTTGACGCTGACCGGACTGGACGGCGAGACCGCGGTGCAGGTTGCCGATCACGGGTCGATGACATCAATGTCACTGCGAGATGCGCTCACCAGCCGATTCGAAATCGCCCACATCAGTCCGGACCTGCTTCGGTTCGTCGCGCGGCACACGGGCGATGCGCAACTGGCCGAGTTGATGAAGCCGGAAAGCAAAGCCGCGCTGGCCGATTGGACGTGGGGCCGGCAGTCCGTCGACCTGCTCGGTCATTGTAAGGTCACCGCGTCCGTCGACGAGTGGCTCGGCGTGCTCAAACCACTTCAGCCGCGCCTCTATTCGATCTCGTCCAGCCCAAAGGAGCATCCTGGGGAAGTCCACCTGACGGTCTCGCCGGTGCGTTACAGCTTTCAGGGCGTCCCGCGCCGCGGGGTGTGCTCGACATACCTCGCGGACCGCTGCCCCGGTGATGAGGCCGCCGTCTATATCCGCGCATCCAGCAATTTCCGGCCGCCGAGCGACCCGCACACGCCGATGATCATGATCGGACCGGGGACCGGCATCGCCCCCTTCCGCGGCTTCCTGCAGGAACGACGAGCGCTCGGCCACACCGGACCCAACTGGCTGTTCTTCGGCGAGCAACACGCCGCAACCGACTACTACTACTACTACTACTACTACTACTACTACTACTACTACTACTACTACTACTACTACTACTACTACTACTACTACTACTACTACTACTACTACTACTA
>NZ_JBKQQD010000024.1:0-33996 GCF_052144515.1 Mycobacterium sp. | reverse complement strand
CGAAAAAGAACGCTGCGCAAGTGGGCCGACGGTCGACTCCGGCAGCGTAGGGGCTTCAGCCCGCCCCGGAAAGCTGCGCCATGCCAACAGAAGCAGCAGTCAAGGCAGAAGAAACATTGATTCATGTTCTATGGATTAATGCGGGTCTTAGTTGTGACGGTGATTCGGTGGCGTTGACTGCCGCCACCCAGCCCAGCGTCGAGGAGATCGCACTCGGGGCGCTTCCCGGCCTTCCCAAGGTCGCCGTCCACTGGCCCCTGATCGACTTCGAATGCGGTCCCACCGGGGGGGCGGACGATTTCCTCGAGTGGTTCTTCAAAGCCGATCGCGGCGAACTGGAACCCTTCGTGCTCGTCGTCGAAGGATCCATTCCCAACGAGAAGATCAAGGACGAGGGCTACTGGTGCGGGTTCGGCAACGACCCCGCCACCGGCCAGCCGATGACCACCAGCGAGTGGCTGGACCGGCTGGCGCCCAAGGCCACCGCGATCGTCGCGGTCGGGACCTGCGCCACCTACGGCGGCATCCACGCGATGGCCGGTAATCCCACCGGGGCCATGGGTGTGCCCGACTACCTCGGATGGGAGTGGAAGAGCAAGGCCGGCATCCCGATCGTCTGCGTTCCCGGCTGCCCGATCCATCCGGACAACCTGTCGGAGACGCTGACCTACCTGCTCTACATGGCGACCGGCCAGGCGCCGATGATCCCGCTCGACGACGCCCTGCGCCCCAAGTGGTTGTTCGGGGCGACCGTGCATGAGGGCTGTGACCGGGCCGGCTACTACGAGCAGGGCGATTTCGCCACCGAGTACGGGTCGCCGAAATGCATTGTCAAGCTTGGCTGTTGGGGCCCGGTCGTGAAGTGCAACGTGCCCAAGCGGGGGTGGATCAACGGTGTCGGCGGTTGCCCGAACGTCGGCGGTATCTGCATCGGGTGCACCATGCCGGGCTTCCCGGACAAGTTCATGCCGTTCATGGACGAGCCGCCGGGCGGCAAGTTGTCGAGCGCCACGTCGGGTCTGTACGGGTCCGTGATCCGCAGCCTGAGGGGTATCACGGCCCGCACCCTCGACAAGGAACCGCGCTGGCGGCATACGGGCAGTGAACTCACCACTGGAGCGCGCCGCACCTGGTAGGTCCTCTACCAGGTCAGCGCGCCCCATTCTCATCTCAGACGGAGAGACTTCGATGACAACTATCGTGCCCGAGCCGACCACCGCCAAGCGCGAACCCGGCCAGCTTGTTGAAATGGCCTGGGACCCGATCACCAGGATCGTGGGCAGCCTCGGCATTTACACCACGATCGATTTCGAGAACAAGGAGGTCGTCGAGTGCCACAGCACGTCCTCGATCTTCCGCGGCTACTCGATCTTCATGAAGGGCAAGGATCCGCGCGACGCCCACTTCATCACCAGCCGCATCTGCGGCATCTGCGGTGACAACCACGCGACCTGTTCGTGCTACGCGCAGAACATGGCGTACGGGGTCAAGCCGCCGCACCTCGGCGAGTGGATCGTCAACCTCGGCGAGGCCGCGGAATACATGTTCGACCACAACATCTTCCAGGAGAACCTGGTCGGCGTGGACTTCTGCGAGAAGATGGTCGCCGAGACCAATCCCAGCGTGCTCGCCCAGGCGGAGAGGACGGCTGCCCCGCACGCCGACGCGCACGGGTACAAGACCATCGCCGACATCATGCGCTCGCTCAACCCGTTTAGCGGCGAGTTCTACCGGGAGGCGCTGCAGGTCAGTCGCTGGACGCGAGAGATGTTCTGCCTGATGGAAGGTCGCCACGTGCACCCGTCCACGCTGTACCCCGGCGGGGTGGGCACCGTCGCGACCATCCAGTTGATGACCGACTATATGACCCGGCTGATGCGCTACGTCGAGTTCATGAAGAAGGTCGTCCCCATGCACGACGACCTGTTCGACTTCTTCTACGAGGCGCTGCCCGGTTACGAGAAGGTCGGCCTGCGTCGCACGTTGCTCGGCTGCTGGGGCTCGTTCCAGGACCCCGAGGTGTGCAACTTCGAGTACAAGGACATGGAGCGTTGGGGCAACGCGATGTTCGTCACCCCGGGCGTGGTGGTGGACGGCAAGCTGCTCACCCATTCGCTGGTGGACATCAACCTCGGCATCCGAATTCTTTTGGGCAGTTCGTATTACGACGACTGGACCGACCAGGAGATGTTCGTCAAGACCGACCCGCTGGGCAACGCGGTGGACCGGCGCCACCCATGGAATCAGCACACCAACCCGCATCCGCAGAAGCGGGACATGGACGGCGGCAAGTACAGCTGGGAGATGTCGCCGCGCTGGTTCGACGGCAAGGACCACCTGGCGCTGGACACCGGCGGCGGACCCTTGGCCCGGTTGTGGGCCACGGCACTGGCCGGCCTGGTCGACATCGGTTACGTCAAGGCGACCGGCAACAGCGTGAAGATCAACCTCCCCAAGACCGTGCTGAAGGGTCCGGTGGAGTTCGAGTGGAAGGTGCCCAAGTACGGCAGCAACACGATCGAACGCGACCGGGCGCGCACCTACTTCCAGGCCTACGCAGCGGCGTGCGCGCTGCACTTCGCGGAGAAGGCGCTGGAGGAGATCCGCGCCGGGCGTACCAAGACGTGGGAGAAGTTCGACGTGCCCGACGAGGCCATCGGTTGCGGCTTCACCGAGGCGGTGCGCGGTGTGCTCAGCCACCACCTGGTGATCCGGGACGGCAAGATCGCCAACTACCACCCGTACCCGCCCCCCCCGTGGAACGCCCACCCGCGCGACAGCTACGGCACACCTGGCCCCTACGAAGACGCAGTGCAGGGTCAACCGATCTTCGAGGAGAACACGCGGGAGAACTTCAAGGGCATCGACGTGATGCGCACGGTGCGCAGCTTCGATCCCTGTCTGCCCTGCGGTGTGCACATGTACCTGGGGAAGGGCAAGACCCTGGACAGACTGCATACCCCAACACAGTCGCCTGTCGGGGAGTGACGCATGGCGGGTCGCCCGGACGAACCCGCGGGAACCGCGGAAAGAGAAGTGCAGTGGCGTGCGGCGGGCGATCGGATCCAGACACTTCTGGATTCCTGCGCGGCGAGTGGGGCCGCGGCGTATGAACGCGCCCAGCAGCTGGTCCGCGAGGTCGTCGGGCTGTACGGAGCCGGGCTGGAGCGGATCATGCAACTTGCCGACCCGGCCCACGAATCGGGATTGGCCGAGCGGCTGGCCACCGACGACCTGGTGGCCAGCCTGCTCCTCGTGCACGGCCTGCATCCGCACGGCGTGCGCCGCCGGGTGTCCGACGCGCTGGATCGGGTGCGACCGTACCTGGGCTCGCACGGTGGTGACGTCGATCTGCTCGACGTCGTTCCCGGCGAACGGCCGGGGGAAAGCACCGTGCGGCTCGCGTTCACCGGTAGCTGCAAGAGCTGCCCGTCCTCGGCGGTGACGCTGGAGCTGGCGGTCGAAGACGCGGTCCGGGCCGCCGCGCCGGAGATCTCCTCGATCGAGGTGGTCACCGCCGAAACCTCCAGTGTGATCCCGGCCGAATCGCTGATGGCCCATGTGAAGTCGAATGGGCGCGCCGCCAGCTGGCATCCGGTGCCCGAGGTGGCCGACCTGGCGCCCGGCGAGGTGGCGGGCTTCCTGGTCGGCGGCAGCGCGATGCTGGCGTGCCGGGTCGATGGCCAAACGTTCGCCTATCGCGACCACTGTCCGGTGTGTGACGATTCGCTCGCCGGCGCGGCCCTTAGCGAGGCGCTGCTGGAATGTCCGCGCTGTCGAACGCATTTCGACGTCGTGCACGCGGGGGCTGGATTGAACGGGACTCACCTCGAGCCGCTGCCGCTGCTGCCTCGCGACGGCGTGCTGTCGGTGGCGCTACCAGAAACTCTCGGAGCTCCGGCATGACGCGCCGGCGACGATGCAGAGCGGAGCGATGAGGAGGAGCGGCGCCTGTGACTAGTCCCTATGACGTCCTGACGCGCATCACCAGCAAGCGGAGCGCCCCCGAACCGGCGGGTGAACGATGCGAGATGTGCTCGGAGGCGATCGCCGACGAGCATCAGCACGTGGTGAATGTGGCTGGCCGACAACTGATGTGCGTCTGCCGCGCCTGCTATCTGCTATTCACCGACAGCAGCGCCGAGCTGCGTTACCGGGCGGTGCCGGACCGGTATCTGGCGTTTCCCGATTTCGCGCTGGACCGCCGCGCCTGGGAGGCATTCCAGATCCCGGTCGGGGTGGCCTTCTTCTTCACCAACTCTGAGCTGGGGCGCACGGTCGCCTTCTACCCCGGCCCGGCCGGCGCGACCGAGTCCGAGCTGGACTCAGAAGCCTGGGAAGACGCCTGGAACGCCGTCAGGGCCGCCGACTCGCGGGTGGGCCTGCTGGCCGACGACGTGGAGGCGCTGCTGGTCCGGGTTCCCGAGCGCGAAGAGGGTCCGCCGCAAACCTATTTGGTGCCGATCGACGCGTGCTACGAGTTCGTCGGACGCTTGCGCATGCTGTGGCGGGGGTTCGACGGTGGCCAGGAGGCTCGGGCGTTCATCGACGGCTTTTTCGCGCAGGTTGCCGCTCGCTCCCAGGAAACGCCCGTAGAGACGCCGTCATGACCGACCGGCATGTGGACCTCGCCTTCGCCGTTCTCGACGTGGCGCCCGAACCGTACACCGTCAGCCCGGTGCTGACCGCCCGCGTCAGTGTCGCCGCCAGCACGGACGACCCCGTGCACGCCATCGCGCTGCGCTGCCAGGTCCGCATCGAGCCGCTGCGACGCGCCTACACCGACGACGAAGCGGCCGGGCTGATCGACTTGTTCGGGCCCCGCGAACGCTGGGCGAGTACCCAACGCACCTTCCTTTGGCAGCACTGCACCGCAATGGTGCCCGGCTTCGCCGGGAACACGACGGTGGCCCTTCCGCTGGACTGCACTTACGACTTCGAGGTCGCAGCCGCCAAGTACCTGCACGCGTTGCACGACGGCGCAATCCCGCTCCAATTCCTCTTCAGCGGAACCATTTTCGTCAAGTCCGAACGCGGCTTCTCGGTTCAGCAGGTGCCGTGGGACTGCGAGTATCGCTACGATATGCCGGTCGCAGTGTGGCGGGATCTGATCGCGCAACACTATCCGAACACCGGGTGGGTGCGGCTGAGCCACGACACCATAGCGGCGCTGGCCGCCTATAAATCCGCGCAAGGACTGCTCGACCTCGACCACGCGGTCACCTCGCTATTGGACGCCGACCGGGAGACGGCGCAGTGACTTCCAGGACCTCAAGCTGGGACCGGGCCCGCGCCGTCGCCGACGCGGTGCTCTACGAGGGCTACCTGCTGTACCCGTATCGCGGGACGTCAAGCAAGAACCAATCACGTTGGCAGTTCGGCGTTTTGGGTCCGCCCGGCGCGAGCCACGCCGGCCTGGGCGAAGACGACAACCTCGCCGCGCAGTTTCTTCTCGACGGGGCCCAGGCGATCACCATGGTGGTGCGGTTCCTGCAGTTGCAGCACCGCCGGGCCGAACGCGAACGTGCCGACGGCGGATTCGAACCCGTCGACGAACTGACCACGCCGTCGGGGTCGTGGCTGACCTGGGACGAAGCGGTCGAATGCGAGAGGTCGTTCGGCCCTATCGCACTCGACGGTCAGCGGTGGACGTTTGCGGTGACCGCAGAGGCGGCAACCGACATTGAGCCCGTCAACGGGGGGCGCTTGGTCCGCGATCGTCAGGAGGTGCGTGGCCAACTGACCGTTAACAGCGAGCCGGACGGCGAGCTGCACCGGATTTCGGTGCGGATCAGCAATCTAGGCGCTGCTGCGACCGGCAAGAGCGACGCGATTGCGCGGTCCATGATCGGAACTCATATCATCGCTGAAGTCGTTGGGGGCGAGTTCGTTTCGCTGCTGGAGCCAACCCCGGCCGCGGCCGGCGCGGTGTCCCGGTGTCACCAGCACCGCTGCTTCCCCGTGCTCGCCGGCCCGCCCGGCACGCACGACGTGCTGCTGATCTCGCCGATCATTCTCTACGACCACCCCGAGGTGGCCGAACAGAGCAACACCGCGCTCTATGACTGCACGGAGATCGACGAGATCCTGACCCTGCGCGTGATGACGATGACCGACGAGGAGAAGGCGCAGGCCCGGGCCACCGATCCGCGGGCCGCGCAGATCATCGACCAGTGTGACGCCATGTCAGCCGACGACATGGCCCGCCTACACGGTGTGCTACGTAATCCGCACACGCTGGCGGGGCTGGTGCCCGAGATCCCCGAGGGAGTCGACTGGTGGGATCCACTGGCCGACAATGCGGTTCGTCCCGAAATCGACGCGGTGCTGGTGAACGGCACCCAGGTAGCACGGGGCAGCCGGGTCCGGTTGCGACCCAGGCGCAACGCCGATGCCCAAGACATCTTCGTCGCCGGCAAGACCGCCCGCGTCACGTCGGTGCACGAGGATGTCGAGGGCAACAAGCACGTCGGGGTTGTCGTCGACGACGACCCGGCCGCCGACCTGCACGACTGGTATGGCCGCTATCTGTACTTCTCCCCCGACGAAATCGAGCCACTGGAAACTCAGCAGACCCCGGAAAGGAGTTCGACATGGAAGTCCTAGGTTGGATATTCATCGGCATCATCGCTTTGGTGGTCGCGGTCGCGGCGGTGATGGGATTGGCGTCCCTGCCGGATGCTCGCCGCTACCTCAAGCTCCGCCGAATGTAGCCGGCTCGAGCAGCCCGATGGCAGCACGCATACTGGTGGCCGGAATCGGAAATATCTTCCTGGGAGACGACGGATTCGGATCCGAAGTGGTCCGAAATGCCGAGCTGCCACGAGACGATCCGGCTGTGCGCGTCATCGACTACGGCATCAGGGGCATGCACCTGGCCTACGACCTGCTTGAGGAGTGGCACACGCTGGTCCTCGTCGACGCGATACCCAGCCGCGGCGAGCCGGGCACGCTGCACGTCTTCCAAGCTGATCACGAATCGGCGTCTGACACAGCAGGTCTAGACGGTCACAGCATGGATCCGGCCGCGGTCTTCGCCAGCCTGCGGGCACTGGGCGGCAATCCGCCCTACACCGTCGTCATTGGCTGCGAGGCGGGAAGCGTCGAGGAAGGCATCGGACTCACCGAACCCGTCGCCAAGGCCGTGCCCCGGGCCGCGCGAGCGGTCCAGGATATCGTGGCAGCGTTGCAGAGTCCGGCCCCTTCGGCAGCTTTAGGACAGGAGCGCTGAATCATGTGCCTGGGTATCCCCGGTCAAGTGATCAGGATGCTGGACGGTTACGAAGGACAGCTGGCGCTGGTCGACGTCACCGGCGAGGCGCGCAAGGTCAATGTCGGCATGTTGCCCGAGGAGACCTTTGAGCCCGGTGACTGGGTGATCATTCACATGGGCTTCGCCGTCGAAAAGACGGATCGAGCCGGGGCCGAGCAGGCGATGGCGGGTCTGGAGCTGATGGGGCGCGGCAACACCGACCCGGCGGTCAGCCCGGAGGGCGGCTGAGATGACCGACACCCCCCTGCTGCCTGCCTTGTTTTCGGGATCCGAGGAAGTGCGGCGGCGCTTCACCGTGACCGGTGTTGTCCAGGGGGTTGGCTTCCGTCCGTTCGTCCACCGCATCGCCAGCGACCTGGGTCTTGCCGGGTTTGTCGGCAACGATTCGGGCGCCGTCTTCCTCGAGGTGCAGGGGGAAGGCGCGCGTGTGGCCGAATTCGGGCGCCGGCTTCGTGCCGACGCCCCGCCGCTGGCGCGGATTAGCAGCGTCTCCGTTACCGACCTAGCCACCGACGCGGCATGCGGACGCGACTTCCGGATCGTGGCCAGCCAGGCGGTCGGCGGTGTCACCACCCCGATACCGCCTGACATCGCCGTGTGCGACGACTGCATAGCCGAGCTGTTCGACCCGCACCACCGCCGTTACCGCCACCCGTTCGTGACCTGTACCAACTGCGGGCCGCGGTTCACCATCATCCGCGAGCTGCCCTACGACCGTCCGGCCACCACCATGTCGGGGTTCGCCATGTGTGCGCGGTGTGCCGCCGAATACCACGATCCGGCGGATCGCCGTTTTCACGCACAACCGATCGCCTGCCCTGATTGCGGGCCGTCGCTGTGGTTTTCGTCAGCAGCCGGAAAGGTAACGGGAGCGGATGCGGCGCTGGCGGCCACCCAGCGCGCGCTGGCGGCCGGCGCGGTGGTCGGTATCAAGGGAATCGGCGGTTACCACTTGGCCTGCATTGCCCGCGACGAGGCGGTGGTCGGGGCGCTGCGGGCACGAAAAGCCCGGGGCGCCAAGCCGTTCGCCATGCTGGTCCGCGACCTCGACGTCGCGCGCCGCTACGCCTACATCGAAGACACCGAGGCCGCGGTACTGTCGAGTCCCGCCCGGCCGATCGTGTTGCTTCGGCGGCGCCCGGGTGCGCCAGTCGCCGACGCCGTCGCCCCCGGCAGCCCGCTGCTGGGGCTGATGCTGCCCTACTCCCCCCTCCATCACCTGCTGCTGGCGCCCGTGCCCGGTGCCGGCGGGCAGGCCCCCGACGCGCTGGTGCTGACCAGCGCCAACCGTTCGGATGAGCCGATCTGCTTTACCGATGACGATGCCGCGAATCGGCTTTCAGCGTTGTGCGACGCGGTCCTCGACCACGACCGTCCGATCCACGTGCCCTGCGACGACTCGGTGGTGCGCGTCGTCGATCATCGCGAGTTGCCGATCCGCCGCTCCCGTGGTTATGCGCCCCTGCCGGTCGATATTGGGCGCGAGGGCCCTGCCGTGCTGGCCGTGGGCGGGGAGCTGAAGAACACCTTCTGTCTCACCGACGGCTCCCGCGCTTACCTGTCCGGCCACATCGGCGACATGGCCACCTGGGAGACGCTGCGCGCGTTCGAGCGTGCGGTGAGCCAGCTCAGCGAAATACGTTGTACTGCAGTGCGATTGGCCGCCGATCTGCATCCCGGGTATCACACCCGCGGTTGGGCTGAGCGCCACGCGGGCGATCGACCGCTGGATCTGGTTCAGCACCATCACGCGCACGTGGTGTCGCTGCTGGCCGAGCACGGGCGCGTCGGCGAACCTATTGTCGGGGTGTCGTTCGACGGCACCGGCTACGGCTGCGATCAAACGATCTGGGGCGGCGAGATTCTCAAGCTCGGGCGTGACAGTCACCGCTTCGTCCGGGTCGGCCATTTGTTGCCGGTACCGCTGCCGGGCGGCGATGCGGCCGTGCGCAATCCGTGGCGAATGGCGCTGTCTCAGCTGTGGATGGCCGACATCGACTGGACGCCGGATCTGGCGCCGGTCGCTGTTGGGTCGGCGGACGAATTGCGGCTGATTCGTTCCCAATTGGAGAGCAGCACTGGCTGTGTGCCATGTTCGAGCATGGGCCGACTGTTCGATGCGGTCGC
Organism: Mycobacterium sp.; assembly: GCF_052144515.1. Classification (GTDB taxonomy): domain Bacteria; phylum Actinomycetota; class Actinomycetes; order Mycobacteriales; family Mycobacteriaceae; genus Mycobacterium. The sequence goes on along the minus strand of NZ_JBKQQD010000024.1, from coordinate 24,596 downwards.
TTCGCTGCTGGGCGTGCGACACCGGATCGACTATGAGGGGCAGGCCGCCATCGAGCTCGAGGCCCTGGCCGAGTCGATCGGCGACACGGCCGGCCCGTCGCTGCCGCTCACGGTGCGACCCGACGGGGTGATCGATCCGGCCACGCTGGTGCAGACGATGGTGTCGGCCCTGCACGCGGGCACGCAACCGGCGCTGTTGGCGGCAAGCTTCCACCGGGCGGTCGCGCGGGCCGTCGCCGAGGTGATCGGTCAGGTGGCCGACGGTGTGCGGCTGGTGGGGCTGACCGGCGGGGTGTTCCAGAATGTGCTGTTGCTTCGGATGTGTCGTGAACTGTTGCAGCGGGCGGGATTTGAAGTGCTGACCCACCACACGGTCCCGCCCAACGACGGCGGGCTGGCGCTGGGCCAGGCGGCGATCTCCGTGCTGACCGCGCTCGAGGGCGCACACTCATGAACACCGCGACCGCGATCGATCGCGGGCTGGACGGCGGGCTGGCCGCTGATCTAGCCGCCACCGCTTTCACTCTGGCTAAGCGGTTCGCTGCGGGCGCCACCATGTGGTCCATTGCACCGTCGTGGGAGCAGCATGCAATGCACATCGCGGTCGAGTTCGTCCATCCGGTGATCATGGGGAAACGGGCGCTGCCGGCGGTCGCGCTGACCGGGCCCAATCTGGTCGATCTGGTGCGCGTGTCGGTACGGCCTGGCGACATCGTCGTCGCGGTCGCCGGCGCCGATGATGCGCAGGTGCGTTCGGTGATGCGCCGCGGCCTGGCATGGGGCGTTACCACGATTTGGATCGGCAGCGGGCAGCGGCCCAAAGCCGGCTTCAAAACTAGCCCAGCGGACCATGTTCTGTGGCTCGACGACCCCGACCCCAGGGTCCCCGCGACGGGCGGTTTCGTGCTGTTCTACCACCTGTTGTGGGAGCTCACCCATGTGTGTTTCGAGCACTCCGGGTTGCTCAAGCCCGACTCGCCGCTCGGCGAAACTGAGGCCGTGTGCGTCACCTGCAGTGACGAAGGCCGCCTGGGCGAAGTGGTGACGGCCTCGGTCGACGGGCTCGCCACCGTGCGCACCGCACGCGGTGCGGAGAATGTGGTGACGGCGCTGGTCGACCCTGTCGCCGCGGGCGAGCTGGTAGTGGTGCACGCCGGCACCGCGATCAGCAAACTAGACGAGGAGGACGGCCCGTGAGCCACGAGGAGCCCACCAACTTCTTGTATCCCTTCTTGAATGTTGGGGACGCACAGGAAGACAACCCCGAGTCGCTGCTTGCCGACCTGGCCGCATCGGCGCAGGCCAAGGCCGCCGAAAGCCTGGCGCTTCGGCGCACCACGCTGGAGGCCAACGCCGACCTGCTGAACGTGGCCGCTACCGAGATGGCGCGTCGCTTCGCGGCGGGAGGACGGATGTTCACGTTCGGAAACGGTGGCAGCTGCACCGATTCCACCACCTTGGCGACGCTGTTCGCGAGACCGCCGATCGGCGGGCGCGAAAAATCCCTGCCGGCCTGGTCGTTGACCGCCGATCAGGCGATTGTGACGGCGCTGGGCAACGACGTCGGGTTCGAGCTGGTGTTCGCCCGCCAGTTGATCGCCCGCGCGAAGGCCGGTGACATCGCGATCGCGATGTCGACCAGTGGCAACTCACCCAACCTGCTCACCGCGCTGGCCGAGGCGCGGCAGCGCGGCCTGTACACAATCGGTTTCGCCGGGTATGACGGCGGCGCGTTCGCCAACAACCCAAATGTGGATGCCTGCTTCATCGTTCGGTCGCAAAGCGTGCACCGCATTCAGGAGTCACAAGCGCTGCTCGGCTATCAGCTGTGGTTGGCAACCCACGAACGTTCCAGCGACGAGGGTTTGGGGGCCGCATGAGTAAGTCAGCGGGTGAATACCTGTCGTCGGGGCCGCGGTTCGCCGAGGGTGAGGTGATCGAGCGGATCGAGTCGTTCCGCAGGCGCCGTCCCCGGTTGCTCGATGACCACGTAACCCTGGCACACGGAGCGGGCGGAAAGGCCTCGGCCGCACTCCTCGACGCGGTGTTCATGGAGGCGTTCCGCAACCCGCTGCTGGAGTCACTCGGCGACGGCGCGGTCGTCACCTTGCCCGGCGGTGAGCGGCTGGCGATGTCCACCGATTCATTTGTAGTGCAGCCCAGGCGGTTTCCCGGCGGCTCCGTCGGCGAGCTCGCCGTGCACGGCACCTGCAACGACCTCGCGATGACCGGCGCCGTGCCGTCCTGGATCGCAGCGGCATTCGTTCTGGAAGAGGGGTTCTCAATCGCGGAACTGAAGGAGATCGTCGCCGACATGGCCGCCGCCGCCGCCAAGGCCGGTGTGCAGATCGTCACCGGCGACACCAAGGTGGTGCCCAGGGGTGCCGCCGACGGCCTTTTCGTCACCACCACGGGCGCCGGAGTCATTCCCGCGGGCCGCAAACTTTCGCCCGCGTCGGTCCGCGCCGGTGACAAGGTGCTCTTGTCGGGTTCGATGGGCGATCACGGCATGGCGGTCATGCTGGCCCGGGGCGACCTGGCCATCGAGGCGGATATCGATTCCGACACCGCCTGCCTTAGCCCGCTGGTGGAACTGCTGATGGCGGCAGCCCCGTCCACCCGCTGGCTGCGGGACGCGACGCGGGGCGGGGTTGGGACCGTCTGCAACGAACTGGCCCAGGCCTGCGGCCTCGGGGTGCTGCTCGAAGAGGAGCGACTGCCGGTGCGGCCCATGGTGAACGGCGCCTGCGAGTTGCTGGGCATCGATCCCCTCTACGTCGCCAACGAAGGCAAGTTCGTCGCCGTCGTCGCGCCCGAGGAGGCCGAGTCCGGGCTGGCTGCGTTGCGGTCACATCCGCTGGGCACCGATGCGGCCGAGGTCGGTGAAATCGTCGCCGAACCGGCCGAAAGCGTAGTGCTGCGTACCGGGTTCGGCGGCACCCGGATCGTCGACATGCTCGTCGGCGACCCGCTGCCGCGAATCTGCTGACCCAGAAAGGAACGTGAAGACATGTGCTTGGGCATTCCGGGCCGGATCGTTGAGATCACCGACCCCGCGGACTATTTGGCGAAGGTAGACGTCAGCGGTGTGCAGCGCACCATCAGCGTGCGGCTGCTGGAGGACGACATGCCCGAGCCCGACGACTGGGTACTGGTTCACGTCGGCTTCGCGATGGCCAAGATCGACGAGACCGAGGCGCTGCTCACCCTGGCCGCCGTGCAGAAGCTGGGTGAGGCCTACACCACGGAAATGGAAGCCTTCGACACGTCGGCCATCGTCTGAGGGGACACCAATGAAATTCGTTGACGAATTCCGCGACCCAGCTGCGGCCCGCAAGCTGCTGGCTGCCATAGAGCACTTGGCAAGTAGCGGCCCCGAGCACTTCAAGTTCATGGAGGTGTGCGGCGGGCACACGCACACCATTTACCGGCACGGCATCGAGCATCTGCTGCCGGACAATGTCGAACTGGTACACGGGCCCGGGTGTCCGGTCTGCGTGATCCCGATGGGCCGCATCGACGACGCGATGTGGCTGGCCGGGCAACCCGATGTGATTTTCACCTGTTTCGGCGACATGATGCGGGTGCCCGGGTCGGTCGGTAGCTTGCTGGACGCCAAGGCGCACGGCGCCGACGTGCGGTTCGTCTACTCGCCGCTGGACGCGCTGAAGGTCGCGATCGACAACCCCGACAAACAGGTGGTGTTCTTCGCCATCGGTTTCGAGACCACCGCGCCATCGACCGCCGTGACGCTGGTGCGGGCGCGCGACCTGGGCCTGTCCAATTTCAGCGTGTTCTGCAACCACGTCACGATCGTCCCGCCGATCAAGGCCATCCTGGAATCGCCGGACCTGCGGTTGTCCGGCTTCATCGGACCCGGGCACGTGTCGACCGTGGTGGGCAACCGGCCGTACCGGTTCGTGCCCGAAGTCTATCGAAAGCCGTTGGTGGTGGCCGGGTTCGAGCCGCTGGACATTCTGGCTGCGGTCGCGATGCTGCTGCGGCAGATCCGCGAGGGCCGGTGCGAGGTAGAGAACCAGTACAAGCGGGTGGTGCCCGAGCACGGCAACCCGGCGGCGCTGGCGCTGATGGGCAAGGTCTTCGCGCTGCGTCCGCACTTCGAGTGGCGAGGACTGGGGTTTATCTCGCAGAGTGCGCTGCGGCTGCATGATGACTTCGCGGAGTTCGACGCCGAGCTGCGATTCGCGATGCCCGGCGTGCGGGTCGCCGACCCGAAGGCATGCCAGTGCGGCGAGGTGCTCAAGGGTGTGCTCAAGCCTTGGGAGTGCAAGGTTTTCGGCACCGCGTGCACCCCGGAGACCCCAATTGGGACATGCATGGTGTCCCCCGAAGGGGCGTGTGCGGCCTACTACAACTTCGGCCGCATGCACCGTGACGTGGTCAAACTGGTAGCGCGCACTTGACCTCTGACAACACCGCCGACACCACCGGTGTCCAGATGTTCGCCCGCTACGCCTACGCGCCCAACGCCCTGGGCTATTGCGGTCCGCCACTGGGAGCCACCCTGCGCGAATGCTCGATCGACGAGGTACGCCGCGCGGCGACCAAGTTCTCCGGGGCCTGGCCCTATCTGCGGGTGCTGTCCGCGCTGACCGGCATCGCCGACCCGCTGGACTACCGGCTGGTCGAGTCGTATTGGCTGGGCGGTGGCGTCGGCGCCGAGCTCGACGCAGGCGACTTTTTCGACGCGTTACTGAAAATCATCGCACCGCAGGCGGGCCGATATTGGTCGCATCTCACGCCGGACCTGGCGGGGGAGGCGGCCGGCAACCACTGTTTCCACGTGTTCGGCGTGTATCCCTGGACGCGGTTTCTGGGCCTTAAAAAAAATCGGGGAAAAAATAGGGGTATGGACGATCAACCGCTGAGCGTGCTGGATAACTGCCGGATCACTTGGGGGACAGTGGTGTCTCGCGCCGGCGATGACGTCGAGGTGATGTGTCAGGGGCTGGCCTGGGACGGTCAATCGCTGTCGCTCGCGCCTGCCCGCGCGCGCCGCCTCGACGTCTGGGCCGACGGGTATAGCGCGGTGCCCGACGTCGCCGTCGGCGACGAGGTCGCGGTGCACTGGGGCCGGCTGTGCGGCCGGCTGCAGCCGCATCAGGTGCGCGCGCTCGCCGACAGCACGGACCGCCAGTTGCGGGTTACCGGCCAACGGCTGGCGCGGAGTGCCACACCGACCCCAAACTGATCAAGTGCCCGGTTCAATCTGCGATGTGCTGCCCGCCGCCGCCGCGCTGCTGGGTGTGCCGGGCGCGGCCGATCGGCTGGGATTGGCGGACGGGGCCGGCCGAGTCGATCGGGTCTTGGTGGTGCTGGTCGACGGCCTGGGCTGGCACCTGTTGCCCGAGTTGGCCGGTGATGCGCCGCTGCTGGCCTCCGTGCTCGCCGGTGGCGTCGGGCGGCTCAGCCAGCTCGTGTGCACCTTCCCGTCGACCACGCCGACCAGCCTGGTGTCCCTGGGCACCGGCGCACAGCCCGGCGAGCACGGCATCCTGGGCTTCACGGTCAACATCCCCGGCACCGACCGGGTGCTCACCCACATTCAGTGGCGCGACGGCCCGCCACACAACCAATGGCAGCCGCTGCCAACCTGGTTCGAGCGGCTGCAGCGAGCCGGCGTCAGCGCCCGCGCCGTGCTGCCGGAGTCGTTCATCGGCAGCGGGCTCACCGATGCGGCGTATCGGGGCGCGCAGTTCCTGCCCATGCACCCCAACGGGTGCTACGCCCAACAGCTGACCGATGAGCTACGTGCGGCGCCCGGATTGGTCTACGGCTATACCGCCGACCTGGACAACGCGGCCCATGTGTTCGGTGTCGGCTCGTCGCACTGGCACGAGGCGGCGGCCGGTGTCAATGCCCTGTTGACCCGGCTCGTCGAGACATTGCCTGGCAACGCTGCGCTGCTGGTGACCGCCGACCACGGCGGTCTCAACGTTGCGGCGGACGCTCGTGTCGACCTCGACCTCGACCCGCGGCTGGGCGAGGGAGTGCGGGTAGTCGCCGGCGAACCGCGGGTGCGCTACCTGCACACAGAGCCCGGCGCCAGGGCAGACGTGCAGGCCGCCTGGACCGAGGTGACAGCTGGCTGGGCCCAGGTCTACAGCCGCGAGCAGGCCGTGGCCACCGGAATGTTCGGGCCGGTCAGCCCGGCGCACCTGGCGCGGATCGGCGATGTCGTCGTTGTCTGCACCGGCGATGCGGCGGTGCTGGCGAGCGGCCACGAGCCCGCCGAAATGACTCGCCTCATCGGCTTTCACGGCGCGGGCAGCGAAGTCGAAATGGCTATCCCGCTAATTGTTTTCACATCGTGCCGCAGTGGATGACGCAGCTCACAGGCACTTGATCTGCCGAAACGCACACCCGACTCGGATCATTCTCACAGCTTGCTTCAATCGCCGGGTAGTACGGTCGGGCCACTGTGACATTTGGTGGCGTCGGTAAGCCTCGACGATTGCAACTAGCCATCGCTGTGGTCGCGGCCCTGAGCTTGTTCACCGCCGTCACCACGGGCTGGGCGATGCGGGCGTCCACGCTCGCCCAGGTTGCGGGACCGTTGCCGGCGGCTTGGCAAGTGACCCATGCCGAGGCGAACGCTGTACATACCCAACCTGGTGCTCAAGGCTCGTCACCCACGCATCAGATGCCGACCAAACACGCGTGGATGGCACGCGAACGGCCGCAGACTTGGACCCGCCTGTCGCCACAGTCGGACTGGTCGGCGTTGCCGGCTTCGTTCGCCCCCCGAGGGCCTGCCTCAGGGGTTCCGCCGGGCGGCACCCACTCCGGTGCACCCGCGTCTGCCCCGACCGATCGAGATATCTTGACCCAGCTCTGCGTCGACCGTCGCTGACCACCCGACGCCACGCTTTCGTGCCGCCGTTGTCACAGCGGCCAGTGACCACACCCGCCTGATCGACGTGCGCACGCCTCGATAGCGCGGGTCTGTAACCCCTGGGTCTATGTCTTGGAGGGAAGGGTTTCAATGAATTTCGCGACGCTACCGCCGGAGATCAACTCCGGGCGAATGTGTGCAGGCCCCGGCTCGGGGTCTATGAAGGAGGCGGCTGCCGCCTGGGACAAGCTGGCCGCACGGCTGTACGCCCGGCTGGCGGACTACCGGTCGGTGACCTCGAAGCTGGCGGCGGCCTGGCATGGCGCGGCGACACCCTACATAGATTGGCTCGACGCCGCCGCGGCACGAGCTGCGCACGCGGCCAACCAGGCCAAGACGGCCGCGAGCGCCTTCGAGTCAGCGTTGGCGGCCGTGGTGCCCCCGCCGGTGATTGAAGCCAACCGCGCACAGCGGATTTCGCTGGCCTCGACGAACTGCCTCGGCCAACTCAGCCCGGCGATCGCGGACGTCGAGGCCGAATACGACCAGATGTGGGTGCAGGGCGCCGCGGCCACGAACGCCTATGTCAGCGCCTCGGCGGATGCCGCGATGGTGACCCCATTCAGCACGCCCGCTGCCACCGCCCGCCCAGCCTGCGAAGGTGTGGTCGGCACCTGGGCCATGACGTCGGCGCCGCAGGTGATGTCGGCCGGCCACCAAGTGGTGTCAGCGATCCCCCAAGCGCTGCAGGCGTTATCGTCCTCGCCGCTGACAACGGTCGATGCGTCCCTTGCGTCCGTGACATCGCCGCTGTCGAAGCTGAGTTCACTGACCGCGCCTTTGGACTTCGCGCTGACGCACCTGAGTTCGGTGAATAAAGCGGCGGCATTGCAAACGGCGGCTGCCTTGCGCTCGCTCCTAAAGAAGCCAAGCGTTACCGCGGGTTTCGGTCGCCGGGCGTCGATCGGGACGTTGTCGGTACCGCATGGCTGGGCAAAAGCCGCGCCGGCCCTCACCGTGGAATCCCAGCCCGGCTGGATCTGCGAGCCAATCCATCTGGTCCATGCCAGTGAGCCGCCAAGCTAGAGCGGTGTCACAGCGGTGTCACATAAGCCGAGCTGATCCCGCCGTCCACCAAGAATGTCGACGCGGTGATAAACGACGCGTCGTCGCTGGCCAAAAATGCTACCGCAGAGGCAATTTCGTCGGGCTCGGCGAACCGGCCGATCGGCACGTGCACCAGCCGGCGTGCGGCCCGCTGCGGGTCCTTGGCGAAGAGCTCCTGCAGCAACGGGGTGTTGACCGGCCCGGGGCACAGTGCGTTGACCCGGATGCCCTGCCGGGCGAATTGCACGCCCAGTTCGCGTGACATGGCCAGTACCCCGCCCTTGGAGGCGGTGTAAGAGATCTGCGAGGTCGCCGACCCCAATACCGCGACGAACGAGGCCGTGTTGATGATGGAACCCTTCTGCGCGGGCACCATGTGCCGCAACGCCGCCCGGCAGCACAGGTACACCGATTTGAGGTTGACGTCCTGGACGCGTTGCCACGCCCACAGTTCGGTGTTCTCGATCAGGTCGTCCTCGGGTGGCGAGATGCCGGCGTTGTTGAACGCGATATCAACCGAGCCGCAAGTGTGTGCCGCGGCGTCGAACAGCGCGTTGACGGCACCTTCGTCGGAAACATCAACGGGCACAAACAAACCGGAGAGCTCCTCGGCCGCCGCAGCGCCAGCGTCGCCGTCGATGTCGCCGACGACGATAGTCGCGCCTTCGGCGCGCATCCGTCGCGCCGCGGCCAGGCCGATGCCGCTGCCGCCGCCGGTAATGACCGCCACCCGGCCCGCCAGTCGTCGGGTCAGGTCCATCACTAGCCCTCCTCGCTGATCGCGATGAACACGTTTTTGGTCTCGGTGAAATGCAGCGGCGCGTCGGGGCCTAGCTCACGGCCCAGCCCCGACTGTTTGAAACCGCCGAAGGGCGTGTGGTAGCGCACCGAGGAGTGCGAGTTCACCGACAGGTTGCCGGCCTCGACCGCCCGCGACACCCGCAGCGCGCGGGACAGGTCGTCGGTCCAGATCGATCCCGACAGCCCGTAGGCGGTGTCGTTGGCCAGCGCGACGGCGTCGGCCTCGTCGTCGAACGCCAGCACGGTGACGACCGGGCCGAAGATCTCCTCGGTGACCGCGCGGTCGGTGCGCTGCGGTGTGAGAACCGTTGGCGGAAACCAGAATCCGGGACCCGCGGGTGTCGTGCCACGAAACGCCACGGGGGCGTCGCCGGGCACGTAGGAGGCCACCTTGTCGCGGTGCGCGCCGGATACCAGCGGCCCCATCTCGGTGTCGCGCGACCCCGGGTCCCCGACGGCGACGCGTTTCACCGCGGGCTCGAGCAGCTCCATGAACCGGTCGTAAACGCTGCGCTGCACCAGGATCCGGCTGCGGGCACAGCAGTCCTGGCCGGCGTTGTCGAACACCCCGGCCGGCGCGGTCACCGCCGCGCGTTCCAGGTCACAGTCGGCGAAGACGATGTTGGCGCTTTTGCCGCCGAGCTCCAGCGTGACCCGCTTGACCTGAGCGGCCGCACCGGCCATCACGCGCTTGCCGATTTCGGTGGACCCGGTGAAGACGATCTTGCGGACTCCGGGGTTGGTGACGAACCGCTGCCCCACCACCGCGCCCGCACCGGGCAGCACCTGCAGCAGGTCTTCGTCCAGCCCGGCTTCGACCGCCAACTCACCGAGCCGGATGGTGGTCAGCGGGGTCCACTCGGCGGGTTTGACCAGCACGGCGTTGCCGGCGGCCAGGGCCGGGGCGATTCCCCAGGACGCGATCATCATCGGGAAGTTCCACGGCGTGATCACCCCGACCACGCCCAGTGGTTCGTGGAACGTGACGTCCAGGCCCCCGGCGACGGGAATCTGCTTGCCGGACAAGCGTTCCGGGCTGGCGGCGTAGAAGGTCAGCACGTCGCGAACGTGGCCGGCTTCCCATTCGGCCGACCCGATCGGGTGCCCGCAATTCGCGACCTCGAGGGCGGCCAGCTCGTCGATGTGGGCGTCGACCGCGGCCGCGAATGCGCGCAGCCCGGCCGCCCGTTCGGCCGGCGACAGCCGCGCCCAGCGCCGCTGGGCCGCCGCCGCCCGCCGCGCCGCATCGTCGACGGCGGCGACATCGGCGTGCTCGACAGTGCGCAGCACCTCCTCGGTGGCAGGATTGATCAGTTGCACGGTGCTCATCAGGCTCGCCGGCTATCGGCGTACGACCGCGCGGCGTCCACCACCGCCGCGAACAGCCGCAGGTCGTCCAGGGACTGCTCCGGATGCCACTGGACGGCAAGCACGAAACCATCGCCGGGCAGCTCCAGCGCCTCGACCACACCGTCGGCGTCCCACGCGCTGACCACCAGGGATTCACCGATCTTGTCGATGGCCTGATGGTGGTAGCACAACGCGTTGGCGGTCTCCCCGAGCAGCCCGGCCAGCCGGGTGCCCGGAACGGTGCGAACCGGCAACGTGGCGAACACACCGTTGCCGGCCCGATGCCCGCCGTGGCCGATCACGTCGGGCAGGTGCTGGTGCAACGTTCCGCCGAACGCGACGTTGAGCACCTGCGCACCGCGACAGATGCCCAGCACCGGCAGCCGCCGCTGCAGCGCGCCCTCCAACAGCGCGAACTCCCAGGCGTCGCGGGCATTGCGCGGCTGGTCGGTGGTCGGATGCGGTTGCTGGCTGTAGGCGGCGGGGTCGAGGTCATAGCCCCCGGTGATCACCAGCGCGTGCAGGCTGTCGAGGACACGCGCGGTGATGTCGGGGTCCACCGGCTGCGGCGGCAGCAGCACCGCGATGCCGCCGGCCATGATGACGCCCTCGAAGTAATCGGACGGCAGATAAGCCGCGGGAACGTCCCAGATCCCGGTCCGCACCTGCTCCAGATAAGTAGTCAGGCCTACCACCGGCGGACTCGCGCTAGAGCCGCTCAAATCCCCGTACCCTCTCCCAGTCCGTGACCGCCGCGTTGAACGCCGCCAACTCCACTCGGGCGTTGTTCAGGTAATGCGCGACGACGTCGTCGCCGAACGCCCCCCGCGCGACGCTTGACTTGTCGAACAGTTCGGCGGCCGCGGCCAGCGTGGCGGGCAGCCGCTTCACCCCGGCCGCTTGGTAGGCATTCCCCTGATACGGCTCGGGTGGCCGCAATGTGCGCTCCACCCCGTACAGTCCCCCCGCGACCAGGGCCGCCACCGCGAGGTACGGGTTGACGTCCCCGCCTGGGACGCGGCATTCCATTCGGATGTTGTCGTCGTGGCCGACGACCCGCACCGCGCAGGTGCGGTTGTCCAGTCCCCAAGCCAGCGCCGTCGGCGCGAAGCTGCCGTCGGCAAATCGCTTGTAGGAGTTGATATTCGGCGCGTAGAACAACGTGAGTTCGGCCATGGTGGCCAATCCGCCGGCCAGGAAGCTCTCGAATGTCGATGACATGCCGTGCGGTCTGCTGCTGTCGGCGAACGCCGCGGAGCCGTCCTGCGCGCGCAGCGACAGGTGGATGTGACAGCTATTGCCCTCGCGCTCATCGTATTTCGCCATGAACGTCAGGCTCTTGCCGTGCTGGTCGGCGATTTCCTTGGCGCCGTTCTTGTAGATCGTGTGGTTGTCGCAGGTGACCAGCGCATCGTCGTAACGGAACCCGAGCTCCTGCTGGCCCCGATTGCACTCGCCTTTGATGGCCTCACAGTGCAGACCCGCGCCTCCCATGCCGAGCCGGATGTCACGTAGCAGCGGCTCCATCCGCGACGACGCCAAGATGGCGTAGTCGACGTTGTAGTCGCTGGCCGGGGTCAGCCCGCGGTAGCCGCTGGCCCATGCCTGCCGATAGGTGTCGTCGAACACCATGAACTCGAGTTCGGTGGCGACGTTGGCCGCCAGGCCCTGCTGGCTCAGCCGCTCGAGCTGGCGGCGCAGGATGCTGCGCGGCGCGGCGGCGACCGCGCTGCCGTCGCGCCAGCCCAAATCCGTTATCACCAGCGCCGTGCCGGGCAGCCAGGGTATGAGCCGAAGGGTGCCGAGGTCCGGCGTCATCACCATGTCGCCGTACCCGGTGTCCCAACTGGACATCGCATAGCCGGCCACGGTGTTCATGTCGACGTCGACGGCAAGCAGATAGTTGCAACATTCGGCACCATGGGCGGCGAACTCGTCGACGAAATCCCGGCCCGACACCCGCTTGCCGACCAGCCGGCCCTGCATGTCGGCAAACGCCAGGATGACGGTGTCGACATCGCCGGCCGCGACCATTCGCTCCAGTTCGGCTAACGACAACATCGGATACCTTCCCGCACGTGACCCCAGCGGGCCAGGCCATGCGCAAGCCTAAACCGCTCCGCGGTGCAGCACTGGGCGGCGGTGCTACCAGCTGCTGGTGCGCAACACGATCTCGGCGGCCAACTGCGCGGTGGACTCCTGCGCGTTGCGCCGCCCGAGCAGGTCCACCATCCGGTAGTCGGCGTAGACGAAACGCTGGCTGTCGCGGGCGATTGCCCGGGCGGCCGGGGAGCTGACCAAAACGGTGGTGGCGACCTCCACCGGCGGGCACTCTTCATCGCGCACGACGCCCTCGAGATCGGCCACCCGCGGATGCCCGCGGTCGATGGCCACCAGACCGACGAACCGGCCCAACCTGGTTGCCGCGAGCTTCCACGCCAGCTCGGCGCCGGCACGGTCGCCAACCACCACCGCCCACCCGATGCCCAGGGAGTCGAGGATGCCGATCACCGACTTGCCGGTCAGCCGCGGGTCGGGGCCGATGACGACGGTCCGCAGCGACGCGGTATGCAGGCGTTCACACACCGCGTCGTAAGCGGCGGGCGCGCGCTGCTCAGCGCCGAGAATGACGACGACGACGCCCTTGTCAGGACCCGCAACGGCCACGGGAATCGGAATACCGTCGAGCGTGGTCATCATCGAGGGCACTGTCGCACGTTAACAGCTAATCGGCCTGCATACGGGTCGTTTTCGCCGGTACCCACAACCCACTGTCAACCGCGGCGGCGCGCACGCACAACCGACTTACCAGCTCGCAACCCAGATTTATTGCGGCAGCAACGTTTTGGCTCTGCTTCCTTTGAGCTCACACTGATCGAAAACCGCTGACAATGCACGGGCGCGGTGGCGGTCCCCCGTCGATCAGCCCGACCACCGTCTCCACGTCGAGATGAGACGCCAACAGATCGGCCATCAACACCAACTGCGCGTCGCGGCGCTGCGCGACATCGACATCATCGGCCACGACGAACCCGCTGCGCCCGGCCGCCTCGGCCACCCCAACGAGCCACTGGCGACGAAAATCGTCGTTGTCCAGCAGGCCGTGCCAGTGGGTGCCGAAAACCGCGCCGCGCACCAAACCCTGCGGCTCATCTGGCGCAGAGCCGACATCGAACCAGCTGGCCTCGTCCCACCGGGTGAGCCGCCCATGATGGATCTCGTATCCGCTCAGGGGAGGCGGCCAGCGGCGCAGGACCTTGTCCGCAGCGAAGGCGATGTCGGCATCCAACAGCCCCAGCCCCGCGACTTCCCCGGCCCCGGATTCGATCCCGTCCACGATGCGCCGGCACAACATCTGAAAGCCCCCGCAGATGCCCAGTACCGGCTTGCCCGCGCTGCAGTGGGCTGCGATCGGGCCGCTCAGGCCGCGATCGTGCAGCCAGGACAGGTCGGCAACGGTGGCCTTGGTACCGGGAAGAACTATCAGATCGACCTCGGCCAATTCGCCCGGGTCGGTGACCCACCGCACCAGCACGCCCGGCTCGCAGGCCAGCGCCTCGATGTCGGTGGAGTTGGAAATCCGGGGCAGCCGCACCGCGGCCACCCGCAGCCACTCGTCGCCCCGCGGGGGTGCCGGCGCGCCGACGACACCATGCGCCAGCACCGACAGCGCATCCTCGGCGTCGATCCACAGGTCGTGGGCATACGGCAGCACCCCGTAGGTGGGGCGCCCGGTCAAGTCGAACAATTGGTCCAGCCCCGGCTCGAGCAGCGCCGGATCGCCGCGGAACTTGTTGATGATGAAGCCCGCGATCAGCGCCTGGTCGTCGGGCTCGAGCACCGCGACCGTCCCGAACAGATGCGCCAGAACACCGCCGCGGTCGATGTCGCCGACCACGACCACCGGCAGGTTCGCGGCCCTGGCCAGTCCCATGTTGACCAAATCGTTCGCGCGCAAATTTATTTCGGCCGGGGAGCCGGCGCCCTCACAGATCACCGCATCGAATTCGTCACGCAGAGAAGAGAATTCGTCCATGACGATGCCGACCAGCCGGTCGCGGTGCTGCATGTAGCCCGCGGCGGTCACCGAGTCTGCGACCTGCCCGCGAATCACCAGCTGCGACGTCCGGTCACTGCCCGGTTTGAGCAGGATCGGGTTGAACCGCACGCTGGGTTCCAGTCCCGCCGCCCGGGCCTGCATAGCCTGTGCCCGGCCGATCTCACCACCCTCGACGGTGACGACGGAATTGTTGGACATGTTCTGCGCCTTGAACGGTGCGACCCGAACCCCGTTGCGCGCGAGCAACCGGCACAGACCCGCCACCACAACGGATTTCCCGGCGTCGGAGCTGGTGCCCGCAACCAGCAGAGCCCCGCTCACCTCGTGAGGGCGAGCGCACTCACGGCAAGGTGAGAATCTCGACGCCGGTGTCGGTGACCAGCAGGGTGTGCTCGAACTGCGCGGTCCACCTGCGGTCCCTGGTGACCACTGTCCAGCCGTCATCCCAGATTTCGTAGTCCAGCGCGCCCAGGTTGATCATCGGCTCGATGGTGAATGTCATGCCCGGCTGCATGATTGTCGTCACGCTGGGCTGGTCGTAGTGCAAAACCACCAGCCCGTTGTGAAACGTGGTGCCGATGCCGTGACCGGTGAAGTCGCGAACCACGTTGTACCCGAACCGATTTGCATACGACTCGATCACGCGGCCGACGACCGACAACGCGCGCCCGGGCTTGACGGCGTTGATCGCGCGCATCGTCGCCTCGCGGGTCCGCTCGACGAGCAACCGGTGCTCTTCTGACACGTCGCCGGCCAAGAAGGTGGCATTGGTGTCGCCGTGCACCCCGTCGATGTAGGCGGTGACGTCGATGTTGACGATGTCACCGTCGGCGATCACCGTCGAGTCGGGGATTCCGTGGCAGATGACCTCGTTGAGCGACGTGCAGCACGACTTCGGAAATCCCTTGTAGCCAAGCGTCGACGGGTAGGCGCCGTGGTCGACCATGTACTCGTGCGCGATCCGGTCCAGTTCGTCGGTCGTCACGCCCGGCGCGACCGCCTTGCCCGCCTCGGCCAGCGCACCGCCCGCGATACGGCCGGCGACGCGCATCTTCTCGATCACCTCGGGTGTCTGCACCCACGGCTCGGTGCCCTCCCGCGCGGTCGCCTTGCCGACGTATTCCGGGCGCGGGATGCGGTTGGGCACCGGCAGCGTCGGGGACAACACTCCGGGTGAAAGCGCGGTGCGAGCGGGCATGTCGCCAGCTTACGGTCTGACGGCCCGACGCCGCCCGCCCCGCGGCGTCTTGTCACATCCGCCACATCGGCCCCAGCCGGGAAGGATTGTCCGTTTTGCCCGCCTCGCAGCGACTGTGCGCGACGACACCGGGGCGATCGTGGAACCGTTGGCGGTTTGTCGCTGCGAGGTGGGCAAATTGCTTACCTGCCGGCGCGGTGACTCATGTGACCACTGAGACCATCGCAACCGAGCTGGCCGAGGGCAATCAGGCCCGGCCGGGCCGGCGCAGAAACGAGCGCCGCGGCCCCCGGATGACTATCGAGCCGCACACCACCCGGCCGGTCAACACCACATGCGGGCTTCCCTCCGCCGGGGCGTCCTTGCGGCGGTCGCTGGCGCTGCCGACATAAACTTCGACGTCGTCGATGGAGGCGCTGGCACGGTCGGGCAAGCGGATGTCGACCGAGCCGAACCGCAGGTCGAGTTCGATGACCACCACCGGCCCGGCAAATCGGGCCTTGGTCAGGTCGAGCTCGATCGAGCCGAGCCGGCGCACCAGCGCCAACCGGGTGGGGACCATCCATTCGCCGTGGCGCTTCAGTGAGCCTGCCCAACCGCGCAGTTCGACGCGGTCGGCCGCGGACGTGACAATCGCGCCCGGCCCAGGCAGGTCGCTGACGAGCCCGTCCAGCTCGTTTCGGGTCCGCGCGTAGGACACCCGCGACGAGCGCTGCTCGAATTCGTTGATATCGATCAGCCCGAGCGCGACCGCGTTGTGCAGTCGCCGCATCGTGCCGTTGCGGTCGGCATCCGACACCCGCAGTGACATCGGAGCCAGCATGTCCCCACCGGTCTCCGTCATGATGTTTCGCCCACCTTCGCAACTTACGCTGTCCACGGGCGGAGGAGCACCCTAAGTCAGGTAGCCCGGCGGCAACGACTCGAACATCACCTTGGTCATCCGGACCGCGTATTCCGAGCTGCCGCCCCCGACGATCAGCGACGCGAACGCAAGGTCGCCACGGTACCCGGCGAACCACGAGTGCGATCCACCCGGGAATTCGGCTTCACCCGTCTTGCCGAACACCTCACCGCAGCCGGCGATCTCCTTGGCCGTCCCGTTGGTCACCACCAGGCGCATCATCGGTCGCAGCGCGTCGACCATCTTCGGGGTGATCGGCGTGCTGTCGCCCTCGACCGTCGTCGCCCGGCCGGCGATCAGCTGCGGCACCGGGGTCTTGCCGGCGTCGACCGTGGCCGCCACCAGCGCCATGCCGAACGGGGTGACCAGCACCCTGCCCTGGCCGAAGCCGTCTTCGGTGCGCTCAGCCAGGTCCACGGTCGGCGGCACCGACCCCGTCAGGGTTGTGATGCCGTCCACTTGATAGTCGAGCCCGAGCCCGTACCGGGTGGCCGCCTGCGTCAGACCGCGGGGCGGCATCCTGCTGCCCAGCTCGGCGAACGTGGTGTTGCACGAACTGGCGAACGCGCGTGACATCGGCACCACGCCGAGATCGAAGCCGCCGTAGTTGGGGATGGTGCGGTGCCCGATGTCGATGTGGCCCGGGCAACCCAGCATCGTGTTGGGCGTGGCCATATCGCGATCGACGGCGGCGCCGGCCGTGATCATCTTGAACGTCGACCCGGGCGGGAACAGGCCGGTGGTGGCGACCAGACCCTGACTGTCCGCCCCCGCGTTCTGTGCGATCGCCAGGATCTCCCCCGTCGACGGCTTGATCACGACCATCATCGCTTTGCCGCCGCGGGTGCCCACCGCGTGCTGCGCGGCATTCTGCACCACCCGGTCCAACGTGATCGAGACCGACGGCGCCGGAGACCCCTCGACCTCGTGCAGCACCGCGACGTCGACACCGTTCTGGTTGACGCTGACGATCCGCCAGCCCGCCTGACCGTCGAGCTGGTTGATCACGGCCTTTTTCACCTCGGCGACGACCGCCGGCGCGAAATGCGGATCGGTCGGCAGGATGTCGGCCAGGGGTGTGATCACGACGCCGGGCAGCCTGCCGATCGCCGGAGCGACCTTGTCGTTGTCGTCGGGGTGCAAGGTGACACCCAAATCCAGCGGCTCGGTTGCCGAGCTGGCCTTTTCCGCCAGCAGCTGCGGGTCGTTGAGCGTGTCGTTAAAGGGATGCAGGGCGTCGACCACCGCGTGCGCCGTCTCGATCAGGGCGGGCCCGGCCTGCGTCGCGTCCAGGGTGTAGTGATACAGGTACCCCGGCGCCAGGACATCGCTGCCGCCCAGTTCGTTCACCGAGGCGCGCCGCGGCGGATCGGCCCGCAGCGCGAACGTCTGATGCTCACCCAGCCTGGGATGCAGCCCGGTGGCGGCCCACCGGACCTGCCAGTGCCCCTCGTCGCGCGCCATCTTCAACTGGCCGTCGTAGCTCCAGGTCCGGTTCTTGGGCAGGTGCCAGGTGAAGCGGTAGTTGACGGTGCCGGTGTCCTCGGCGTATTTCGAGCTGAGCACCTGCGCGTCCAGGTGGGTGGCCTGGAGCCCGGCCCAGGCCGCGTTGAGCGCTTCCCGGGCTTCGTTGGGGTTGTCGCTGACCTGGGCGGCCGTCCCGGTGTCGCCGACGGCCAGCGCGCGAAAGAACTTCTCCGCCGCGGGGCCGGGCCCCTCGGGCCGCGGGGTGCATCCCGATACCGCGACCACCGCGACGAGCAGGCCTGCGACCACTGGGACCACTGATATCAGAGTTATTCTTGTTGCCATCGGTACTGATGTTAGGAACGAGGACTCGGACAGGGGCGCAGACACACCGAGACCCAACTGTGATCTGAAGTCGGCGCTCACCCGCCCACAAAGTCATCTGAACTGCAGTCCGCGCTTGCGCTCCCACCGGCAGGCCACGAGAGTGCCGGCCGCCCAGACGATTACGGCGATGCCGAGATGCACGAAACTTTTTGTGTCGCGCCCGAACACCGGTCCGATCGCCGCTGGGACCCACGTCCACAACATTTTGTGCTCCACCCCGCCCATCGGGTCGGCGACGTAGTACAGCGCGTAAGGGAGCGTCAGGGCGAGGATCCAGATGCCGGTGCGGCGCCAGTTGCGCCGATCGTGCCAGCGTTGCATCAGCGGTCGCGAGCCGACCGGCAGCAGCACCGAGATCATGTTGCTCACGCCCAGCCAGGACACGATGGGCACCGCGACGTTGGGGATCGTGTCACCCAACCCCGCCGGCGTCTGCTTCCACAGCGTCAACGCCATCGCCACCAACAAGGTGGGCAGCCCGACGATCACGAGCAGGGTCAGGTTTTTCAGCAGTAAGACCCGCCAAAACGGCGCGCCCTCCGACAACCCCTTGGCGACGCGGTGGTGATCGGCGCCCAGCACGTTGGTGGTGGTGACATCGGCGAGCACGAACGAGGCGAAGTAGGCGCTGATCAGGATCACCCAGTCGAGCTGGTGGTGGTGGTAAAAGCCGGCGTGGTGGTAGTGGGACGGGGCCCGGTGCACGTGCGGAGCGGTCAGGCGTTGGGCCACTAACCACGCCACCGCGAGAACTAGGTTGGCCATGACGCCCGTGAGCCAGACGCGCGGCGGCGTGAACGCCCAGCGGATCTCGGCGCGCAATGCGGGCCACAGACCTTGGTGGAAGTCCGTCGCCGCCGCCTCGGCTGCGGCGCGCTGAGCAGGCGCCGCGCTCATCGCGGCGTGCAGCGCGTTGCGCACTGGTCGGCGCTTGGGCGTATTGAACTCGGACATGTGCTCCCCATCACAGTGAATGTCCGTGTGCACCCGGAGCGGAAGGCGTCGGCGGCCAGAATATACGACGCCCGCTGGCCTTCGAGCGGCGGCGAGCGCTAGTCCAGCAGCACGGTGGCGAAGGTGCCGACCTCGGTGAAGCCGATGCGGGCGTACGCGGCGCGGGCGACCGTGTTGAAGTTGTTCACATACAGGCTGGCGATGCGCCCGGTGCCGACGATCACGGCGGCCAACGTCGCGGTGCCGCGAGTGCCCAGCCCGAGGCCGCGCCGCTCGGGATGAACCCAGACCCCTTGGATCTGTCCGACCGTCGGAGATTGCGATCCCACCTCAGCCTTGAAGATGACCTCACCCTTCTCAAAGCGGGCCCACGCCCGTCCAGCCGCGATGAGACTGGCAACCCGCCGACGGTAGCCGCGACCGCCGTCGCCGAGCCGCGGGTCGACGCCCACTTCGCCAATGAACATGTCGACGGCGGCGACCAGGTAAGCGTCCAGTTCGTCCGGCTGAACCTGGCGCACGCCGGTGTCGATCTCGCACTTGGGGTACATCGTCAGCGCCATCAGGGGTTGGTTGTCGCGCACGTCGCGCGCCGGACCCCAGGCCGGCTCGAGCCGCTGCCACATGGGCAATACCAAGTCGGCCCTGCCGACCAGCGACGAACAGCGCCGCGAACCGCTCATCGCCTCGTCGGCGAATGCGTTCAGGTCGGCCGGTCCGCCGCGCAGCGGGATGAGGTTGGCACCCGCGAAGCACAGCGACTCCTCCACGCCGCGCCGCGTCCACAGCTCGCCGCCAATCGAATTGGGATCGACGCCGTGGTCGGTGACCCGGGCCGCGACCATGCACGACCCAACGGGGTCCTCGTCGAACACCCGCCAGGCGGCGGCGGCGTCGCGCACCACGGACACCCGCCGGTCGCCGATCAGGCGAAGGATGGGCGGAGCCGACATCTCAGTACTCTCCGTGGTGCGAACTGACGGCCTTCAAACGGCCCTCATCAGCTTACGGTCACAATTGGCGAACCGCTCGCTGTTCCCATCTCTGATGCGAGCCGCATGGCTTCCTCGATCAACGTCTCGACGATCTGCGCCTCGGGAACGGTCTTGATCACCTCGCCCTTGACGAAAATCTGGCCTTTACCGTTTCCCGACGCGACGCCCAGGTCGGCCTCACGGGCCTCCCCCGGACCATTGACGACGCACCCCATCACGGCCACTCGCAACGGCACGTCCAGGCCGTCCAGGCCGGCGGTGACCTCGTTGGCCAACTTATAGACGTCGACCTGGGCCCGGCCGCACGACGGGCAGGACACGATCTCGAGCCCGCGGGGCCGCAGGTTCAACGACTCAAGAATCTGGTTGCCGACCTTGACTTCCTCGACCGGCGGCGCCGACAGCGACACCCGAATGGTGTCGCCGATGCCCCGGGACAACAGCGCCCCGAAGGCGACCGCGGACTTGATGGTGCCCTGGAAGGCGGGACCGGCCTCGGTGACGCCGAGGTGCAGCGGGTAATCGCATTGGGCGGCCAGCTGCTCGTAGGCGGCGACCATCACCACCGGGTCGTTGTGCTTGACGCTGATCTTGATGTCGCCGAAGCCGTGCTCCTCGAACAGCGAGGCCTCCCACAGCGCCGATTCGACCAGCGCTTCGGGGGTGGCCTTGCCGTACTTCTCCATGAACCGCTTGTCCAGCGAGCCGGCGTTGACGCCGATGCGGATCGGGATGCCGGCCGCACCCGCGGCCTTGGCGACCTCGCCGACTCGGCCGTCGAATTCCTTGATGTTGCCGGGGTTTACCCGCACGGCGGCGCACCCGGCGTCGATGGCGGCGAAGATGTACTTCGGCTGGAAGTGGATGTCGGCGATCACCGGAATCCCGCTGTGCCGGGCGATCTCGGCCAGCGCGTCGGCGTCTTCCTGGCGCGGGCAGGCCACCCGGACGATGTCACAGCCGGTTGCGGTTAACTCTGCGATCTGCTGCAACGTCGCGTTGACGTCGTGAGTTTTGGTGGTGCACATCGACTGCACCGAGATCGGATAGTCGCTGCCGACCCCGACGTCGCGGACCATGAGCTGGCGGGTGGTGCGCCGCGGAGCGAGCGTCAGTGCCGGCGGTTGCGGCATACCCAGGCCGATACTCACTGGAACAACCTGATCGGGTTGACCAGATCGGCGGTCACGGTCAACAGCATGTACCCGACGACGAACACCAGCACCACGTACGTGGCGGGCATGAGTTTGAGGTAGTTCACCGGCGCGGCCGCGACTTTGCCGCGGGCCGACCGGACCATGTTGCGGAGCTTCTCGAACACCGCGACGGCGATGTGACCGCCATCGAACGGCAGCAACGGCAGCAGGTTGATGGCACCCAGGATCAGGTTCAACTGGGCCAGGAAGAACCAGAACGCCACCCACAGCCCTTGATCGACGGTGTCGCCCCCGATGATGCTGGCCCCGACGACGCTCATCGGCGTCTGCGGGTCGCGCTGACCACCACCGATAGCGTGCACCAGCGCACCGACCTTGGTCGGGATGGTGACCAGCGACTTGCCCACCTCGACGGTCAGATCGCCGGCGAAGGCGAATGTGGCGGGCACGGCCGAGAAGACGCCGTAGCGCGTGGGCACCAGACGCGGGGCTCCGACTCCGATGGCGCCGACGGTGGCCGCCTCGGGTTGACCGCCCTGTCCGTTGGCCCCATTAGTGAGGAAGCGCTGGGTGGACTGGACCGCAACGTAGGTGGTGATCGTGGTGCCGTCGCGCTGCACGACGACCGGCACCGTGCCCTGCATTTTGCGGACCGCGGCGGCCATGTCCTCGAAGCTGGACACTGGGGTGTCACCGACCTTGACGACGACGTCGCCCGGGCGGATCCCGGCCTGCGCCGCCGGGCCGGGACCGTCGCACTTGTCGAGCTTTCCTGCGGCGACTTCCTTTGCGACACAGCCGGTTTCGCCGACCACCGCATTTGTCGGCGGGTGCAGGTTCGGCAGTCCCCACGCCAGCGCGATGCCGTAGATCAGCACCAGGCAGATGACGAAGTTCATCCCCGGCCCGGCGAACAGCGTCGCGACCCGCTTCCAGGTGGCCTGCTTGTACATGGCGCGGTCCTGCTCGTCGGGGGCGAGTTCCTCGACCGGGGTCATGCCGGCGATGTCGCAGAATCCGCCGAGCGGAACGCCCTTGACGCCGTATTCGGTTTCACCGCGCCGGGTGGACCACAGCGTGGGCCCGAAGCCGACGAAGTAGCGGCGCACCTTCATGCCGGTGGCGCGCGCCACCCACATGTGGCCACACTCGTGCAGGGCCACCGAGATCAGGATGGCCAGTGCGAACAGCACAATGCCGAGAACGAACATCATCTCCGCTATTAGGACCTTTCTAAGACCTTTCCGGAAACCTCGCGTTGCGCTCGCGCGCGGGCCCAGCGCTGCGCTGCGAGTACGTCATCCACGGTAGCTGGTTCCACGGCCCATTGGTCGGCAGCGCGCAGTACCTCGGCGATGGTGCCGACGATCGCGGGGAAACCGATCCGTCCCTCAAGGAACGCCGCAGCCGCTTCTTCATTGGCGGCGTTGTAGACGGCGGTCATGCAGCCACCGACCTGGCCGGCGTGCCGGGCCAGCTCAACCGCGGGGAAGACGGCGGTGTCCAGCGGCTCGAACTCCCAGGTAGACGCGGTGTTGAAGTCGCAGGACGCCGCCGCGCCGGGCACCCGCCGGGGCCAGCCCAGCGCCAGGGAAATGGGCAGCTTCATGTCCGGGGGGCTGGCTTGAGCGATCGTCGAGCCGTCGACGAAGGTGACCATCGAATGAACAATCGACTGAGGGTGCACGACCACCTCGATGCGGTCGTAGTCGATGCCGAACAGCAGATGCGTTTCGATGACCTCGAGCCCCTTGTTGACCAGCGACGCCGAGTTCAGCGTGTTCATCGGGCCCATCGACCAGGTCGGGTGGGCGCCGGCCTGCTCGGGCGTGACGGCCTCGAGGTCGGCGGCGGCCCAGCCGCGAAACGGCCCGCCGGAGGCGGTCAGCACCAGCTTGGCGACTTCGTCGGGGCTACCACCGCGCAGGCACTGCGCCAGCGCGGAATGCTCGGAGTCGACGGGCACGATCTGGCCCGGCCGCGCGGCCCGCAACACCAGTGGTCCGCCCGCGACCAGCGATTCCTTGTTGGCCAGCGCGAGCCGGGCACCCGACTCCAGCGCGGCCAGCGTCGGTCGCAGGCCCAGCGCCCCGACCAGCGCGTTGAGGACGACGTCGGCTTCGGTCTCCTCGACGAGCCGGGTGACCGCGTCGGGACCGTGATAGGGGACCCCCCCGATTTCTTGGCCCACCTTCTCGGCCGCCCGCTCGTCGGCGACGGCGATGTTGGTCACCCCGGTCTCGGCGCGCTGGCGCCGCAGCGTGTCCACGTTGGCGCCCCCGGCGGCCAGCCCGACTACCTCGAAACGGTCTGGGTTGGCGGCGATGACCTCCAGCGCCTGGGTGCCGATTGAGCCGGTACTGCCCAGCACCAGCACGCGCAGACGGCCGTCGGCGTGCCGTTGGGTCGGCGAGTTGGTCACTTACTCATTGTGCCGCCCGGCGACGATGCGGGCCAAGCAGCGGGCGATGCAGCGGCCCGGAGCCGGAGTTGAAGCCACCACACATCCACGACGCGAACGGCGCCGAATAGCAATTGCGGCGCCCACAACCGGTGACGGCACTTCGCGATCGACGTGCTGCCTTCGGGTCCGGTTGTGGTCCGCAACCACAAAAGAGCAGGCACGAGCGACAAGGGAGTCGAATAAGTGAGTACGGGTCTGAAACGCAAGGTATCTGCCGCGGCCGGTGTCGGCGTGATCGCGGTGGTGCTGTTAGCGGGGTGCTCGAGCAAGGGTGGGGTCGCCAGTTCGACCACGTCTGGGCCCGCTGGCTCAACGACGTCGACGATCGCCTCCGGGGCCACAGCAACACCGACAACCGCGAGCCCGTCGGCCAACCTCATCGGCTCCGGTTGCGCGAGCTACGCCCAACAGGTGCCTAGCGGGCCGGGATCGGTGGCCGGGATGGCGCAGGACCCGGTTGCCGTCGCGGCGTCGAACAATCCGATGCTGACCACGCTGACCTCGGCGCTGTCGGGCAAGCTCAACCCCCAGGTGAACTTGGTCGACACGCTCAACAACGGCCAATTCACCGTGTTCGCTCCGACCGACGCGGCGTTCGCCAAACTCGACGCGGCAACGCTGGACAAGCTCAAGACCGACGGGCCGCTGTTGAAGAAGATCCTGACGTATCACGTGGTGAGCGGACAGCTGAGCCCGGCACAGGTAGGCGGTCAGCACGCCACGCTGCAAGGGGCCACGCTCAATGTCACCGGCGCCGGCAATGACCTCAAGGTCAACGATGCGGGCCTGGTCTGCGGCGGCGTGTCCACCGCAAACGCGCAGGTGTACATGATCGACACCGTCCTGATGCCGCCAAACCAGTAAGGCAGCGGCCAGCGAGAGAGGATTTTGGGGCG
>NZ_JBKQQD010000023.1:0-3499 GCF_052144515.1 Mycobacterium sp. | reverse complement strand
TCGCTAACCGCCGGGGTCGCCACTGCTGTACTTCACGAGCGGGCGCGCCGCACCTTTTGCGGCGGCGCGAAATGCTGGGCTACGTAGCGGCCCACTTCGCGACCCATGGCGGTCCCCACGCGCGCGGACGACCGGTAATGAAAACCGGCCCAGATCCGCGCATTCGCGACTTCGCCGGTGAAGCTCTCGAGGTTCGTCCAGTGATGCGTGACACCGGGTGCCGTGGGGCTCGTGAGGCGGAACTCCGTAAGTTCGCCGAGTCCGCCGGATGACTCGATGAGAGCCGCTGCCGCCCCGCTCAGAATGCAGTGGGCGCAGGGGTATTCAGGGTGCATCGGCGTGGCATCGAGGGGCTGCCAGGTGGCGTCGCTTTCCGTGTCAGGATTCCCATCGATGTCGCCGTTGCGGATCGCCGTGACCGGTCTCCAGAAATCATAACGGTACTTAGCCTCGAACACGGCGATGTAAGCGTCGGTGAGCGCGACGGCGTACATCGCCATGAAGTGCGCGCTATCGATGAGGTCGAGGTGCCGTGCTTCGATGAGCTGACGGGCGATCGGGTGGTAAGCCTGCGGCCCCGTCATGAGCCAGAACCGCGCGGTCTCCGTCTGTTCCGGCGTTCGCGTTGCGCTGTCGCGTGCGCCAAGAAGTTTGACTTCGTTGTAGTCCGCCGCCCATTCCTTACTGGCGAGTGCAACCGGTGGTCCCGGTCGGAACTGATCGGGCCGCTCGAGCACGAAAGGTTTGAGCGTCTGCCAGGTCGGGCAGATCATGGTCGCGGTGGGCACATACACACCGGGCTGAGTCCGCGGACGGTAGGGGTCGCGGTCGGTGGCACCGTCGTGCGCACGCGAGTCAAACACCCGTAGTGCCACGTGCTCGCCAACCTGCCTCCCCTTGGCCAGGGCTGCGGGGTCGGTGGTCACACTCTTGAGATACTCCTCGAGCGCGGATTTGAACTCGGGCGCACGCTCGGGGTGGAGCTTCTCGAGCGCGGTCGCGGCGGCGCTGGCCGCGGCGGCTTCCGCCGATGCCTGAGCGACGTCGTCTTCCCGCGCCACATAGGGAGCGTAATTTCCGGTGATGGAATTCACCGCATCGAACATCGCCAAGTCGACGATCGTCACCTCGCGCTGCCCGAGCGCAGCGGGCGATGCGACCGCCGATGCCTTCGCGTCCCAGTCGGTGATGACATCTGCAGAGCATGGCGCCTGAGCGAGGCACGCGCCCATGAGCGCGAGCGTGATCGTTGCCCATCGCATCCGGCGAAACATTGAAGACGCTAGTGTTTTCATGACCGTCTCTCCCTCGAAACTGCCGACGACCGGCGGTGAACTCTTCCACGGCGGCCGCGGCTAATACTCTTCCCGCGAGTGCAGGTCTGCAAGTGCACTTTCTGTACTGGAGTCGACTCGCGATCTATGCTTAGTTTGGGTAACTCGCGAGGTGGGGTGCGATGGAGGGTTACGGTCAGTATTGTCCGCTCGCCAAGGGAGCCGAGGTGTTTGCTGAGCGCTGGACTCCCCTGATCCTGCGCGAACTGCTGCGAGGCAGCACGACGTTCAATGATCTGCACCGGGGCGTCCCGCGGACCACCCAGCACTGGCGCCGCCTCGGCAGGCGACCGTGCGCTTAGGAAACCAATTACCTGCATCGACGCGCGAGCACCGGCCGGGCCAACCTCGATCACCTCTGCCTACGGGTTGAGCCGTTCGACGCGGCGGCGTCGTTGCTGGGAGCGGGCACCGTCCACCACATCAAATTCGGACTCATGCAGCGCAGCAAAACAGACCGTTATTCGATCACCTCGTCGGCGATCGCGAGCACATTCGGCGGAATTGTCAGGCCTAACGCCCTGGCGGTCTTGAGGTTAATAACGAGCTGGAAGGTCGTCGGCCGCAAAACCGGCAAGTCGGCCGGTTTCGCGCCACTGAGAATGCGGCCAACGTAAGCCCCAGCCTGTCGATAACCGTTAGCAATGCTGGGGCCGTAGCTCAGTAGTCCACCGGACTCGACGAACTCACGCAGGAAATAGATCGTGGGCACAGTATGACGCGCCGCTAACCGCACGAGCTGGTCACGTTGTCCGAGAAGAAACGGGTCCGTTCCGACAATCAGAGCGTCAGTTTTCTGTTGAACGATGGTTGTGAAGGCTGTGTCGATTTCAGCTTCGGTGCTGGCGTTCAGGACACTAACCCGTATTCCGACAGTGTGCGCAGCATCCTGCACGTTGCGCACTTCGGCTGAGGTCAGCTGAAAAGCTGGGTTGACAAGGATCGCAATGGTCGTGGCGCTGGGTATGAGCTGGCGAAGAATGTCTAGCAGCTTTGGCCCCAGCTCTACG
The DNA here is from genome assembly GCF_052144515.1 of Mycobacterium sp. Classification (GTDB taxonomy): domain Bacteria; phylum Actinomycetota; class Actinomycetes; order Mycobacteriales; family Mycobacteriaceae; genus Mycobacterium. The sequence continues at coordinate 1,155 of NZ_JBKQQD010000023.1, read as the reverse complement.
CCCATAATGGTTGTGCCAGTGAGGTTGCCGCCCGGTCGGTTGAAACTATCGACTAGTCCAGCCTCCACCGGGTCACCCCCGAGGGTGAAGATAATCGGTATGGTTCTAGTCGCTGCCTGTGCTGCCAGTGGTGACGGCTCACCCCCGGTAGCAGCAATTACCGCTACCTGACGACCGATCAGTTCGGCAGCCAATGCTGGTAGCCGATCCATATCGGCCTTCTGCCCAGCGATACTCAATTATAACATTCTTACCTTCGAAATAGCCGGTCTCGCCCAAGCCTTGGCGAAACGCACCCAGCACAGACGCCGCCTCGGCAGGCGACCGTGCGCTTAGGAAACCAATCACCGGCATCGACGGTTGTTGCGCTAGGGCGATGAGCGGCCATGAAGCGGCAGCGCCGCCAAGAAGCGTGATGAACTCCCGCCGTTTCATGAGACTACCCCATCAGGCTGAGGGCAGTACTCTACCACATTTGCTGAATGTGACCTGTGTGTGCAGCACAGCAAAATTGCGCGCTGATATCGCAGATGGGTCATTCACGTCATTTCAAGTGAGCACAACCGACTTCCGCTGTTCACCCAACTCCGGACATATCGCTGCATCGCACTAAGCGACGCGAAGGGCCAAGAAGCGACATTCAGCGGCTACGTGCTGTTGCTTCACGCCTTCGACGCTGCTGTTTTGTTACTAGGCCGCACCCTCTCGAATTGTGATGCGCATTTCGATCGTGGCTCACCGCACAGAGACGCGAGTGGTCTGCGGGCGTGCGATGATTGTGGACCGTGTCGCCGTGGAAATCCATTCGACGAAGAGTTCGATGACCGCGCGGTGCTGATGATCAACCGCGTAGACCGGGTAATACCCGTAGCCGGGGAGCGCCACATCGAGCACTTTGACAAGGGTGCCGGAGGCGAGGTCATCAGCGACCACAACATCACTGCATAGCGCGATGCCATGGCCGGCGAGGACCGCCTCGATTGCGTGCAACTCCTCGCGGAAGCTGAGCGCGATCTGGCACCCTTGGCGTGCTCCCGGATCGGTCGCCGATGCCATCTCAAACCACCGCTCCCAATTGGGCGCCGTTCGATCGTTGGCGAACCAGTCAAAATGGATAAGTGGATAACCGTGAAGATCGGAGGCGCGGCGGATGAT
>NZ_JBKQQD010000022.1:0-6957 GCF_052144515.1 Mycobacterium sp. | reverse complement strand
CCCGGGTGCCTGCCAGGGATCGTCTCGACTTGGTCGGAGGTGGGCAATTTGTCGTTTGTAACCGCGGCGCCGGAGATGGTGGCGTCAGCAGCGTCGGATTTGGCCAGTCTCGGTTCGACGATCCAAGTGGCTAACGGGGCCGCGGCGGCCCAGACTACGGGGGTGCTGGCCGCGGCCGAGGATGAGGTGTCGGCGGCCATTGCGGCGGTGTTCTCGGCCCACGGTGCGGGCTTTCAAGCAGTCAGCGCGCAGGCGGCGGCGTTTCACGACCAGTTTGTGCAGGCGTTGACCGCGGGTGCGGGATCATATGCCGGCGCGGAGGCCGCCAATATTGCGGCGTTTACGGCCAATCCGGCGCAGACGGTACAGCAGGATCTGCTCAGCGTGATCAATGCGCCCAGCCTGGCGCTGACCGGGCGTGCGCTGATCGGCAACGGCGCCAACGCAGCCCCGGGCACCGGGGCAAACGGCGGGGCCGGCGGGTGGCTGTTTGGCAACGGCGGGGCCGGCGGGTCCGGAGCAAGCTCAGGGGCCCTGGCCGGTGGCAACGGCGGCAACGGCGGGGCCGCCGGGCTGTTCGGTGTCGGCGGTGCTGGCGGAACTGGCGGGTTCGGCGGCACCACCGGAGGCAACGGCGGGCAGGGTGGGGCCGGCGGTCTAATCTATGGCCCCGGAGGTCTCGGCGGCACTGGCGGCACCGGCAGCAACGCCATCGGCGGGGCAGGCGGGGCCGGCGGCAACGCCGGCTTGTTGTCCTTCTCCGCCGGCGGGGTCGGCGGTGCCGGCGGTGAGGGCTTCAACAACAGCCCAGGCGGGGCAGGCGGGGCCGGTGGCAACGCTGGCCTGCTGTTCGGTACCGGCGGGGCCGGCGGCGCAGGCGGCGTTGGCAATTTGACCGGCGGGGCAGGCGGGCACGGTGGCAAGGCCGGCCTGCTGTTCGGTACCGGCGGGGCCGGCGGCTCCGGCGGGTTCAGTTTCTCGTTGTCCACCGGCGGGGCCGGCGGGGCAGGCGGCGACGCCGGCCTACTCGTTGGCAACGGCGGTGACGGCGGCTCCGGCGGGCTCGGCGGCCCCACTAGTAGCGGCGGTAACGGCGGTCACGGCGGCAATGGCGGGCTACTCGTCGGCAACGGCGGTGGCGGCGGCTCCGGCGGAGACTCCCCTGTTGTCGGCGGCAACGGCGGCAACGGCGGCAACGCGTTGGTAATGGGCAACGGCGGCAACGGCGGCAACGCCGGGATTGGTGCGACGACGGGCACCCCCGGTACCGGCGGTAGGGGTTCGGTGATCCTCCTCGGCGCGCCCGGGAATAACGGGATGACATAGCCCGCGCGGTCGATCAGGGTGGCGCCGATCACCATTCGGTGATGATGACCGAGCAGTGCCCCCGACGAGAGCAGGGGCGGCCCGATCAACCACCTAGACGGGGGCAGGCATGATCTGGTTCCCGTATTCAGCCTGCCGCGGCATCATAGGTAACCATGCTGCAATGGGAAACAGTGGACGAGAACGCGACCTACCCGTTCGAGCGCTACCGTGCGATCAGCGGCAAGCATGAATACCGGGTCTTCCACGACCCCACCGGGGCGGCAAGCCAAGACCTCCCGTGGATTCTGGTGGTTCGGGAGGCGCCGGAGGGTGGCGCCTCGACGCACATCCACCACGGCGCCTACAGCACTATCGACTGGGCGAAGCGACACGCTGAGTTATGGGAAGGCCCGCCACCCCAGGAGGGATGACGGGCCGACCTTCAACTGTGGGTCAGGGGCCTACGGTTGGCAATTCACTTCCATCGAATATGCACCGCCGATCTCGTCCGCAACCGCGACCAGCTGAGCGGCGAGCTGGCGTGCCTCGTCAGCAGTGAGCTTCGCTGAGATGTCGATCCCGCCTTTGTCGTAGCCCGGCAATTCCACGTGCAGGTACACGACGGGCAGCTGATTGAAGCCCCTGTAGGCGCACGGGGTGATGTGTGGCAGATAGATATCCCAATCGCCAAGCTCCTTGAGCGGCTCCGCATTGACCTCTTCGACTGATGACCGGGCGGTCTTCGCCCCAGCAGTCTTGGTCATCGCGGCTTACCGCCCTGGGGTGACCGTCTCCATACTTGCACCACGGCGCGCAGGCGATGGGCGTGATTTTGTTTGGTGAGACGAACGTCGTCATCGCGTAGCCCACCCGTCCATCTCGGCGGCGGCCTCGAGCAGTACCGTGGCCAGCTCGCGGACCTGGTCGCTGTTCAGCCCGTCGGTGTCTCCCTCGATGTGGACCAGGGGCGGCTCGTTGGGCTCCACATCGATTCGGCCGTCGGCCCGCTGGATTGCGGTCGTCCGGACGAAGACGTCGGAATCGGTGATCCCGCGGTTCGGCCCCGTGATGACCCGCTCCGGGTCGTCGCCTTCCCAGATGTTGCCGAATACGGCGCCGGCGGGCAGTGGGACGTTGGGATAGGAGTGCTGCGGTATCGTGCTCATCGAGCCTTTCCTTTCGTTGCAAAGCGGTCGGTTTGGTTCTGGCGGCCTCCGCCCGGTGTTAGCGCACCGGGGTCAAACGGGGGCCGCTGTTTGTTTGCGGCAGTGCTTGATTCGTGCTGAGACTAAGACCGACCTCCCTTTGATGTATAGAAATTTTTTGAATCAAATCTCCTGGCAGGGCCAAAAATCCCGAGGACGTCGGCAGACCCGCTGACAATGGCAAACGCTGTCCGACTCCCGGATCGCGACGTTGCTGATGAAAAACCATTGACGCGTCCACATCGGCACTTCTGCGCATAGGTCGTGCCTGCGTCGATGCGCTTAGGCGTGCCGGGCACGGAATAGTTGCCCCCCTAAGCCCCGGCAAACGCGCTGTACACAAAGATTTCGCGGGACTGCACCCAATGATGCTTCGGCGTGTCGGCCTCGGCGTGTCGCCGCCGGAGCACTGCTACGTTGACGCCGATGAGCTATTCACTGGCAATGCATTACGCGCACAACGCCGCGACGAAGCGACGACTGCGGCGACCAAGGCCAACGGTGAGCATCGCCAGACGCTCCTGTGCGAAGCGGTGGCCAACCTCGCGCAGGCCGTCGTGTGCATATGCCAGGCGGAGTTGGCAGACACCTGAATCCTCGGCCCCGCGCGCCGAGTCGTGTCGGCCGGGCTGTCCGTGCCGCGCGTCTACCAGATCAGGGACGGGCGACGGTGGGCCGTGAGCGCGCCGTGAGCGCATTCTGAGGTCAGTAACAGATAACTAGCGTTAATCACCGTAATGTTATTTCGCAGCTAGACGCCATTTTGATGCTCTGACTAGGTAGCTGAATAGGGTTCGAGTCCCTCCGCCCGCACTTTTCGGCGAGGGTCCGCCGTGTTGGCGTGAAACCCTTATAAGCGGGTACCCAATGGTGCACGACAAAGGGAGTGCGCCATGGTCTCGGGACACCAGCCACCATCACCCGACGAAGCCATCACCCCAGAAGTTATGGAGCTTGCAGAACGCCGAGCCGCCGAGGCGCGCGAACGCGCCGCACGGGCGGGACTCCTGGCCGCCCGCAGCTTCGAAAAATCCGCGCTGCAACACGAACGCGTTGCAGCGGTGCGGGAGCGGTCGGTCCAACGGCGGGTCCCCGACGTAGACAGGCACCGGGAGTCCGCAACCATCCATCGCAAAGCTGCGGCCGAAGATCGGAAGCTGGCCGAGTTGAAGCGCAAAGAGTCGGAAGCGGACCTGTCTCTCGACACCGATCACTAGCGCCGCCCATCCGGTCAGCCGTCCAAGAAGCGGTCCCGCACCTCCTGCGGCGGTATCGGACAGCTGTCGTACTTGCCGAAGACGCGATAGCGGATATCGGCGAACCTGTCGTAGAGCCGGTCGCGCAGTGCTGCGGGCATGATGCGGGTGACGTTGAGCAGCTTCCACGGCCCGCCGAGATAATCGACTACACGCAGCGCGGCTTCGGACCGCACGGCGACCCGTTCCCCGGGCTGCCCGGGTTCGTCGACGAAGACGACGGAATCCACGTTCTGAATCGCCGGATGGCGTTCGATGATCGCCCGGGCGAAGTCGCTGTCCAGGGCCGCGAAGCGCAGGCTGCCGCGTCGGTCGAACCGGAGCACCGTCCGGACCGCCCGGTTGCAGAAGCCGCAGACACCGTCGTAGAGCAACACCGGTGGCGCCGCGCGCTGCGTATCACCGCTCACATGGACCAGGCTACTGACCGACACGCGCCCGGGTTTGACCAAAGGTTAGGCAACCCTTAATTTAGAGGGGCTTAGGAGGGTGGAGTCACATGAATTGGGTTGTGTCTCGTCAGAGGCGGTTGCCGGCCACATTGATCCGGAGCCCGGTCTCGGTGCTACCGGTCGGCGAGGCCGTCGCGGACCTCAGCGCCGGAGGGGAGCGCTGATGGCACGCGGGTTACAGGGTGTGATGTTGCGCGGTCTCGGCGCCCGCGACCACAAGGCAACGGTCATCGAAACTATCCGCGTGGCACCACATTTCGTACGGGTGCGGATGGAGTCGTCGACGTTGTTCGACGATGCGAAGGCCGAACCCGCGGCGTGGCTGCGGTTTTGGTTTCCCGATCCGGACGGGTCCAACACCGAGTTCCAGCGCGCCTACACGATCTCGGAGGCGGACGTCCCCGCGGGCCGCTTCGCGGTCGACATGGTGCTGCACGACCCGGCGGGACCGGCGTCGCTGTGGGCGCGCACCGTGGAGCGCGGCGCCACGATCGCGGTCATGTCGCTGATGGGCTCCGCTCGATTCGACGTACCCGAAAAACAGCCGGCCGGCTATCTGTTGCTCGGCGACTCGGCATCGATCCCCGCGTTGAACGGAATCGTCGGCGTCGTCCCGCACGACGTGCCGATCGAGATGTACCTCGAGCGGCACGACAACAACGACACCGTGATCCCGCTCGCGCGGCATCCGCGGCTCGCAGTGCACTGGGTCGCTCGCCGCGATGAGAAATCGCTGGCCGCGGCGATCGGGAGCCGGGACTGGTCGCAGTGGTACGCATGGGCGACCCCCGAGGCCACGACGCTCAAGCACGTGCGAACGCGGCTACGCGGCGAATTCGGTTTCCCGAAGTCGGAGATACACGCCCGGGCCTACTGGCGGGCCGGGCGCGCGATGGGCAACTCGTCACGGTGACAGCCGGGCATAAGCGGTACGTCGCCGACCAGGTCCTCGACCTTGCCGTATGCCTTACAGTATCTGCGGCGGACGGAGCCGTCCGGGTAGTGGAGGCGTGTAGTGAGTGCTGCGATGTTCATTCCGAGGTATCCCGGCGACGTTACCCCGGAGTGGCTGTCTGCCGCGCTCAGCGAAAGCCGTTCGCCGGTGGAGGTCTCCGGGGTCGACGTGGTGGCCATCGGCACCGGGCAGACCGGGGCGACCTACCGGGTGAGCGCCAGGTATGCGACGGATCCCGGCGATCTACCGCATACGTTCGTCATCAAACTGCCCGCCCAGGATGACGCCGTGCGTGACCGCGTTGTCATCGGATATCGCAGCGAGTGCGCGTTCTACTCATCCGTGGTTGATCAAGTGCAGGTGCCGACACCGCGGTGCTTCTACTGCGCGATCACGGAAGAGGCGATGGATTTCGCCCTGCTGCTCGCCGATCAAGCACCAGCGGTCCAGGGCGATCAGCTCGCCGGCTGCGGCGAACAGGAAGCCCGCCTTGCGGTTACCGCTCTGGCCGGTCTGCACGCGCCCAGTTGGTGCGATCCGGTCTGGTTGGATTTTCCGGGCATCGCGTTTGGACGGCCGGACGAAGCCGGCGCCAACGGCATGGGCGAAGTGGCGAAGATGAGCGCCGACATCACGCTCGAGAAGCTGGGCGATCGGATGAGCCCGGAAGACCGCGATACGTTCGCTACGGCAATGGGTTTGGTGGCGCCGTGGCTGCTGGCCGAGTACGACCGGTTTGCCCTATTGCACGGGGACTATCGCCTGGACAACATGCTGTTCGACCCGGACCGAACGCGGGTCAGCGTCGTCGACTGGCAGACGCTCGGCGTGGGTCTGCCGGCCAGGGATCTCGCCTACTTCACCGCGACCAGCCTGAAGTCGCAGCTGCGTGCAAAGATCGAACAAGACCTCGTCGCCGACTATCACCGAGCGTTGTCAATTTGCGGGGTTACCGACTACGACCGTGAAACATGTTGGAGCGATTACCGGCTCGGGGTGCTACAGGCACCGCTGATCTCGGCGCTGGGCTTCGCCTTCGCGGCCTCGACCGATCGCGGTGACGACATGGTGCTGACCATGCTGGGCCGGGGCTGTCAAGCGATACGTGACCTGGGAACGCTGGAGCTGATCGGCTAGAGGTCGCCGGTGAAATCGGCGCTGAGCCAGCGGTCGGGGCGGATGGTGAACAACACCTCCGCGACACCCTCCATGCTGGCCACGAATGCGCGCCCGCCTTCCTCGCCGAGGTAGCGGATGGCGATGGATTCCTGCACCTCCACCGGGGCGGGCCGGGTGGTCTCGACGAGGGTGCCCTCGACGACCACGTATTGGTACGGCAACTCTTCGCGCTGGACCACGAGCGTCACCGCACCGGCTCGCTCGACGAGCCGGGCCTTGCGACTCGACGCCCCCGTGTTGATCCGGATGTTCCCGCCGGGGGTGTAGTCGTACCAGATCGGGACACTGGCCGGCGGGCGGCCGTCGGCCGCGACGGACAGCACGCCGATGTGTTTGGCGGCGAGGAATTCCTGACATTCGGTTTCGGTGAAGGCCTTCATGTGGACTTCAAGCGCCAGGCCCAACGGCCTATTCCCGGTGTGGCCGATCAGTACTGCGTCGAACCCTGGGCGACCGGGATCTCCGCGGCGGTGACGAGGCGCGACTCGTCGCTGGCCAGCCAGCACACGGCGTCGGCGACGTCTTCCGGCTCCGCAACCCAGGTGGGCAGAAACGGCGTGAGCATGTTGGACAACTGCGGGTTGGTCTCCATGACCTTGCCT
>NZ_JBKQQD010000021.1:0-3030 GCF_052144515.1 Mycobacterium sp. | reverse complement strand
CAGTTCCGGTGCCACGCTGCGTAGCCACACATCGAACGCGCTTTTGGACGCCAGGTAGGTGCCCCAGCGCGGGCCTGGTGCGGTGCGCACACCGATCGTCGAAATGCTCACGATGTGCCCGCTGCCGCGGCGCCTCATCGCAGGAAGCAACCCGAGCAGCAACCGGACCGGGCCGAGGTAGTTGACGCCGATCGTGCGGTCGAAATCCTGCGGCCGGTCGTACTGCAGATGCAGCGACCGCCGGATGGACTTACCGGCGTTACTGACGACGACGTCCATCGGGCCATGGTTTTCGGTGAGCCCCTTCGCCAGTGCGGCGACCGCTGTCAGGTCGGTGAGATCGGCCGGGTACGCGGCCGCGCGGCCGCCGCCCGCGTTGATCGACGCTTCGAGGGCTGTCAGCCTGTCTGCAGAACGGGCGACTAGGAGCACGGTCGCCCCGGCCGCCGCGAGCTTGCGCGCGGTGGCCTCGCCGAGTCCGTAGGAGGCGCCGGTCACCAGCACGGTCTTGCCGGACACCGCGGCGCGCAGCCGATCGGGATTCGACACCCGCGTTGGACTGACGATCTTGTCGACAGCCTTGACTAACAGGTTCATTGGACTGCCTTACTACCCGGACGAATCGCAGCATAGCCCCGCACCAACCCAACGCCGCCGCCACCGTGCGAGGCGGCGATCAAGCTGGGCTGCACCGCCCGGGAGATTGGCTTCGGCGAGCGGCCAGGTGGTGAACCGGCGCAGCTCGCGCCAGCGGGTGAGGACGGTGCCGTCAGTGAGCCTGCGCCAACGCCGCGATTCCAGCCAGCCCCAGCACATTGTCCCGCGATAGGGCCAATAGGTGGGTGGGGCGACCGTGTGCAGACAGCCACTGTTTTACCTCTTTAAGTCGGTATTTCGGCTCGGCTGAACCCGTTTCGGCTCTCCCGGCATCTTCGGGGTGCCGACCAGTTGAGCGCCATGCTGACCGGTGGAAATGGAGGTCGACCGCGGCCGTTATGCGGCAGGTTGTCGGCCGAATTTTCGCCCGTTTTCAGACAAACGCGCTTCGACCCTAGGTCAGCGACAACGCCCGCACCCGCGCCGCCGCCAGCTCGATGGCAAGCGGCATGCCGTCAAGGCGCGCGCAGACCTCGGTGATCAGGGCGGCGTTGTCGTCGGTGACGCGGAAATCGGGTCGGGCGCGCCGGGCACGCTCGGTGAACAACTCGATGGCCTCATTTGCCAGTGATAGCGACGGCACCCGCCAGATCAGCTCGCCGGCCAGGCCGAGCGGCTCGCGGCTGGTGGCCAGAATGGACAGCCGCAGGCAGCCGGTGAGCAGCTCAACGACCAGCTCGGAGCTCGCGTCGAGCAGGTGCTCGCAGTTGTCCAACACCACCAGCAGCTGGCGGTCATGCACAAACCGCAGCAGCGTATCCATCGTCGAGCGACCGGGCTGATCAGGCAGACCCAGCGCACGCGCCACCGCCACCGGCACCACAGCGGGATCGGAAATCGGTGCCAGATCCGCATACCAGACACCCTCGACGTAGTCGCCCGCCACCTGGTTGGCGACTTCGACCGCAAGACGAGTCTTACCGGCCCCACCGGCCCCGGTCAGAGTAACCAACCTGTTTTCCGTCAACAGCGTGCCCACCTCAACCAGCTGCGGGTCGCGGCCCACAAAACTGGTGAACTGCGACGGAAGATTATGCCCAGCAACGCTTTTTGCTGTCCGCAGCGGCGGGAAGTCGTTTCGCAGATCCGGATGACACAACTGCACCACGCGTTCCGGGCGGGCGACACCGCGCAGCTCGTGGGTGCCCAGATCGGTCAACCAGACATCGGCGCGCAGTGTGTCCGAGACCAAGGCTTCGGTCGCACCCGAGAGCACCGTCTGACCGCCGTGGGCCAGATTGCGCAACCGCGCCGTTTTATTGATGGTCGGGCCGATGTAATTACCCTCATCGCGCAACTGCACCTCACCGGTGTGCACCCCGACCCGCAAGCTGATCGGCGCCAACGGCGCGCGCTGCAGGTCCAGTGCACATGCCACCGCGTCGCTGGCCCGCGCGAACGCCACCACAAAGCTGTCGCCCTCGCCCTGCTCCACCGGGCGCACCCCGCCATACGCGGCGAGCAGATCCGAAAGTGCCTGATCCAGCCGTACGAACGCCGCCGTCATCTGCTCGGGCTGGGTCTCCCACAGCCCGGTGGAGTTCTCCACGTCAGCCAAAAGCAGCGTCACCGTGCCCGTCGGCAAAAGCCCACTCACGCCAAGATCGCTCCAGTTCACCAACGGCAGGTCCACCCATGGATCAATCTCGCTCATGCTAGCCAGCATGCGACCCGCACGAACGGTAAAACATCAGCGCAAACGCGTACAGCCGGCGATTACCAACGCGGATTTCTCCCGGGTCAAGCCCGCGCGGTTCCCTTTTTCAGGTCGGTATTTCGGCTCGGCTGCACCCGTTTGGGCTCCCCCGGCATCTTCGGAGTGCCACCGTGCGGGTCACCATGCTCACCTGCATTTATCCAGCGTGCGAGCATCTGCCATGCGGCAGGTTGTCGGGCGAATATTCGCCGTACTTCCGATGCTGGATGCGGTGCTGTTCGAGCTAGACGTCGGACCGGCAGGGCTCGACCACTTTAGACGCAGCCCGAGAAGGGAAAACAGGTCAATCGCGCGGGCTCACCGTAGGCCGAGGTCTCCCCGCCGCGTACCGGTCGGCTATCCGCAGGGGCGGGACATTCGTCGGGGCCGGTGTGCTGGCAACCAAATGGTCCGGGTTGGTAGACCGGACAACGTAGCATTCGCTCCTTTCGCCCGGCGTCGCCAAGTTGAACACGCTGCGCGCACTCCCCATGAAAGCCTCGGTGGGGACCGCCAGGATATGCCAGCGTGGCTTCCAATCCGCCCTCCCGCCGAAGCGTTGCAACGCAGCCCGCAATAGCGCCGGTCGGTGATGCCATCGCACGAGGGACAGGTCGTCGCCCTCAATGTGCACCAGCCCGTCGTCATCCACCACCGCGGTGACGGGGATGACTACC
>NZ_JBKQQD010000020.1:0-19599 GCF_052144515.1 Mycobacterium sp. | reverse complement strand
GACAAGATCACAATCCGCCACTCCATCCCGGTACGGCACAACGCGAGCAGCAGGACCGACGGCAGCGCCGAAACCGACTCGGAGGGCGAAATACGGCCCGATTGCCAACTGCGTTGGAGGAGTCATGACCCCGCCTTATGAATAGCGCCGGGTTATGCGCAGCGCCGGCCGGCAAGGCCTGGTGACAGCGATTTTGGGGGTCGATCACTGCGCATAACGCGGATCCTCTGATCAGGAGGCCCGGTATGGTGCCGGGCCGCATGGTCGGAGGTCAGTTGTTATGGCGACTTTGTCTGCGTTGGTGTCGGGCCTGGAGGCAGAGTTACAGCGTTTGGGCTACAAGGATTCGACGCTGGTTTGGTACCGGGGCTGTTGGCGGCGGATGCAGAAGTATTTCGCTGCGCGTGGTGTCGAGGAGTTCTCCCTGGATGCGGCGATGGCGTGGGTCGACGACGCGTGTGGGTTCTTCGGCAAGGAGCAGGCCGGCACCCTGAAGCGCACCGATGTGTATTTGTTCAGGGTCGCTCAGATGCTGGGGGATTACGCGGTCCACGGGGCGGTGCTGCGCCGCTATAACCGGTCGGTGAGCAAACTGGACGCGGCCGGCGCCGAGACGGTCGCCCGGTTCCAGGAGCACCTGCGCTCGGGTGGGCGCTCGGCCTCGACCGTGCGGACCTACGGGACGCTGGCCGAGGAGTTCGTCGCGTTCACCGGCACCCGCGGAGGGCTGGGCTGCTGCGACGCCGCCATGATCGGGGCGTTTGTTGCCACGCTGACCGGATACCAGCTCAAGACTGTCGAGCAGAAACTGTGCGCGGTGCGGTCGTTCCTGCGGTTCGCCTGCGCCGCCAGCCTGGTCGACGGGGCGTGCCTGGAGGCGGTGCCCGCGGCACGCTCGGCCAGGCAGGCCAGGATCCCGTCGGTGTGGGATCCGGGCGAGGTGGCCAGGATCGTGGAAGCGATCGACCGCGACAACCCGTGCGGGAAACGGGATTACGCGATCATCCTGCTGATCACCAGGCTCGGGCTGCGCGGCGTGGACATCAAGCGGCTGGAGTTCGCCGACTTCGACTGGCCGGGCAACCGGCTATTGGTGACGCAGGCCAAGACCGGTCACCGGGTGCAGTTGCCGCTGCTGAAAGATGTTGGCTGGGCGGTGATCGACTACATCCGCCATGGCCGGCCGGACTGCGACTGCCCGCAGGTGTTCGTGCGGCACATGGCCCCGATCGGCCCGTTCTCCGACCAGGATCATCTGCATCAGATTCTGGTCAAACATGCCCGCGCAGCACACGTTGCGGTGAGCGAGAAACGCCGCCATGGCATGCACTCGCTGCGGCATTCGCTGGCGACCCGGCTGATGGAAAGCGGCACACCGGTCGAGCAGATCGCCGACATCCTCGGTCACCAGTCCGTCGAGTCGACCGGTGTCTACCTGAAATCCTCTTTGGGCCTGCTGGCCAAGTGCGCGCTGGACCCGGACGCACCGGCGAACGGGGTGTCGCGATGAGCCCCGCCATCACGATGACCGAGGCGATCACCGCCCTGGTCACCGAAAAACGCGCCACGGGTTACAAATACCACGCCGAGGAGCGGGTGCTGACCCGGTTCGCCGCGTTCTGCGCCAGTGAGTTCCCCGGGCAGCAGGCGCCCACCCGGGCCTCGGTCGAGGCCTGGATCGCGGCCGCCCGCCGGCGCGGAGTCACCCCGGCGACCCTGCACTGCTTGGCCGCGCCGGTGCGGGAGCTGGCCCGCTGGCTGGGCCGCCGGGGCGTGGCGGCCTACGTCCTGCCCGCCGGGGCACTGCCCCGCCCCGCCCGCTACGTCCCGCACATCTACACCGACCGGGAACTGGCGGCCCTGTTCACCCAAACCGACCGCTGCCACTACGACTCGCAGGTCCCGTTCCGGCACCTGGTCATGCCGGTGCTGTTCCGCACGATCTACGCTTGCGGCCTGCGTGCCTCCGAAGCCCGGCTGCTGCGCTTCGACGACGTCGACCTCGACGCCGGGGTCCTGACAATCCGCGACGGCAAGGGCGGCAAAGACCGGCAGGTCCCGGTCAGCGCCGGGCTGCGCGACAGACTGGCCGACTACCACGCCCGCGTCGCCGGGCGCGCCGGCGGGGACTGGTTCTTCGCCGGCACCGCCGGGCGCCCGCTGACGATCGGCAATATCGACAAGAACTTCCGCCGGTTTCTGTGGCAGGCCCGCATCCCCCACGGCGGCCGGGGCCATGGCCCCCGCGTCCACGATCTGCGCCACAGCATGGCAGTCAACAATCTTCGGTCGTGGTTCGCCGGCGGCGAGGACGTCGCCGCGTTGCTGCCGGTCCTGCAGACCTACATGGGCCACGCCTCCATCTGCGACACCGACTACTACCTGCGGCTGACCGCCGAGTCCTACCCGCACATCACCACCTGCATCCAGTGTGCCTACGGCGACGTCGTCCCACCCGTCACGGAAGGCCCCTGTGATGGCAACTGATTTCGCGGTGTTGCTGCACCGCTTCCTCACCTCGCACCTGGCCGGGCTGCGCGGCTGCTCACCCAACACGATCGCCTCCTACCGCGACACCTTCAAGCTGCTGATCGCCTGGTTCCGCGACTGCAGATCCATCCCGCCCGACAAACTCACCCTCGATCGCATCGACGTCGACGCGATCACCGCGTTCCTCGACTGGCTGGAAGCCGAACGGCACAACAGCATCTCGACCCGCAACCAGCGCCTGGCCGCGGTCAGCTCGTTCTTCCGGTGGCTGCAATCCCAGGACCCGACCAGGATGGCCGGCTGCCAGGACATCCTCGCCGTCCCCGCCAAACGCAAGGCCCAGCCGAGCGTCAATCACCTCACCATCGAGCAGACTCGCCGTCTGCTCGCCCAGCCCGACCGGTCCACCCGGCGAGGCCGCCGTGACGCGACCCTGCTGGCCACCCTCTACGACACCGCCGCCAGGGTCCAGGAATTCGCTGACCTGACCGTGCGCGACATCCGCCCCCAGCCCCCTGCCCTGGCCGTGCTGACCGGCAAGGGCCGCAAAACCCGCCACGTCCCGCTCGGCGACAACACCGCAGCACTGCTGAACGCCTACCTGACCGAACACGGCCTCGACAAACCTGGCCACGACGACCACCCACTGTTCACCAACCAGCATCGCAACAAACTCAGCCGCGGCGGCATCGCCTGGATCATCGGCAAATACCAGGCCCGCGCCGGCGACCCGGCACTGGCCGGCGCCGACCTCAGCCCGCACGTCCTGCGCCACTCCAAGGCCATGCACCTCTACGAAGCAGGCGTGCCGCTGCCCTACATCCGCGACATCCTCGGACACGTCGACCTGACCACCACCGAGATCTACGCACGCGCCTCCACCGAGGCCAAACGCAAAGCCCTCGAAGCCACCTACACCGAAATCGTCACCGACGAGCTACCCGAATGGAACCACGACACCGGGCTGCTCACCTGGCTCGCCAGCCTGTGAGCCCAGCACACACCACGAAGGTTATGCACAGTGATCGACCCCCAAAATCGCTGTCACCAGGCCTTGCCGGCCGGCGCTGCGCATAACCCGGCGCTATTCATAAGGCGGGTTATGTTCAGCTGAACATAACGACCCCTGCGGGGTGCCCGCGACCGTCCGCGTCACCACCCCATCGACCAACACTCCTGCTTGCAGCCACATGCGCAGCAGTTTGAGGACCCGCCGATCCGAGACCCGCCTACCCACCTCGGTGAGTAGCCGGTCGTGGTCGATCTCGCCGAAGAAATTAGCGATATCAAACTCGACCACGAACACCTGACCCTCGATGAACCCGGTACGCAACCGCTCCATCGCCTGTGTCGCCGACCGCTTCGGCCGAAACCCATACGAGCACGACAAGAAATCCGCCTCGAAAATTGGTTCCAGCACGATCTTGGCCGCCGCCTGGGCCACCCGGTCCCGCACCGTGGGAATCCCCAACGGCCGCTTACCACCTCGTGGTTTCGGGATTTCCACCCGGCGCGCAGGCGCCGGACGGTACACACCCTCGCGAAGGTCGCAACGCAACTCACGCAACATGCGGTCCACGCCGTAGTCCTCCACCGCGACCAAGGTGACACGATCCACCCCGGCCGCACCCCTATTCGCGCGCACCCGCTCCCACGCCTCCCACAAGACGTCACCCCTGTGGACACGGTCAAAAAGGGCGTGGAAACGCCGACCCGAAGACTGCTTGGCCGCAGCCCATAGCGTGCGTTGCAGTTCTCGTACTTTCACCGGCGAGAAACCCAACGGCTCCTCGTCGGCTACAGCAAGCCGTGGCCTGCCGGGGTGGTTGGACCGGTCAGAACCGGTCATGCCCTCACACTTACCCGCTTCACCCGCGTGATCAAAGTCAGGGCCCTTCCCTCCCGGCGCGTTATGTTGCACGCCGATCACCGGTACTACGACCCCATCGGACTCCCGCTGCCCTCCAAGAGCTTTCACCATCGGCTTATACCCTTGGTCTTTGCCCGACGCAGGCCAGGCAGACGGGTCTCTCCTGTTTCGAACCAGACTATGTGTACGTGCCGCCTCCCGTACCCCGGAAGAACCCGACGAGCTAACCCCGGACCAGGGCTCGCCGGACATGGCCTTCGCCGTGACATGAGCGGCTCGGCTCCTCCGTTGTGAATTTGACGAGGCTGCAGAGTTCGCTTGACGCTACGGCCCGCACACTTGCTCCCTCCGAAGAGGCTCTTGACACCCCGCTCAGCCCGCCGCGTCTCCACGACGAACCGGGGCCTGCTACCCGGCGCTCCGGTACCTACCGGGACGGGACTTCCACCCGCTAGTCCAGTCCAACTTTCAGGACGCAACATGCCTCAAATTTTACGAAGGCCCACCGACACAAACGGCCCCGTTGTGACTAGTGAAGCTAAAGTGACACAAGGGATTACGGTGAAACACCGATACCTGAACGAACAGACGCCCACCGCGTGCGACCATGCCTCGACACGCAGGATTACCAGGGCCGCAACGTCATCGAGCGTGGATTCGACTCACCCAGGAATCACGAGGTCTAGCCACCCAGTAGACCAACGCGCCATCGTCTATCGCGCAGCCATTGTCTTAGACCAACCGCATCGGGCTGTCCTATTTGTAAGACACGCGCTGAGGCTCCTAGGCCCACGGCTTGTGCGCGGCCACGAAGAGGTTCCCAGGAACCATATCCTCGACCTCTTCGGGAGCCCTGCGACCATAGCCAGCCATCAACTCGAGCGACGGCGTCACCGTCACGTCCCAGCCGTGGCGTCCGAACCAGTCACCGACGTCTTCGCGCTCCTCGAAGTACCACAACTCGTCGGTCCTGGGGATGTCGCGGTGCGGATCCACTTCGGCCGCCAGCGCGCGAATCCGATCCATCCGCTCACGACGGTTGGCGCGAAATTCCGGGTCGAGAAACTTCGGTCCCAGCGCCTCCACGGCGACCCGACTGCCGGCAGCGGTAAGCGCGTGTACCCGCTCGAACAGCAATTGTTGGGCCGCGGCAGGTAAATACGGCATCAGGCCCTCCGCTGACCACACGCTGGGGACCGATGGGTCAAAACCCGCCTGCCGCAACGCCGCCGGCCAGTCCTGCCGCAGGTCCACCGCGACCGCGACCCGATTGCACGCAGGCTCGGCCCCGTGCTCGGCCAACGTCGACAATTTGAATTCCAACACCCTGGGCTGGTCGAGCTCGTAGACCCTCGTGCCAGCCGGCCAGGGCAGCCGCCAGGACCGACTGTCCAGGCCCGCCGCCAAAATCACGACCTGACGAATGCCCCCGCGGGTTGCATCGAGGAAAAACTGATCGAAAAACGCTGTGCGGCAAGCCATATAGCTGACCATCGACTGCATCTGCAGCGGCAGCTCGGGTTCGGCATCGATGAGCTCGGCGGGCAGTTGCGGAGCGGAGTGCCAATTCCACACTCCGTCGCCCACCGCATCGAGGAACACCTGCGCGAACGGATCGCTAATCAAAGGATTTTCACTGCGGGTCTCCGCGGCGCGCGCCGACGCCACACCCAGCGCCGTCGCTCCCACACTCTCGGTGATCTCCCAGCTGTCGTTGTCGGTTCTGGTCACCATTACTCCTCCCCTGCCCGCTCGGCTGCTACGAAAAGTGTCTTCGGCGCGGCGTCTTCGACGTCCGGGGGTGTGCGGCCGTAACTGGCCATCAAGACTTCGGCCGGTGTCACCGTCACGCCCCAACCGTTCCGGCGCAACCAGTCGCCGACGTCCTCTCGCTCCTCGAAGTACCACAGGTCGGTGACGTCGGGGATGTCGCGTTCGGGTTCCAGCTTGGCCATCAGATCGCGCACTTGCTGCATGTTCTCCCGCTGCTTGGCCTGGGAGGCCTCGTCGAGGAAGTCGGAGCCGGGCGCCTCCACGGCGATCCGGCTGCCCGCAGCGCCGAGCGCCTGAACGCGCTCGAACAGCAGCTCCTGAGCGGCGGCCGGCAAAAACGGCAACAGGCCCTCAGCCGACCAGGCGCTGGGCGCCGAGGGGTCAAAACCGGCCTGCCGCAATGCGGCCGGCCAGTCGTGGCGCAGGTCGACCGGAACGGGAACCAGGTTGCACGTCGGCAGCGCACCGTGTTCTCGCAGCGTCGACGACTTGAACTCCAAAACGCGGGGCTGGTCGAGTTCGTAGACCGTGGTGCCGTCGGGCCAGGGCAGCCGCCACGCCCGCGAGTCCAAACCTGCCGCCAGGATCACCACCTGGTGCACGCCCGCACGGGTCGCATCCAGGAAGAACTGGTCGAAAAACGACGTCCGCGCGGCCATGTAGTCGACCATTCCCTGCATCCGCGGCATCAGGTCGGGTTGAGCCTCGACGATCTCGGCCGGCAGGTTGGGAGCGGCGAACCAGTTCCACAGGCCTTCTCCGGCGGCGTCCAGGAACACCCGGGCAAAAGGGTCGCTGATCAGGGGATCTTCGCTCTCGGTTTCGGCCGCACGGGCCGCCGCGACGCCCAGGGCCGTCGCGCCCACACTCTCGGTGATCTCCCAGGTGTCGTTGTCAGTCCTGGCCACGCGTATGTCCTCCAATTTTGCTAGTACGCCTACCTAACGAACCCCACGCGCGTTGGATGTGAACAAGCTGTCCGTCAAGACGTACATCCGGTTAAGTTGTCGGCGGGCCGCCAACGACGCGGCTGATCCGAAAGATCCCGAAGGGATCCCTGCGACATGCGAGTTGACGGGCGCGAAATCGGCGTTGCGGGCAGCTTGCTGCAACCCATGACCCGACGGACCAACGACATCCTGCGGCTCATTCTGGCGACGGCGCTGCTCGCGTTGATCATCACGAGTTCGCTGATCACCCGCCCGCGCTGGGTCGCGCTGGAGAAATCCATCTCGGAGATCGTCGGGGTGCTGTCCCCCACCCAGTCGAACCTGGTGTACCTGATCTACGGCATCGCGATCCTGGCGCTGCCGTTCGTGATCCTGATCGGGCTGATCATCGCCCGGCAATGGAAACTGCTCGGCGCGTACGCGGCCGCCGGGGCGCTCGCCATCCTTCCGTTTTCGATCAGTGGCAACGGCATCGCGGCGCCCCGATGGCACTTCGACCTCTCCGACCGTCTCAACACTGTGCTGGCGCAATTCCTCGACGACCCGCGGTGGATTGCGATGCTGGCGGCGGTGCTCACCGTGTCTGGCCCATGGCTGCCGGCGCGCTGGCGACACTGGTGGTGGACGCTGCTGCTGGCGTTCGTGCCGATCCACCTCGTCGTCAGCGCCGTAGTGCCGGATCGCGCGGTCTTGGGGCTGGCGGTTGGGTGGGTCGTCGGGTCACTTGTGGTCTTGGTCGTCGGCACCCCCGCCCTGGAAGTGCCGCTGGATGATGCGGTTCGGGCGATGGCCCGGCGCGGATTCCTGGTGTCCGGGCTGACGGTGGTCCGGCCGGCCGGACCGGGGCCGTTGGTGCTTTCGGCCGCATGTGCGGAGTCCGCAGAGTTCCCAGCTGCGGCGGTGATCGAGTTGTACGGCCCACATCAACGCAGCGGTGGCACGCTGCGCCAGCTCTGGGGCAAGCTCAGGTTGCGCGGCTCGGAGACCGCGCCGCTACAGACCTCCATGCGCCGCGCCGTGGAACATCGCGCGCTGATGGCCATCGCCATCGGTGATTTGGGCGTCGCCAATACGGCGGTGGTCGCCGTCGCCGAGCTCGACCGGGGCTGGACGTTGTACGCGCACAAGACCGTTCGCGGAGCCCCCCTCATCGAATGCGCGAAAACGACACCGGTGGCGCGGGTGTGGGAATCGCTGCGAACGCTGCACGACTGCCAGATTTCGCACGGCAACCTGAGCGTCAACGAAATCACCGTTGACGACGGCACAGTGCTTTTCGGTGGGTTCGGCAGCGCCGAATACGGCGCCACCGACGCCCAACTCCAATCTGACCTTGCCCAACTCCTGGTGACGACGTCAGCCCTCTACGACGCGGAGTCGGCGGTGGGCGCGGCGATCGACGCGTTCGGCAAAGACGCGGTCCTAACCGCGTCGCGCAGACTCACCAAGGCCGCCGTGCCGGCAAGAATTCGGGAATCAGTAGACGACGCGCGCGCCGTCCTCGCCGGCGCCCGCGCGGAGGTCAAGCGCCAGACGGGCGCCGACCAGATCAAAACCGCAACGATCACCCGGTTCACCCGCGGGCAGGTCATACAACTGGTGCTGCTGGGTGCGCTGGTCTATGTCGCCTATCCCTTCATCAGTACCGCGCCGGCGTTCTTTTCCGGATTGAAAACCGCGAACTGGTGGTGGGCGCTACTGGGCTTGACGGTGTCGGCGCTGACCTATGTCGGCGCGGCGGCCGCGTTGTGGGCGTGCACCGACGGGACGGTGAACTTCTGGAAGCTGTCAATCGCGCAGGTAGCCAACACTTTTGCCGCGACCACCACACCGGCCGGGGTGGGCGGGCTCGCGCTCAGCACCCGGTTCTTGCAGAAGAACGGCCTTTCCACCATGCGGGCCACCGCCGCAGTAGCGCTGCAGCAGACGGTGCAGGTGATCGTCCATGTCCTGTTGCTGATCTTTTTCAGCACGGTTGCGGGCGCGTCGGCCAACCTGTCTCATTTCGTCCCCAAGGCCGCGGTGCTGTACCTGATCGCAGGTGTGGCGCTGGGCATCGTCGGCGCGTTTCTGTTCGTGCCCAAGCTGCGGAAGTGGTTGGGGACGGAGGTCCGCCCGAGGCTGAAGGAGGTGACGGGCGACCTGGTCGACCTCGCCCGCGAACCGAAACGATTGTCGCTGATCGTACTCGGTTGTACCGGAACGACTCTCGGCGCGGCGTTGGCGCTTTGGGCCAGCGTCGAGGCCTTCGGCGGCGGTGCGTCGTTCGTCACCTGCACCGTCGTGACAATGGTCGGCGGAACCCTCGCTTCGGCCGCCCCCACACCCGGGGGCGTGGGCGCCGTCGAGGCTGCGCTGATCGGTGGTCTTGCCGCGTTCGGCGTACCCGCGGCCGTCGGCGTGGTGTCGGTTCTGCTGTATCGCGTGCTCACCTGCTGGTTGCCGGTATTCGTGGGCTGGCCGGTGATGCGGTGGCTGACCGACAAGGAAATGATCTGAAGAACTCCGTTCGGTCACGCGTCGGTCACTCCTGGGCCTCCGACTCAACGACAACGAGCACGAACGACCTCCTGATGCTCTGGCCGACCGTGGTGGTGAGAGAGACCACGTAGTACTCCTCGGGCACCGAGTGCGCCACCGTGATCGCGACGTTGACGGCGGCCGATCCGTCGGCGGCGAACTGGCCAGACGCCGGTGCCGCCGTGATCCCGCTGTCGAAGGACGTGCCGGTGACGGTGTAGTCGCCGGCGCCGTCGATCATCCGTTGCATGTCGACCTTCACGGTGTTCGAGCCTCCCGGCGCGATCGTGACGATGGGGCGGGAGATGTTAACGGTCACCGCCGAACTGCCCGCACCGAACGACGGTGGTCTCGAGGTCTCGGCAGTCCCCCAGGCTTCGTTGGGGTGGGCGGAGAGTGAGTACGCAAGCTGCCCGCCGGTCCGGATCATCGACTCCGGAAGAAACGTCTTGTCGGTGGCTTGGCCGTCGATGACGAGGCCCGAGATGTACTTCAGGCGGCTCGGTGCCGACGCGCCCGGCGCGGAGATCCGGAAGGATCGGCCTCCCGAGAGCGCGATTACGGCGCGATCGAACAGCGGTGTGCTGACGGTGAGGATCGACGTTCCCGGTGTGCTCGGGTACAGGCCGAGGGCGGCCCAGACGTACCAACTGGACAGCGCGCCCAGGTCGTCGTTGCCCGGCTCGCCGTCGGCCAAGGGACCGAAGAGCCCGCGCACCCGGTTGACCGTGTGCTGGGTCTTCCAGGGTTGACCGATGTAGTTGTAGAGCCACGGCACCCCGAAGCCCGGTTCGTTGCCGGCCCAGAGATAGGGCTCGTTGGGGCCCTCGTTGAGTTTTTTGGTGAAGCGGTCGAGCCGGTCGGCCACTGCCTTGCGGCTGCCCAGGGCGGTCACCAGGCCGGCGACGTTGTGCGGCACCCACCAGACGTATTGCTCGGCGTTGCCCTCGTCGAATCCATACTGGCCGAAGCGAGTTGGAGAGTCCACGAACCCCGGACCGTCGGGGAATAATCCGCTCGGGCTGCGCGGCGAGACATAATGCGTAGTGGGATTGAACAAGTTCTGCCAGTATTGCGCCAGCTTCTGGAATTCGGCGGCGGTCGCGGCGTCGCCGAGCGAGTCGGCGAATCGGGAGATGGCGAAGTCGTCAACGGACCACTCCAGCGTGATCGAGCCGGCGGGGCCGACGGTCTCGGGTGCGTACCCCAACTGCGCATAGGCGGCGGCGCCCGGCCGTTCGACGTAGCCGTTGCGCCCGGCGCCGCCCGCGGTCGCCGTGTTCACCATGTAGTGCAGCGCCGTTTTGACGTCGAAGTCCTTGGCTCCGTAAGCGTAGAGGTTCGCAATGAGCGGTACCACGCTGTCCCCGGTCATCATGCCGGTCGCGGCATTCGCCAGCGGCCAACGCGGGAACGATCCGCTTTGCGCCGCATCGTTGACGAGCGACTGGGCCATGTCGCTGGCTTGCTTCGGGAAAAGCAGTGCCTGCAAGGCGGCAAGGCATCGGTAGGTGTCCCAGTCGGAGAAGTTGGTGTACTGGGTGCGCCCTTCGGCGACGGTGTGGATGACGCCGTCGAATCCGGTATAGCGGCCGTCGGCGTCGTTGAAGGTGTTGGGGTGCAACAGCGATCGGTATAGGGACGTGTAGAAGGTCTCCACCTCATCGCTATCCCTGCCGGCCACCGCGATATGCGATAGCGCGGCGTTCCATTCGGCCGATGCGGCAGCGCGAACCGCGTCGAAGCTCGCTGCGCTCTCGGCCGCCAGGTTTGCGCGCGCTCCGTCCACACCGACGTAGGAGATCGCGGTGCGCACCTCGACCACCGAGCCGGCCGGGAACTCCAGGTAACCCCCGCTGTACGGTGACGCCGCGCCGCGGACGCCGGGATGGACCGCGTAGCCGTCCCAGGTGCCGTAGGAGGTGAACGGCTGGCTGAACTTCATCGCGAAATACACCGTGTAGGTGTTGTTCTTGCCGCAGAATCCGCCGCTGGTCGCCCATCCGGTGATCGTGGTGTTGTCCTCGCCGATCTGGATGGTCGCACGGGAGTTGCCCGCCAGCGATGCGCCCGAGCGCACGTGGAACAGAGCGGGCCGACCGTTGTGCGGGTACCTGAACCGGCCGACGCCGGTGCGGGTGGTGGCGGTAAGTTCCGCGGTCACTCCGGTGGCGGGGAACCGCACGGTGTAGTAACCGGGCACGCCCACCTCGGTGCCGTCGTGGGCGATCCTCTCCCAGGCGTTCCAGGGCTGCGATCCGATTGCGGAGGTGGTCGGCAGCATGGAGATGTCGCCGAACGCCGCGCAGCCCACCGACGCGTGGGTCATGCTGAACCCGGTAGAGCGCGGGTTGTCGTAGTTGTAGCCGGCGTAGTTGCCGATGGTGTCCGGCGAATACTGCACCATGCCGAACGGCACGGCGGCGCCGGGGAAGTTGTTGATCTCCCCGACCGTCTCACCGCCCGTCCCGGTGCCGATGAGGGTGTCGACGTGGTCGACGGGAGTCACGACGTAGGCGGGCTCGCCGTCGTAGGCGATTGGCGGAGCCGCCGCCCCGATGAAAGCCAGAAAGACAGCCGTCGCCGCGATCACCGCGATGAGGGCCCTGCGCGACCGCATAGCTGTCTCTTACTCCATAGCCGCCCGCTCTCGTGGGTGTTTCGCCGGATGGGCGGGTGCGAGGTCTACTAGCAACGTTTCGCATCGTTTCGCTAGTGTCGGTGCGACGCGGACGGCGCTGGTGCCGACCCATTTTTTCGGGAGATGCCCTTGATGAAGTACTTCACGGCGGCAATCGCGACGGCGGCGCTGAGCCTGACGCTGGTCGGTTGCGGTTCCGACAACAAGTCCAGCACGACATCAACATCCACGAGCACATCGACCTCGACGTCGGCGACATCGGGGGCGACATCACCCGCAACCAGCGCGGCACCGGGCGCGCAGGCGCACAAGACCATCGCCGACTACATCACCGAAAACAAGATCACCGAGACTCCCGTCCATCGCGGCGACCCCGGGTCCCCCAATATCGATCTGCCGCTGCCCCCGGGCTGGAAGGTGATCGACGGGAACACCGGCACGTCCTATGGCGGCATCGTTCTGGCGCAGCCCGCCAATCCCGCCGACCCACCGACCATCGTGGCCCAGGCGTCCAAACTCACCGGTAACGTGGACCAGGCCAAGCTCATCCAGTATGCCTCCGGTGACCTGCAGAACCTGCCCGGATACGACGGCTCCGCCGGAAACGCATCCACGCTGGGCGGCTTTGCGGCATGGCAGTTGAGCGGCTCATACACCAAGAACGGCGCGAAACGGATCGCCGCGCAGAAGACGGTGATTATCCCCGTTCAAGGTGCCGTCTTTGTGCTCGAGCTCGACGCGGACGCTGCCGACAGCGATCAGGGCGTGTTGATGGACGCGGTCAATATCATCGACGACCAGACGACCATCGCCACCACCTGACCACCGGTACTACGAGGCGGATCGCGCCGCGGAGACGAACACACTCCGCGGCCTCCCGTCCTGTGTCCCCTCCGGAACAGTGCGGCCGTAGCGGGCCATCAACTCCTCGGCCGGTGTCGCCGACACCTGCCAGCCGTGGTCGCGCAACCACTCGGCGACGTCGGCGCGGTCCTCCAGGTACCACAGGTCTCCGAAGTCTGGAACCTCGCGCCCGCCCACCTTCGCCGCGACCTCGCGGTAGCGCCGCATCAGCGACACCTGGCGTTCCCGGGCGTCGGGATCGTTGAATGCGGGGCCGGGTGCCTCGACGGCGATCCGGCTGCCCGCCACGGTCAGCGCCTGAACCCGCTCGAACAGCAGATCTTGCGCCGCCGCCGGCAAGAACGGCAACAATCCTTCGGCCGACCACACGCTGGGGGCCGAGGTGTCAAATCCGCTCTGCCGCAACGCCGTTGGCCAATCGTGGCGTAGATCGACGGCAACCTCGACCCGGTGGCACGTCGGCTGCGCGCCGTGTTGGCGCAGCGTCGACGACTTGAACTCCAGCACCTTGGGCTGGTCGAGCTCGTAGACCCTCATCCCATCGGGCCCATCCGGCCAGGGCAACCGGAATGCCCGCGAGTCCAGGCCGGCCGCCAGGATGACCGCCTGGCGCACCCCGGCTTCGGCCGCGTCGAGGAAGAACCCGTCGAAAAACGCTGTCCGCGAAGCCATGTAGTCGACCCGTCCGTCCAGCCACCGCGCTACGTCGGGTTCGGCTTCGGCGATCTCGGCCGGCAGCTCGGAAACTCCGAACATGTTCCAGATGCCGTCCCCGGCAGCGTCGATGAAGACCCGCGCGAAGGGATCGCTGATCAGTGGGTTCTCGCGTTCGGTCTCGGTGGCGCGGGACGCCGCCACCCCCAGCGCGGTCGCTCCGACGCTCTCGGTGATGTCCCAGCTGTCGTTATCGCTTCTGGCCATTTTCATCCCTCCCGTGGCGGCTACGATCCGATCGAATCCTAGGAGTCTGTGAGGCGGATGGGTACCACCAAGCACCGCACTGTGCGTGAACCCGAATTGGTCATAGGGTGTCGGCATGGCAGAACAGTCGTATGCGATAGACGCCGGGCATCCACCGAGCGCCCTGCTGCGTCTCGTCAACCCGCTGCTGAATGCGCTGCTGCGCACTCCGCTGGCGGGCCCGGCGGGCAAGCAGCTGATGGTGCTGAACTTCACTGGGCGAAAGAGCGGGCGGCAGTTCAAATTTCCGGTGAGCGCCCACGTGATCGACAATGACCTCTATGCGCTGACCGGCGCGGCGTGGAAGCAGAACTTCCGCGGCGGCGCCGCTGCCGAGGTCGTCTACGGCGGGAAGACCTCCGCGATGCGGGGCGAGCTCATCGGGGACCGTGCGGTGGTCTCCGACCTCTACCTGCGGTGCACCCAGTCCTACGGCGTGAAGCGCGCGCAGCGCATGATCGGGTTGAAATTCCGTGAGCAGCGCATACCGACACTCGAGGAGTTCGGCGAGGCGGTCGACCGGATGAAGCTGGTAGCGATCAAGTTCACTGCGGGCACGTGAGCCGGAAATAAAGCCGGTCGCCACCGGCTCGCTCACCCACACGGCCCCGCGCCGGCGGCCGCATGGGTTCGGGTGATCGCCGGCGGCTCGAACCCGGCATCGCGAACCGCTCGTCGCACCGCCTCGCCGACCATTTCCGCCCGGTCGGTCGGCACCAAGGCGATCACGCAGCCCCCGAAGCCGCCGCCGGTCATCCGGGCGCCGAGAGCACCCGCACGTGTTGCGGTGTCGGCGATCAGGTCGATGTGCTCGGTGGTGATCTCGAAATCGTCACGCATGGACGCGTGCGACGCGGTGAAAATCCGCCCCGCCTCGGTAAAGTCCGAATCACCCAGCGCGGCAACGAAGTCCAGTACCCGGCTGTTCTCGGTCAGCACATGACGGGCACGACGGGCGTCGACCGAGTCGGTCACCGCGACGAGGGCGGAGGGCCCGCGATCCTGCACCTCACGCAGCGACGGCGTCGCCAGATCGGCGGCGGCCCGCTCGCACGACGCGCGTCGGGCCGCATAGTCGCCGCCCGCGTGACGATGCCGAGCCCGGGAGTCGATCAACAGCAGCGTGACACCGCAGGCGTCCGGGTCGAAGGGCACCGGTGTGACGCTGAGGTCGCGAAAGTCGATCAGCAGTGCCGTCGACGGCTGCCCGAACAGCGAGGCCAGTTGGTCGAGCAAACCCGTTGGGGCGCCGACATAGTCGTTTTCCGCGCGTTGGGCTAGCCGCGCCTGTTCTTTGGGGTCGATGCGGACACCGGCGGCCGTCGCGATGGCGCCCAGCGCCGCGCATTCCAGCGCCGCGGAGGACGAAAGGCCCGACCCCATTTCGACGTCGCTGGTGATCGACATCGTGCCGCCGGGCACCGGGTGCCCGGCTTGACGCAGCGCCCAGATCACCCCGGCGACGTAGGCGGCCCAGCCGGCCACGTCATCCGGGATGGTGTCGAGCGGGATGCGCTCCGGGCTTTCGGCACGGTCGGTGCCCACGGTGATCGCGTCGCAGCGGTCGGGCGTGAACGTCACCACGGTGCGCTGCGGTAGCGCGATCGGCAACGCGAAGCCGAGGTTGTAGTCGGTGTGCTCGCCGATCAGGTTGATCCGCCCGGGTGCGGCGTAGCGGACCGTCATCCGAGTTCCCGCAGCCGCCGGGCCACACTCTCGGGCGTCACGTCGCCGATGAACGTGTCCATCGCCGATTCCGAGGCCGCCAAGTACTTGAGCTTGGTGGCGCTGCGCCGGATCGACATCAACTCGACGTGAAAATAGCCGTCAGCCTGGGCGCCGGTGTCGGCGAACTGGTGCAGCGCCGAAATATAGGGAAGCGGAGCCGAATACATCCGGTCGAACCGTCTCAGCACGTCGAGGTAGACCTGCGCGAACCCGGCTAGTTCGTCCTCGCCCAGTTCAATGAGGTTGTGCACGAACCTGTTCGGGTAGATGTGCACCTCGACCGGCCAGCGCGCCGCGAACGGCACGAACGCGGTGAACAGCTCGGTGCGCGCGATGATGCGACTGCCGTCGGCCACCTCGCGCGCCAACAGGTCGGCAAAGAGGTTGCCGCCGTGCCGCATTCGATGTTCGCGCGCCTGCTCCAGCATGGCGGCGGTTCGCGGTGTGAGGTAGGGGTAGCCGTAGATCTGCCCGTGCGGATGGGTCAACGTCACCCCGATCTCCTCGCCGCGATTCTCGAAGCAGAACACCTGCTCGACGCCCGGTGCGGCCATCAGGTCGGCGGTGCGGTGCCGCCACGCCTCGACGACCAACCGGGCGTGCGCCGGTTCCAGCTCCGCAAAGGACGCGGTGTGCTCGCTGGAAAAGCAGATCACCTCGCAGCGGCCATGCGCTGGAGCGGATATGAAGCCGTCACCGGCGGGCACGGGCACTGGCTGACCGGCGCCGGAAAGACTCGGAAACCGATTCTCGAAGACGACGACGTCGTAGTCGGGCGCGGGCACCTCGCTGGTCAGTCCGGTCGGACCCGGGCACAGCGGGCACTGGTCGGGAGGCGGCTTGTAGGTGCGGTCCTGGCGCAGCGCCGCGATGATCACCCATTGCCCGGTTGACCGGTCGAAGCGCAGCTGCGACTGGTTAGGGTCACGCTTCGGCAGCGGCCTGCGATCTTCGACCGGCGCCGGACGGCGTCCGGGCAACGCGAAGAACAGCAGGTCACGGCCATCAGCCAGCTTTGCCCGCGTTGGCGCAGTCACGATGTCGAAGACTAGCTTGGTCGCCGCGACACAGTTCGGGTAACCACGTGGTGTCCAGCAGGAGAGAAGGGGTCAGGCGATAACTGTTCTCTACGAAAGAGCGCGCAACTGGTGGACCGGCTCCGACCCCGGGCTGCTGCGGCTGCGGATGGCGACGCGGACGATGGCTGCTCTGGCCTGTTCTCTGGCGATGCTCTTTTTTCTGACCAGGGCGACGGGGCAGCCCCTGACGGTCGCTTTGCTCGGCGTCGTCATCACGATGATCGCGGCCCGGTCCGTCAACGAACCGG
This sequence comes from Mycobacterium sp., assembly GCF_052144515.1. Taxonomy (GTDB): domain Bacteria; phylum Actinomycetota; class Actinomycetes; order Mycobacteriales; family Mycobacteriaceae; genus Mycobacterium. The sequence continues at coordinate 2,476 of NZ_JBKQQD010000020.1, read as the reverse complement.
ACCCTCACCGGCAGCGGATCACCATGGCGCTGCTGCCGGTGCCCGCCGCGCTTTCCATCACCGCGGCCGCGCTGCTGGCGCCGCACAAGATCGCGGGCGATGTCGTGTTCGTGGCGGTGGTGTTCGGCGCGGTGTACATCCGCCGCTTCGGCGCGCGCGGCAGGGCGCTGGGCATGGTCGCTTTCATGGCCTACTTCTTCACTTTGTATCTGCGAGCCGGCATTTCGGAGTTGCCCTGGATGATCGGGGCCGTCGTGGTGGGCACGGTGTGCACGTTTGTGATGAGCGCCTACGTTATGCCCGATCGACCAGAACGCGTGCTGCGAGCCACCATTCGGGCGCTGCGGGCACGGATGGCCATCGTGGTCGACACCACCGCCGAGGCGGTACGGACCGGCCGGCTCGATGAACGGCGACGCCGCCACATGCGGGCCCGCACCATCCGGCTCAACGAGACCGCCTTGATGGTGCAAGATCAGATCGAAGACAACGCCGACCCTGCGCTGCTATGGCCCGGGGTCACCGCGGAACAATTGGCACCCTGGCTCTTTGACGCCGAACTCGCCATCGAGTGGGTCGGCACCGCCGGTCGGCGGGCAGCCGTCGCCACCGGCATACCGACCGCAACCCGCGTCGAACTGGTCGCGGCGCTCACACAGCTCGCGCGGGCCATCCGCATACCGCAGCCCGGCGGGCTCACACAGGCCGCGAGCTAGGCTCAACGGATTCTTGACCAGCAGCCAAGTCCCACCGCGGACGACGACCAGGGCCACGCCGCGGTGCGTCGCCTTGCCCTGGCGATAATCAACGCGGCCACAGCGACTGCCGAAGTGAGGGCGATCGTCGAGGGTGCCGGCGCACCTGCGCCGGCATCCGAGAGCGTCGCCCCAGCCACGCAGGCCCCAGCCGCCGACGCCGACACCGCCGCGCAAGAGGGCGGCGGTCTGCGACAGACAACCCGGCAAGCCATCCAGGTGGCCGTCGCCGCATCGTTGGCCATCGTGATCGGCGAGTTGGTGTCGCCGTCGCGCTGGTTTTGGGCGGTGATCGCCGCTTTCGTCATCTTCGCCGGCACCAACTCCTGGGGCGAAACCCTCACCAAAGGCTGGCAACGACTGCTGGGCACCATGCTCGGCGTGCCCTCTGGCGTGCTGGTGGCCATGCTGTTCGCCGGCAACCAGACCGGCTCGCTCGCCGCGATCTTCGTGTGCCTGTTCTGCGCCTTCTATTTCATGACGGTCCCCTACAGCCTGATGACGTTCTGGATCACCACGATGCTGGCGTTGCTGTACGGCCTGCTCGGCGAATTCTCCTTCGGGGTGCTGCTTTTGCGGATCGAAGAGACCGCGATCGGTGCGGTGATCGGCGTTACCGTGGCCATCCTGGTGCTGCCGACGAACACCAGAACCGCCATCCGCGACGACACCCGCGCGTTTTTGACGAGCCTGTCCGCCCTGATCGAGATCTGCACCGCGACCATGTTCGGCGGGGACGAGACCGCAAGCCCGACCGAGCAAGCACGTGAACTCGACCGAAACCTGCAGCAGTTCCGGGTGACCGCCAAGCCGCTGCTGGCCGGGGTCGCCGGTCTTGGCAGCCGGCGCAGCATTCGGCGTGGCCTGCGGCTGTTCACCGCATGCGATCGCTACGGACGCAGCCTGGCCCGCATCGCCGAGCAATACCAGGACCCGGCCGGATCAGAACCGCTCGCGCATGCTTTCGCCTCGGCCGCGGCGCGAACGCGAAGCAACATCGACGCGCTGGTCGCCATCATCGACGGCGCCTCCGGGGTGACCGTCAACTCCGCGACCGACGAACTCGACGCCGCAGAGGCGTTGGCCCGCCACCAGGACGGCGGTGAGCTGGGGCCGGACACCCGGCGATTCCTCACCGCGGTACACGCGCTGCGACAGATCGAACGGGCCGTCGTCACTGGGGCGACCAACCTCGGCGCGCGCGACAGCGTGAAGGTGCCGACCCGTATCGCGAGCTGAGGCTCGCGGGCCGGTGTGCCTTGGAATCGCGCGGTGTCCCGTCCGGCGACGTGCCGCGGCTAAATGGTGCTGCCGTTGTGGCCTTGGGTGCCGACGGTGCCGTCATGGCCCACGGTCCCTTGGCTTCCGTTGGCGCCGTTGGTACCGCCGGTGCTCGTGCCGCCCACAGCGAGGTTCCCGCCGCCGCCGGGATTGCCGGGATTCCCGCCGGGCCCGCCGGTGACGGTGCCGTTACCGCCAGCCGCGATCACGCGGCACCGCCGGTGCCGCCGGGGCCTTTGCTGCCGCCGGTGCCGCCGGCCCCGCCGGTGACACCGATGGGCGCGTGGCCGTTGCCGCCGGAGCCGCCGAAGCCGCCGCCCGTGCCGGGGTTGGCGCCGGCCGCACCGTAGCCGCCGCCGCCGCCGGTGCCGCCGCCGCCGCCCATGCCGCCGGTACCACCGCTGGCGGTGCCGGTGCCGCCGTTGCCGCCGGCCCCGCCG
>NZ_JBKQQD010000019.1:0-17238 GCF_052144515.1 Mycobacterium sp. | reverse complement strand
GACACAACCCGCTGACCGGGCGCCTCACCGAACCCGAACCACAAAATTCAAGATCAACAAGCCAATCCGAAACCAGTCAGGCCACCACATCACCCGTACGAAAGATCCGGGCTAGTGAGCCTCGATCAACAGATAGCGGGCAAAATCACCACCGCGGTGGCCGGAATCCGCCACACGTTTCCGCAAAACCCGTCTTTCGGCACTCCGCCAAAAGACAGTCACGTCCGCGCCGTCGACAACCACACCTTCAAACAAGATCCAATACAGCCACCGCCGTACCCGATCGGTGAGGTGATCGCAGAAGCCACGGACCTAGATGGCAACCGGGTCGTCCTTCGACGTGGATACTACGACGCGAAGACTGGGTTGGGCTTCGGGTGGGACAAGGCCTACTGGAGGCACGGCGTAATCAACCCCAATGTGTTCAAAGATCTGATCTCACACCGTCGACCGATCAGCATCAACGACGGAGTCCTCGTCTATGAGGTGCCGATCAACCGTGCCCACTGCACCGAAGATCTATTCGGAATTGTCGATTGTGAGGACACTGGGGAGAGCGCAACGATGAGAATCGTGGCGGATACCAACGAGGGGAGTTCCGGCATTTCCGGCGGGGGACAGAAAGGGGTGATCACGATGTTTCCCCTCAAGGGGGGCAGCGGGGTGGTGGAAATAAAACCGAACTGGACGTGGACTCCGCCCTGGGTGAACAACAATGTGCCCATCAACTGAAGCCACCGACGCGCAAAACGCGTTCGCCGCAGATGTACTGCGGATCCTATTGCGCCACATCGCAAAGAACAACAACCAGGGGCGCTACACCTTTCTGGTCTCACATGCTTGGACCGAGGGGCCGGCGATATACCTGGTCTACAAAGCCCCCCCGTCTGACATCACCTTCGGGCTCGTGCGGGACACCCGGCAGTCGATCATCGACCCCGGCCCATGGCCGGACGTGGACGAGGCTGTGCTGTACTACTTTCTCCTCGATCTCGAGGGGATACAACCATCCGAGTTCTCCCGCCATCCAGGGGAACCCGGCACTATCGTTTGGCTCGGCGATTCGTGCGAAGGTTCCCCAGCGCGTGCGTCGGACATCCCCGATGTGTACCGGTATGCGCCAGCGCCAGGAGCGTCACCGGCAAAGCGGAGCCAGAATCAAGATCAGCCCGTGATTACCCAGCCTCGCCGGTATGGAAATCCACTATGAGCCCGCACGGTTTCTGGGCCGACCGTCTACTGGACCCTCCGATCGCGAGTTACGCAAACGCCTTGGGGCCGTAGGCAACCCCCCGACGCGGCCACCGATCGGCAAAATGACTGTGTGGTCCCAGCGGCTCTCCTCCACCGGGACCACACAGAGCCTGTTGGGCGTGCGGCTACCGTGCCCAGACGCCGGCGGCCCGGTGATCGGCGTCCGCCACCTCTCGCGTGCCATCGCGTACCGCATTTCCGAGGTCGACCAGAATCTCGTTGAGCGCCGTGGCCGCCTGGTGCCATTTCAGCTGCTCGGCTTGGTATGCGGCCGCCGCTTCACGGGTCCACAGCTGCTGCAACGGCGCGATTTGTGACCTCAACTCCTCCAGCGCGGCATTGAAGCGCGCCGACGTGTTGTGAATCTCCTGGCGAACGGAGTACTCGATTTCGCTGAAGTTGTAGGACAGCACCGGATCCACTGGCAATCCTCCTTAATCACAGGTGTCCGCCGGCGGCGGCGATGTGGTGTGCATGGTTCTCGCTGGCCTCCTGCAGCGCGGCCTCGTTGTACCGAATCGTTTCGGCGATGTCGTGCAGGACGTGGTAAAGCCGCATCGACTCGGTGTTCCAGCGCTCCACGACATCCTTGAATCGCAGGGCCGCGAGCCCACCCCACACCGAGGGCGGCACACTGCTCATGCGGCCGATGAATGCCTGCAGCATCGCCCGGATTTCTTCGTTTCGGGCGTCCGTCGTGCCCGCGACGGAACGCATCAGGTCGAAGTCGGTGCTCAGTGTGTTCGGTATAGCCATACCAAGTACGACGGCGCCTGTCCCGATTAGGTTCCATCCGATTCCTTACTCATGCTCATTCATTCCACCGCGTGGGCGGAGCGCACCGCCTGCTCGCACACATCGCGGACGGCGTCTTCACCACCCGGGCGGCTCTGGCATCCGACACTGATCCGCACCACTCCTTCGAGCAGCACCGTCCACCGCACCTGGTGTCCGGTGCGCACTTCGAGGTAGGTCACCGCGGGCCTTCCGGCGCTGGTTCCGTACGGGTTGAAGTCGATGAATACCCCGGCCGGCTCGGCGTCGAGGGCTCGTTTCAACCGCTCGGCCGTGCCACTGAGCGTTTCACCGGCAACCGGGGATTGGGTGACGTGCAACGCCACCTCGGGATCCGACGGCGACGTGACCTGTACCCGCGCCGAACCGGGTCCGCCGACCACACGCTGCGTGGGCCAGTTCGCGGGAACCGTCAGCGCCACCCGGCCTTCCACCAGAAATGTCGTCGGCGTCGTGTGCACGGCCGGCACCCCGTGCCGGCCCATCGTGGCCAGTGCGCCCACGGCCGGCACCGCCGCGACCACGACGACGCCGGCTGCCGCCAGCCAAGCCAGCCCCCGGGCGCGTGATCGGGAACCACGGGCACCGGCGGCGGACCGTGGCTTGTCGGAATCCGACCGGAGCTGCGACGCCCGCCGAGCCAGTTGCCGCAGCCGCGCGTCCTTGATTTCGGTTACCGTCTGCGCGCCGCCGTCGCGCACCGCGTCGGCGATCAACGTCGCGAGCGCTGCCGCCCCGGCGACCGTGTCCGGCGCGTCGATCAACACGACCGCCCGCGTCGTCGCAGCGATCAGACTCGCCACCTGGTCGGCGACGGTTGGCGGTTGCATCGTGCGCGGTACGGCGACCACCTCGGCAGCGGCGACCGCCACCAACCGGCCGGCGATCTCCACCACCACCGTCGCGTCCGGCCCGGTATCCGACCATGCCTGGGTCAACAGCCACGACCGCGGGTGCGCCTCTAGCTGATTGGGTCCCGGCGCGGCTGCGGTGACCACGCCGACGCGCGAGGGCGGCCACCACGAGGGATGGACGACGGTCAGCCCGTCGCCGCTCCCACAGTCCAGGGACCGCAGCACCGTTCGCCACAGCGAATCGACGGCGACCGGAGACCCGTCCACCAGCGCGACGCGATCATCTATCGCGTCCAGCGCCGCGGCGCACATCTCAGCGTCGACTACCGTGCCTGTGCCACAACACAACCGGCGGATGGTCCCTGGACCCACTTCGATGACTGTGCGGTGTGTGCTCACGGCGAGCTCCAGGCGACTTGCACACGCTGCTCGTCACCGGTACGGGTGACCAGAACACCGCGGCCCGGTGGCAGCGGTGCAGGGCGGACGGAGCCGAGCAGTGCTCCCTCGCCGCTACGCCCACTCATCATCAGCCCCATGCAGCCCAGGTCACGCAGGCCCGCGAGCAGCGGCTCGAATAAGGCGCGCGCCGCGCCACCGCTGCGCCGCGCCACGACGAGATGCAAGCCCAGATCCCGCGCGTACGGCAGGTATTCGAGCAGGGCCGACAGCGGATTTCCTGCCGGGGTGGCGACCAGGTCGTAGTCGTCGGCCACGATGTAGATGTCCGGTCCGGACCACCATGACCTGGAGCGCAATTGCGCCTGGCTCAGCTGTGGCGAGGGCATCCGTTGGCGCAGCCGATCAAGGACGTCGGGCAGCAACGCTTCAAGCGCGGCCGGCGACATGGCGTAGCCGCCAAGGTGTTCCGACTCGACGACACCGAGCAGGGTGCGCCGAAAGTCGACGATCAGCAGCTGGGCCTGACCGGCGGTCCTGGTGCGGGCGATCTCGCGGCACAGGGTTCGCAGCGTGGCGGTCTTTCCGCACTCGTTGTCACCGATAACCAACAGGTGCGCGTCATGCTCGAAATCGACTGCCACCGGCTGCAGCCGGCGCTCCTCGATGCCGAGCAGGATACCGGCGCCGAATGCGTTGCCCGCCCGCTGCACGACGGTGTCGTAGTCCACTCGCGTGGGCAGCAGCGGTATCCGGGGTGCGCCGGATTCACCGTGACGATGCGGGAGTTCGCCGCCGTCGATGGGCAGCGCGATCAGCATGTGCAGCCCCTCGCGGGAAAGGCCGCGGCCCGGTCTTCCGAGGGGCACCTGCCGGGCCTGCCTGCGGTCCAGTTCGGAATCGGCGGGGTCACCCAGGCGCAACTCAATGCGAGTGCCCAACTGGTCCTTCAGCGACGGCCTGATCTCCGCCCACCGCGACGCCGACAACACCACATGCACGCCGAATGAAAGCCCCTGCACCGCAAGGGTGGTGATCGACTCCTCGATCCCCTCAAACTCATGACGTACGCCGGCCCAACCGTCGACGACGAGGAACACGTCGCCGAACGGGTCGGGGTCCGACGCCGCGGGGCGCTCCGCTCGTTGCCGGCGGTACCGGGCGATCGATTCGACGTGGTGCTCGCGGAACAACGCCTCCCGCGATCGCACGACCGACTCCAGCTCGGCGATCATGCGGACGACCAGCTGCGGCTCGGCCCTGCCGGCGACCGCACCCACATGTGGCAGTGTGTGCAGCGAGGCCAGGGCCCCGCCGCCGAAGTCCAGGCAGTAGAACTGCACCTGCGCCGCATCGTGGGTCGCCGCCAGCGCGGTGATCACCGTGCGCAGTGCCGTCGACTTGCCCGATTGAGGCGCACCGACAATCGCGACGTTGCCTGCGGCTCCGGATAACTCGACCATCAACGGTGTTCTGCATTGCTCGAGCGGCCGGTCCACGATGCCGATGGGCACGGTCAGGCCGGCCGGCCCGGGTCCCGCGTGACGTAACAGGGTGTCCAGCGCCGGTGACTCTTGCAACGGCGGCAGCCAGACTTGATGCGCGTGCGGCCCCTGCCCCGACACTCGGTCCAGGACCGCCTGCAGGACGCTACGCTCCGACGCCCCGCCGGCCGCAGGCGCAACCGGGCCCATGTTTCGCGAGGTAAAAAGTCGCGCGGTCCGTGGCGCCTGCACCGATGCCGACATGCCGCCCTGCAGGCGTCCCGAAACGAATGCGGCCTGAAAGCGAATCGGCTCGCCCGTCGAAGAGCGCAGGAAACCCGCCCCCGGCGTGTTCGGCAAGTGATATGCGTCCAGTGTTCCCAGAACGGTGCGTGATTCGCTGGCAGACAACGTTTTCAGACATACCCGATACGACAGGTGCGCTTCCAATCCGCGCAGCCGTCCCTCGTCGAGCCGCTGACTGGCCAGCAACAGATGCATACCCAGCGACCGGCCCAGCCGGCCGATCGCCACGAACATGTCGGCGAAATCGGGATGCTGGCTGAGCAGTTCGGAAAACTCGTCGACAACGATGAACAAGGTCGGCAGCGCCCTCAATGCACTGCCCGCCAGGCGCGCGCGCTCGTACGCGGCGACACCGGCACAGCCCGCCGCCCGCAGCAGCTGTTGCCGACGGTTCATCTCACCGGCTAACGCGTCACGCATCCGGGCGACCAGCGGCGCCTCCTCGGCCAGGTTGGTGATGACCGCGGCCACGTGCGGCGACCGCGCCAAGTCGAGAAATGTTGCACCACCCTTGAAGTCGATGAGCAGTAGGTTGAGCACCTCCGGCGAGTTGCGTGCCATCATGCCCAGCGCGATGGTCCGCAGCAGTTCAGACTTGCCTGACCCGGTGGCGCCCACGCAGAGCCCGTGTGGACCCATGCCGTTTTCGGCGGGCTCCTTGATGTCCAGCTCAAGCAGCGCACCGTCGGCAGTGGTCCCGATCGGTGCGCGTAGCCGATCGCCCTGGTTTTTGTTGCGCCACAACGTGCTCGGGTCGAATGATCTGACGTCGTCGATCCCGACCAGAGTCGGCCAGCCGGCCGCCGCGCCCATTTCCCCGACGCGTTGGCCGGCCAGCCGTTGCGCACACACCAACGCATCGACAAGAGCCAGCTGGTCAGGACGCACCAACGCGTCAGCCGCCTCAGGGTGCCTGATCGTCAACGGTGCTCCTTCGCGGCCGGTGCCGACCTCCAGAGTGGTCACGGCCTCAATCACGGTCACGGGCTCGGCGCGCTCGTCCAGGTCGGCGACCACCACCACGTGCGGCCCCACTAGACCAGCCAGCGCACTGACCGCGTCCGCCCGGGTGGGATACACCATGCGTGCGCGGCCCAGGGCATCGATAGCGCTGCGATGCCGATTGTGCGGCAACCATTTCAGCCATTCCCAGTGGGCTCGATTGCGGTCAGTGATCGCCCCGATGATTACCAACTGGTCGGGTGCGTGCCGCACCGCCAGCTGGCAGATCATCGCGCGCAGCAGCGCCCGCACCTGAGCCGGATCGCCGTCGATCGTCACGGTCGCACTTCCACGCAACCCGATGGTGATCGGCGCGTCCCCGATCGTCGAGTGTGCGTCCAGGAAACGCTGCAGCGCCGCGGCGGTGACCGGATCTGACCGCTCGACGGGCGGGGTGTCCGGGGCCACCAAACGAGTGGCGAGGGGCCGGGTTCCCAGCCCGACGCGGACAAGACAGAAGTCGGAGTCGTCGGCTCGCCGGTTCCACATTCGTGGGCCGCCGATCAGCGTCCACAGCGCTTCGGGCTCGGGATGGTCGGTGCTCAGTGACACGCGTTGTGCCACAGCGATTTCCGTGACGGTTTTACGCAAACCGTCCAGGTAGCCGAGGTATTCGGTGCGGTCGGCGTCGATCCCGCCGCCCCGCCGGCTGTGACGTCCGTTCACCGCAGTGACCACCATCGAAACCAGCATCATCGCCGGGAATGCCAGAAACATGGGATTGCGGCTGACGGCCGATCCCGACAGGAAGGTCGCCGCCATGACGCCCACGGTCGTAACGGACACGACGACGGGCAGCAGGCGCACCAGCGCGCTGGGTGACGCCGGCCCCGGCAGTTCGGGAGGCGCAACCACCGCGATGTCGGCAGCCGGGACCGCCGGCGGCAGTTCCGCAGTAGCGTTGGGCCTTCCCACGGTTGCAAGACGCTAGCAGTACCGGAACCGGCGGCAAGTCACCTGTGGACAGCCGGATACCGGGGCGGCGAAGAAGCGCTACCGTGCTGCCAATCCGAGTCTGAAACCGAGTCCAAGGGCCCAATGTTGTCTGCATCCGATCCGGGGCTGCGCCGGGTCTCAGTCCACGCCGGCACCGCCGTCGTCGACCTGGTCCTCCCGGCCGCCATGCCCGTAGCGACCCTGATCCCGTCGATCATCGACATCCTGGATGACTGCGGCGCCGACAGGTCCGGCGATCGGCCAGCTAACGCATACCGGCTGTCTCGTCCGGGAGCGCCGGCTCTGCACGCGTCGACGACGTTGGCGCAGAACGATATCCGCGACGGCGCGGTTCTGATCTTGAGTCAGTCCGGCGCCGAACTACCCGCTCCCCGCTGTGACGATGTGGCCGAGGCCGTGGCAACCACGCTCGACGCGGACTCTCGCCCGTGGACCAGGCGAGCGGCCCGGCTCACCGCCGCCGTTGCGGGGAGCTTTTTCACCGGTATCGGTGGCCTAACACTCATTCGAAACACCCTCAGCGACACCACTACCCGTCACGTCGGCGCCACCGCCGTGATCGCGGCCATGGCCGCACTTATCGCCCTGCTGATAGCGCACCGGGCCGCTCGGGACCCCATCGCCGGGCTCACCCTGAGCCTGGTCGCTTCCGCGTTTGCCGCGCTCGCCGGCTTCATGGCGGTTCCGGGGGCTTCCGGTGCCCCCAACATGCTGCTGGCCGCGATGGCGGCGGCCGTCACATCGGTGTTGGCAATACGGATAACGGGCCGCGGCGTCGTCACACTGACCGCGGTCTCGTGCTTCGCGATGATCGCGGCTGCGTCCGCCTTGGCGGCTGCGATCACCGCGGCCCCGCTGCGCACCATCGCTTCGATATCCGTGCTGGTATCCCTTGGCCTCCTGGGGATCGCGGGCCGGATCTCCATCGTGCTGGCCGGGTTGTCGCCACAGCTGTCGGACGACGCTTGTCTGATCACCAGGGCGATCCGTGCCGACGCCTGGTTGACCAGCCTGCTCGCCGCGTTCTCGTCGTCAGCCGCCGTCGCTGCCATCGTTACCGCGGCCGCAGCACGGGGCTCCGGCGCGCCGCGGTCCGGCTGTATCGCCTTCGCGGCCGTCACCGGCGCGCTGCTGCTGCTGCGTGCACGGTCGGCATACGCCAAAACAACGCTGGTGTTCGTCATCAGTGGAATCGTCACTATTGGAACAACATTCGCAGTCTGCGCGGCCGGAGAGCCGGGTCGCGGCCCATGGATAGTCGCGGTCACGGCGATGCTGGTCGCCGCGACGGTCTACGTGGACTTCGTGGCCCCCGTGATGTCGCCGTCACCCGTGCTACGCCGGTGCGTTGAGTTGTCGGAATATCTGGCGTTGGTCGCGATGGCGCCCCTGGCCTGTTGGATATGCGGTTTCTATAGCGCCTTTCGCGCACTGAACTCGGCATGAGGAACTCACGCGTCGTTCGCTTGCTGGTGGTATCGGCCTTCGCCGCGCTGTTTCAGCTCGGAACGCCGTCGGCGCAAGCGGTTTCACCACCGCCGATCGACCAGCGGTGGCTGCCCGAACCGGCGGCGCCGGCGCCACCGCAGCCGACCGTGCAACGCGAGGTGTGCGCTGCGATGAGTCCGAGCCCCGCGGTGCCCGGGCAGAGTCCTGATCAGTTCGCAGACCTCGGCCTGCCGCAGGTCTGGCAACTTAGCCGCGGCGCGGGCCAACGAGTGGCGGTCATCGACACGGGTATTTCCCGACACCAGCGACTGCCCAATGTAGTGCCCGGAGGCGACTACGTTTCCACCGGCGACGGTACCCAGGATTGCGATGCGCACGGCACCTTGGTGGCCGGAATCATCGCTGCCGTGGCGGATTCCAAAGCCGATGGCTTCAGCGGTCTGGCGCCCGATGTCACCTTGATCAGCATCCGCCAGTCCAGTGCCAAGTTCGCGCCAGCTGACCGGTCCGGCGCCGGGGTCGGCGACGTGGAAACCATGGCGAAAGCCGTCCGGACCGCCGCCGATCTCGGCGCTTCGGTGATCAACATTTCGTCGGTCGCCTGCGTTCCCGCCGCGACGGTGCTCGACGACCGCGCACTGGGCGCCGCCCTGGCCTACGCGGTCGATGTCAAGAATGCCGTCGTCGTGGCGCCTGCTGGAAATACAGCCGGCAACACGCAGTGTCCCGCTCAGCAGCCCGACGCAACCTGGGAGAAGGTCACAGTCGCGGTCAGTCCAGCCTGGTACGACGATTACGTGCTGACCGTCGGCTCGGTGAACGCCGAAGGCACGCCATCGGCATTCACCCTCGCCGGACCCTGGGTGGATGTCGCAGCGACCGGCGAGGGGGTGACTGTATTCGGTTCAGGCCCGCTATCGGGCACCAGTTACGCCGCGCCGGTTGTCAGCGGACTGGCCGCACTGATCCGCGCCCGGTTCCCGACGTGGACCGCGCGGCAGGTGATGCAGCGTATCGAGTCGACCGCGCATCATCCGCCGGCCGGGTGGGATCCGTTCGTCGGCAACGGCACGGTCGACGCCCTGGCCGCTGTCAGCACCGACTCGGCCCGCGCCACCACCTCCACACCGCGCACCCCACCGGTTGCGGTCACCACCCCGCCGCCACCCCTACATTCAAGACCGCCGGACGGTCACGTTCGCGTGACCGCGTTGCGCGGTGCGGCGATCGGCCTGGCCGCGCTGGTGGCGGCGCTATTTTCACTGCGGCTACGGAGCCCTCGGGGGCCCCGCGACACCGTCCCGGGCGACTGACGCGTTCGCCCGGCTCAGCTCCGGTCCGGCCGGCAGCGCCGCCAGCATCGGCCACGGGGCCGGCAGCGCCACCCCCGGCAACCCGAGGTTATGCGCCGCCTCGTCGTCGTGGATTGCGAACCGCACCCCGGTGTCCGTGACGAGGTATCGCGTGCCGATTCGGCCATTCGCCCGCACATAGGCGCTGCGTCCAGGCGCAAGGTAGACGGCATCCAGCGCCGGACCGGCGCCGTCGGCTTGGGCCAAGGTCACCGGCAGTTGGCCGGCGGGCACTGGCAGTCCGGTGCCCGTCAGGAACGCGACGCCGTCGGATCGCCCAGGCGCCCAGGTCGCGCAATAGGTGGTATCGCCGCCATCAGCCGCTGCCGGAGCCCGATCGGGAAAGGTGGACACCGGCAGGGTGTTGGCGACCGGAGTGGCCCGGATCACATCGGGTGCCACCGGGATCACGTTGGCGGTGTGCTGTGAGTCGCTGAAGCGCAACAAGTCCGCCGCTACTTGGCCGATGCGCTGAACGCCGGCGGTCAGCACGACGTAATACTCGTCACCGTCGCCGCGGGTGATGCGCAGCACACCGCCGACCGTAAAACCGGGTAGCCCGCTCGCTGCACCGCCTGCGCCGCGGATCCGTGGAGCGGTGATCGCCGGCGCTTCCGGCACGGCGTTCAGCAAAGCCTGCGAGACGATGTGGGGCACGCGGTCCTCCAGCCTGAGCGCACGCACAACCGCGGCGTCAGCGAGATCGACCACAGCGCGCCGCCCGTTGTAGAGCAGATAAGCCGGCGAACCGGACCCGGCGGCAACCAGGATGGCCCGGTCGGGAGCCAGGCGACGGACCGACGATTCGTCGGTGCGCCCGATGACGATCGTCGTCGCCGCGTTGCCGTCCGTGTCGCAGATCGTCCAGGCTGCGTCATCGCCGGCCAGCGGCTGGCTGAGAAGCTGCGGTGCACCCGGAATGCCCAGCAGTGGACCGCGTTTGGTGCGCCCCAATTCGGACTCGGGCACCGGCTGCGGGTTGGCGTCCGTGGCCGCGATCAACCGCGCCGAGGCCAGGTTCAGTGCCGGATGCCAGGTATCGCCGACTCGCACGTACAGCGCTCCGGATTCGCGACCCATCACGATCTGCGCGCGATCCAGCGCCACCTGCGGCCGCAGCAAAGCTGCCATCCCGCATCCCAGCAAGGCGGCGCTGGCCAGCACACACCCCAGCGCCAATGATGCCGTGTGTGCGCGCAGCCGCTCGTTGGCGGTACCGACATCCCTGCGCAGCAACGCACACTCGAGGCGGCGAATGAGAAATCGATGACCGCTGACGTGCAGCCAGGTTGTCGGTTGGCGCGGCAATCGACGGTTCAAAATCCTCCCCGGAAATTTGTCGAATCCGTATACCGCTGTATCTCGAAGTCAGGTTAAGCCGCACGCCGACAGCGCTGTGACACTCTATCCACAGCTCAGCGGCGTTTCGTTGTGCCTGGTAACGGGTAAAATTCGGGGCGTGATTTCACACCGCTTACTTGGCGCTCAGGCCCCTCGGGCGGGCAGCGCGCGGTCAGTAGGCCGCTGGGTCGGCCTCGGCGCTTCCGCACTGGTCACCGCTACCGGCTTGTTGGTCACCCCTGCCGCGACGCCATTCTCAGCGGTGGCATCCGCCGACGACTGCCCGGACGTCGAGGTTATCTTCGCCCGCGGCACCAACGAGCCCCCCGGCCTCGGCAAGGTGGGCGACGCCTTCGTCGACTCGCTGCGCCAGCAAACCGGCGGCCTGAACATCGACACCTACGGGGTGAACTACGCCGCCAGCAAGCTGCAGCTGCATGGTGGTGACGGCGCCAACGACACGATCAATCGCGTCAAGCAGGCGGTGGCGAAGTGCCCGAACACCAAGATCGTGTTGGGCGGTTACTCGCAGGGCGCGTCCGTGATGGACATCGTGGCCGGCGTGCCTATCGGCGGCATCAGCTGGGGCAGTTCGCTACCACCGGAGTTGGCGAGCCACGTCATGGCGGTTGCCACGTTCGGCGACGTGGCCGACCGCGCCGGCGGATCGCTGCCCACCCAGAGCGCGATGTTCGGGTCCAAGGCGATCGACCTGTGCAACCCAAACGACCCGATCTGCCACGCGGGCCCCGGCAACGAATGGGAGGGACACACCGAGGGCTATGTCCCCGTGTACACCACCCAGGCAGCGGCTTTCGTCGCGTCCAGGCTGTTGGCCGGAACCGGCCAGCAGGTGCCGGGGTACGGACCACCGATACAGGGATACGGTCCCCAAACGCCCGGGTTGCCCGTCTACGGTCCCCAGACTCCTGGGTACGGCCCCCAGACTCCTGGGTACGGCCCCCAGACGCCCGGATACGCGCCGCAGACGCCCGCGCCCGGGTCTGGCCCCGATGTACACGGGCCCACCACGCCCGATCCCGGGTTGGTCACCGCGGTTCACTGACGACGTCGGTGAACCCGTTCAGGTTTGGCAACACGTCACATCCCGCAAAACGTTTAGCCGGTTTGGCGGCGGCCGGGTCGCTGGCGGCGGCGTTGGTGATTGCCCCGGCGCTGGCACCGTTTCCCACGTCGGCGCCGATTCCGTCGGCATCGGCGGCGTGCCCGGGCGCCGAAGTGGTTTTCGCCCGGGGCCGAGAAGAGCCGCCCGGCCTCGGTCTGGTCGGCGACGCGCTCGTCAACTCGCTGCGGTCCAAAGTGCACATGCCGGTTGGCTCCTACGGCGTGAACTATCCCGCTGACGTCGACCCGGCCAAGGGCGCCAACGACATGAGCGCCCACGTCCAATCCATGGCCAAAAGTTGCCCGAACACCCGCGAGGTGCTCGGCGGCTATTCGCTGGGCGCCGCCGCGGCCGACCTGGTGATCGCGGCGACCAAACCGGGTTTCGGGTTCACCAACCCGCTGCCGCCTGGTGTGGATCAACACGTCGCGGCGGTCACGTTGTTCGGCAACGGCACCAAGCGCATTCTGGGCCCGGTACCCGATTTCAGCCCCGCATTCGCCGGAAAGACGATCGAAGAGTGCGCGGCCGGCGACCCGATCTGTTCGGGTGGCGCGGCGCAATGGTCGTCACACCTGCAACCCGCGTACATCGACTCCGGACTGGTGGATCAGGCCGCCAACTTCGTCGCCGGCAGGCTGTAGTCGCCTCAGTCGCGCGAGCGCAGATCCCGGGTGATCAAGACCCGCGACGCGAGCTCGTTATCCGGTGGATAGTCCACACCGATCAGCGTCAATCCGTGCGCCGGCGCCGCCGCGAAATCACTGGAACGGTCTGTCGCAGTGAGCAACTCACGACACCATGCGGCCGTACGCCGGAGTTCCCCGACGGCCAGCAGCGCCCCGACCAGGGACCTCACCATCGACCAGCAGAACGCGTCGGCGGTGACGTGCGCGGTGACCACGTCGCCGTCGCGCGACCAGTCCAGCCGCTGCAGATCGCGAATCGTGGTGGCACCGTCGCGGCGACGGCAAAACGCTGCGAAGTCGTGCAATCCCAGCAGTTCTCGCGACGCGACCGTCATCGCATCCACGTCCAGGGGACGCGGCCAGGCGGTGATGTAGCGCGCCAGCTGCGGAACCACGCCGTAGGGAGCGGTCGACAACCGGTACTGGTAATGACGCCGCAGGGCCGAGAACCGGGAGTCGAAACCCGCTGGCGCCCGCGCGATCTCGAGGACCCGGACGTCGGCGGGCAAGAACCCGCCGAGACGCCGCACCAGCGGCAGAAACTCCGGATCGTGGGGACGAGGCGAGCGCGCGTAGGCGTTCGGCAGGGCATCGGCGGGCACATCGGCGTGGGCCACCTGCCCGGTGGCGTGCACACCCGCATCGGTACGCCCGGCCGCATGCAGCCGCACCGGCGTGCGGAATACGGTCGTCAACGCCTCATCGAGGACGCCGGCGACCGTGCGCTGCCCGGCTTGGACCGCCCAGCCCGCGAAATCGGTTCCGTCATAGGCGATGTCGAGCCGAAGACGGACGTCTTCGCTAATTCTCGGGCGCCTCTTCAGGCTCCTCGGCCTGGGCCTCCTCGGTGGCCTCCACCTTTTCGTCGACGGCTTCGGGGACGGCTTCGGGCTCCGCCTCGACTTCAGCCTCGGCGACCTCAGCCTCAGCGGGTTCCGGAGCCGGCGCAGCGGCGGGTGCCGCCTTCTTCGAGGCTTTCACCCGACGCGCCCTGTCGGCCTCCGACGTCACCGTCTTCTCCCGCACCAGCTCGATCACGGCCATCGGGGCGTTGTCGCCCTTGCGCGCCTCAACCTTGATGATGCGGGTGTAGCCGCCGTCGCGGTCGGCGAAGAACGGCCCGATCTCGGCGAACAAGGCGTGCACCACGTCCTTGTCACGGATCTTCTTGAGCACCTCGCGACGGTTGTGCAGCGTGCCCTTCTTGGCGTGGGTGATCAGCTTCTCCGCGTAGGGCCGCAACGCCCGCGCCTTCGGCTCGGTCGTCTTGATCCGGCCGTGCTCGAACAGCGACGTGGCGAGGTTGGCCAGAATGGCCTTCTGGTGCGAAGACCCCCCGCCGAGGCGAGGACCCTTGGTGGGCTTGGGCATTGCTGACGCTCCTGTCTTACGGTCGCTGACTCTAATTCTCCGGCTCCTCAGCAGGCCGCTAACGGCCCGCATCGTCACCGGAGGCTAGTTAAAGCTGTTCGGTTTCGGCGTAGTCCTGGTCGTCGTAGGCACCGTCGGTGGACCAGGTGCCGGTGGCGACGTCGTAGCCCGCAACCTCCGACGGGTCGAAGGTCGGCGGGCTGTCCTTCAGCGACAGACCCAGCTGGTGCAGCTTGACCTTCACCTCGTCGATGGACTTCTGCCCGAAGTTGCGGATGTCGAGCAGGTCGGACTCCGTGCGGCTCACCAGCTCACCGACCGTGTGCACACCCTCGCGCTTGAGGCAGTTGTACGACCGCACGGTCAGATCCAGGTCGTCGATCGGCAGCGCGAACGACGCGATGTGGTCGGCCTCGGCCGGTGACGGCCCGATCTCGATGCCCTCGGCCTCGACGTTGAGTTCGCGTGCCAGGCCGAACAATTCGACCAGCGTCTTGCCCGCCGACGCCAGCGCGTCGCGCGGGGTGATCGAACTCTTGGTCTCCACGTCGAGGATCAGCTTGTCGAAGTCGGTGCGCTGCTCGACGCGGGTGGCGTCCACCTTGTAGGTCACCTTGAGCACCGGCGAGTAGATGGAATCGACTGGGATGCGGCCGATTTCGGCACCCGAAGCCCGGTTCTGCACCGCCGGAACGTAGCCACGGCCACGCTCGACGACGAGCTCCACTTCGAGCTTGCCCTTGTCGTTCAGCGTCGCGATGTGCATGCCGGGGTTGTGCACGGTGACGCCGGCGGGCGGCACGATGTCACCGGCGGTGACCTCACCCGGACCTTGCTTGCGCAGGTACATCGTGACGGGCTCGTCCTCCTCGGACGACACCACGAGACCCTTGAGGTTCAGGATGATGTCGGTGACGTCTTCTTTGACGCCGGGCACGGTGGTGAACTCGTGCAGCACACCGTCGATGCGAATGCTGGTGACGGCCGCGCCGGGAATCGACGACAGCAGCGTCCGACGCAGCGAATTGCCCAGTGTATAACCGAATCCCGGCTCCAACGGTTCGATGACGAACTGAGACCGGCTGTCGGTGAGGATGTCCTCGGACAGTGTGGGCCGCTGTGAGATCAGCATGGTGTTTCTTCTTCTCCTTCTCGGCACCCGCTATTTGATGCCGTTGGGTGCCCGCCGCTGCGGATGCAGTGGCGGAAGTCTGGGGTTACTTCGAGTAGTACTCGACGATCAGCTGCTCGGTGAGCGGCACGTCGATCTGCGTGCGCTCGGGCAACTGGTGGATCAGGATGCGTTGCCGCTCCCCCACCACCTGCAGCCAGCTCGGAAGCGGGCGGTCGCCCGCCGTCTCCCGCGCGATCTGGAACGGCACCGTGTTCAACGACGTATCCCGCACGTCGATGATGTCGTACTGCGACACCCGGTAGCTGGGGACGTTGACGTGCACGCCATTGACGCTGAAGTGCCCGTGGCTGACGAGCTGACGGGCCATCCGGCGGGTGCGCGCCAGACCGGCGCGGTACACGACGTTGTCGAGGCGGCTTTCCAGGATCTGCAGCAGGTTCTCACCGGTCTTGCCGGTGTGACGAACGGCCTCTTCGTAGTAGCGACGGAACTGCTTTTCCATCACGCCGTAGGTGAAGCGAGCCTTCTGCTTCTCCTGCAGCTGCAGCAGGTATTCGCTTTCCTTGATCCGCGCGCGACCGTGCTGGCCGGGCGGGTAGGGACGCTTCTCGAAGGCCTGGTCGCCACCGACGAGGTCGGTGCGCAGCCGGAGCGATTTGCGCGTGATGGGTCCGGTATAACGAGCCATAAGTTATCTCCTCCTAGACCCTTCTAAACTCTTCTGCGCTTGGGCGGCCGGCAGCCGTTGTGCGGCTGGGGGGTGACATCGGAGATCGCGCCGACCTCCAGGCCCGCGGCCTGCAGTGACCGGATCGCGGTCTCCCGGCCCGAGCCCGGGCCCTTCACGAACACGTCGACCTTTTTCACGCCGTGCTCCTGGGCCTTGCGTGCGGCGTTCTCGGCGGCCAGCTGCGCGGCGAACGGCGTCGATTTCCGCGAGCCTTTGAAGCCGACGTGACCCGACGACGCCCAGGCGATGACATTGCCCTGCGGGTCGGTGATCGTCACGATCGTGTTGTTGAAGGTGCTCTTGATGTGGGCGGCACCGTGCGGGATGTTCTTCTTTTCCCGCCTGCGGGTCTTTTGGCCCTTCTTGGGCGCCGCCGCGCCTGCCTTCTTTGCTGGTGGCATCGGGGGTTACCTGGCCTTCTTCTTGCCTGCGATGGTGCGCTTGGGGCCCTTGCGGGTCCGCGCGTTGGTCTTTGTCCGCTGACCGCGCACCGGCAGGCCGCGGCGGTGCCGCAGACCCTGGTAGCAGCCGATCTCGATCTTGCGGCGGATGTCGGCCTGCGTCTCGCGGCGAAGGTCACCCTCCACCTTCAGGTTCGCTTCGATGTAATCGCGCAGGTGCGTCACCTGGTCGTCGGTGAGATCCCTGGTGCGCAGGTCCTTGTCGATGCCGGTGGCCGCCAGAATCTCGTTCGAGCGGGTACGGCCGATGCCGAAAATGTAGGTCAGGGCGATCTCCATCCGCTTGTCGCGCGGTAGATCGACGCCGACTAGTCGAGCCATAGGTGGCGTTTCCTCTTATCTCATGCGAAGGTCTGATCCCAGTCCGTTCCCGCCTGCTTGCGGGGCCCGGCCTCCGTCCGGGCGTGGATGAGCGGCGTATCCGCTCATTGGTGCTGGGAGGTCTGCATTCAGTTGTGTAGGTGCGCGACCGGCCTGCTTAGCCTTGTCGCTGCTTGTGGCGCGGGTCGGAGCAGATCACCATGACCCGTCCG
>NZ_JBKQQD010000018.1:0-2645 GCF_052144515.1 Mycobacterium sp. | reverse complement strand
ACATGTTGGGGTTCACCGTCCGCTTCGACCCGATCCAGGCCGCCTGACCACCACGCCACCTCGGGCGCAGCGCAACAAACACCAAATCACCCGAGCAGCCGCGGCTCACCCATAATTTTCGGACCAGAGAGGAACGCCTCATGACGCCCGACTGGAGCCGGGTCACGCTGGAGGATGTCCGGCGGGCCTGCCAGATGTACGACACAGGAGCCCCCCGACCGAAGCGGCCCGCTCGAAGCACGTTTCTCCTTCTCAATGGCAAGACCTATCCCGCCAAGTTCATCCGGGGGCTGGCCTACCGTCTGGCAACTGGCATCGAACTTGACCCGAATGTGGATTACTCCGGGGGAATGGAGACGGTGAGGTTTTTCCAGGGCCTCGGCCTGGCAACGCAGCATGGTTCGGCTTCCATCCCAGCGGCACCGCCGGTGATCGCCGATGCAGCCCCGCTGTCTCCGGCTCAACCAGTACCGCACCCGCAGGGTCAACCACCATCATCTGCCCCACAGCGCCGCAAGGAACCGCAGAAGGAGGCGCTGGCTGCGCTTTTGCGCTTGCAGTTTGGTGCGGTCGAGAGGGAGGCCAAGTTCCCGTGGCTTACGGTGCCGCCGTCTGACCAGATGGACGGCACGATCCTGGCCATTTATCACGCCCTGCAAGGGATGAGGGGCTATTCGACATTCGCCTCGTTCGGGAAGCCGCTTTTCTGTGACTTCTTCGTGCCCGCCGAACGCTTGGTCATCGAATACGACGAGCGGCAGCACTTCACCGTGCAGCGGGCCAAGTCCCTGGAGCTTTACCCGCCAGACCTTGCCCTCGGCTTCGACCGGCAGGAGTGGCTAACGGCCTGCCGCACGATCCGGGCGACCGACCCGACGCCTCCGTACCGGGACGAGCAGCGGGCCTTCTACGACTCCCTCCGGGACATCCTGGCAGCACGGAACGGCATCCGGCTGATCCGCTTGCGGTACGGCACCTTTGACTGGACCGGCCCCGGCGCTGAGGTACAAGTCTCCAACGTGCTTGCGAGTGGGCAGGCCCCTGTCCCTCAGCCCGCAACCGGCCTGATTGCCCAGGCAGCCGCCAAGCCAACGGTCGCTCAGATCAGGAAGGTGGCGCTTGTCTCGCATAACTACAACGTGGCCGACGACCGGGGTCTATACGACTATTCGGAACACTTCGCCCGGATCAACAAGCTGTGCGACGAGCAGGGCTGCGACACGATCCTCTACGCCCTGTTCACATGGGATCAGGACTCTCTGGTGGTCCGAAACCACGATGCCATCTTCGGCGGGCTGGATCACACCCAGCGGGTGATCCTCGAAGTGGGGCAACGCGGGCCCAAGGGCATCGATCACAGCGAGGTCTGGTTCCGGGGCAAGCAGGACCCTTTGGTGGCTCGTCAGCATTTTGCCAAGTCCTCCGACCGCGTCGCCGACAAACGGGCGTTCATGAATGACCTCCCCGCCCGCCATGTGGCGGACGGCCTGCTGGTGATGTGCGGGGAGACGAACATCGCCTCGATGCTTCGCCACTCGGACTTCAACGACCCGCTCCGTTTCACCAATCGGCTTGAGGAGATGAAAGTCCGCGTGATCCTCAACCCCATCCACGACTACATGACCCGATACGAAATGCGGAAGAAGCGCTGCCGCTACTCGTTCGGCGGCCGAACGGTCATCTCGGTCTGGAACCAGGGCCGGGGCAGAGAGGCTTCCCTGCCGTGGACCGTCTTCTACGACGGCATGGAGCGGACAAAGGCCGTTGGGGAATTACCCAGACCGTTTAGCGACCGGCCCGATATTCGGATCGGCGTACTCGATTTGACATCGCTTCATGGCGGATAAGGAGGCTTCCCGGCCAACGCTGGTGGATGAACTCGCGAGCCTAAGTCCAAAGGCGCGCCGTGAACTCCTAACAACCCTCATTCGGCTCTCCGAGACCTTCGCCGAGGTGCCGGATTGTGGCCACACCGCCCACACGCTCGGGCTGTTGGCCACGGGCTCGACTCCGACCGACCGGCGCTGACCCGTACTTGTCCTGCCAGGCGAACTCCTCATGCCGGGGAAAAAGCCCAGAAGGACACCACCGGCACAAACCAACCCCAAAATGGAATTGGTCCACCACCGAAAGAGAAACCCATGACCGACACGCCCGAAGACCTGCCGTCGCCCGACGAGTTCCGAAGGAAGATGGCCCACGTCGACCGCGAGTTCGCAGATGCCCGCCGGTACCTGTCGGCGTTGTGCGCCGAAGACAATCGGGCGCTCGGTGCGCTGATGGTGGAGATCCACCGCAGCGGACGCGCCATGAACGTCTTGGCAGCGATGGCGGTGCTGGCCCTCGACTTCGCCCACCTGTCCGCGGACCGCCTCGGCGGCGATGTCCAGAAGTGGCTCGACGAGTCGGCGATGGCCCAGGACACCGCCGAGACCGAGCGGGACCAGACCGAGCTCGGCGGCGAGGGATAACCTTCGGGACCGTACCTGACCGATAGACCGCTGTCGGTGGCCGGGGGTTGGTGCAGCACGAGCGTTGTTGCCGTGGCTGCCGACCCCTCGGGGTCCGTGCGAGTGACTGCCGCGACCGTTGACGGGGAGCGGCTGGCCCCAACACTCCCTGATTTGTCATGTCTCGAAAGAGAC
>NZ_JBKQQD010000017.1:0-4515 GCF_052144515.1 Mycobacterium sp. | reverse complement strand
CTGGTAGTTTAACTCATGACCAAACGCGACGTTCGGGAATCCATTCCCCGAATGTCCTCAACCCATGCCGGGGTAGCTCAGTTGGTCAGAGCGGCGGTCTCATAATCCGCAGGTCTGGGGTTCGAGTCCCCACCCCGGTACTTCCGAGGCCCTCAAAGAATCGATCCCGAGTGCTCCTCTCCTTGGCGCCGAACAGGTAGTGGGGCGCCCCCACGATCCGGGGCTGGATCGGGATATACCCCACCCGCTTTTCCCGGCGCTCTGAGCGAAAGACGCGGAGCTTCTTATCTCCGGATGACCACGCAGAAACTCTCGAAGCGTGATCGAGTCCACTGAGGTCTTCATCACGTTCTGAGACCTTTCGCCTGAGTCGTAGACATAGATCAGACGAAGGCTCGACGCCAAGCTCAGAACGTTGATCTCGCCATCAAGACCAAGGTCGTCTATTACGCTCCTTGGCTTGCATCGCCCGATCGTGTCGAAGACATCGGGCTCAACTCCGAACGCAACCGCCGTGTCGATGCTGATGCCGGTTTCCGCACAGGCTGCGAGTCGATGTTGACCGTCTTTCAGATGGCCATTGCGATCGAAGATGATCGTCTCACCGTTGACTTTCCAATGCCCATCCAAGAGGACTTTGCACAGGCGTTGCTTGTGCCTGGGAATCAGGGGCTGGTTAAGCGGCATGTGATTCTCAAGGAGGTACTTCGCCTGATCGGCCGCGATCGTCATTCGCTTCAAGCGAAATTGATCCCACCGTCCGAGGGGACCGATGGTTACCGAGGTCTTGGTTCCTGATGCCATTCTCGTCTCCGTTGGAGGTTTCGTGGTCGAACCATTCGGCCCATATCCCAAGCGTATATTGTACGTATGGCATATCAACATTATTGTGATACTATAGTTGCGGATTATGCACCTGGAGCGTATAATGTCTTTGTACGTGCGGAGTACGTCTCCGCGTGGTATCCTTTCATGACCGCGTTTTGCGGAGTCGAAACGATGCCCGGGGTATCCGCAGTGGCCCGCAAGAAAGCCAAGAAGACCGTGAAATCCGTGGCGTTCCGCGTCACTGAGGATTTCAACGCTTGGTTGCAAGCCTATGCCAAGTTCAAGCGAATGACGGTGTCCAGCTTGATGGATCAAGCTTTAGCCCGCATGGCTGCGGAAGACGGGTTCAAGAAACCGCCGGGGAGGGTGTGACCATGGTGCGGAAGGCTTCCGAGGAAGGGGGTGGGAAGTGAGATCCGAAGACTTGCAAGAGGTCATCCGTGCCGCGCCGTTCCGGCCATTCGCGATCGTCTTCGCGGACGGCAAACAGATCGTCGTTCCTCATCCGGAATGGATCCTCTTTCAGGGCGGTCGCACGGCCGTCGTGATGGAACCCGACCAACGCCTTCACATCATCGACATCATGCTCGTGCAGAGGCTCGAGCTTGAACCGCCAGTGCCGACGGGGTCGATCGCTCCGAACCCGGACGGGGGGGAGTGAACCCGATGACTCTCATTCCCCGCCGTCTGGCCAGCGGGGCCTCCCGATGACGACCAGGGCGACCAGCTCGGCGACGATCCGGGCGGCGGGGGGCATTGAGAAGATCCTCTTCCGCCATTCCCATTCGTCGACCTCCTCGTCGATGTCGTCGCCGGGCCGTCTCTCCAGGACCACCGCTGCCGCGGAACTGGGTCAGCACCTCTCCGCGACCTGATCATCCGAGACCTGGCCGGGAACGACCGTTGATGTTCACGAAAAAGACCGAACCGAAAAAGTGAAACTGCCTCACCGCATCGGTTGTGATAATAGCCTAACCTTGTAGAAGTGAGATTCCGCCTCGAGAGCATCGATGACTGACGAGGAGAGCTAGTTCCATGTCTCGTTTTCGCACCTTGATTTCCCGTTTCCTGACCAGCGATGACGGACCCACCGCCGTCGAATACGCAGTCATGCTTGCCCTGATCCTGGTCGCCTGCATCGGGATCGTCTCGACACTCGGCACGAACGTCAGCGGCACCTTCGGCACCGTGAGCAACACCCTGGGTAGCTGAGCAAGCGATGTTGATCGCAACAACAAAGGAGGCATGAACGGCCCAATGGCTCGTTAATCATGCAACGCGATGGAAGGGCTCTGGAGGCGATATTGCAAACCTTCAGAGAGCCCCAGATGCGCCCCGAACCGGTTCAGCTTCGTGAATCCCGAGGGGCGCACTTCCCCGATGTGCCCTGCGTTCCTCGATAACTGACCAGGGCCTGGTACACAAGGTCGTCACGCCGCGGATTGCCGCGACCGGTGACGAGATCACCGGAACAATCACTTTTATCAGGATGCGGCACGGCGGCCTCGTGTTCCAATCCCTTGATGCTTGAGGGCAGGCCGTTTCTCGGGGCGACGAAGTCTTCGAAAAAACACTGGAAGCAACTTTCTTTCGTTCCTTTCTGAGAGTAAGCTATTATTTATCCCAGACGATTTCTCAGAACGACCCCGCGTGCGGAAGACGCCGAAGTACGCATCATTGCTGAAGCGGCGAGAGTCCCAAAGGTCAATGCGCGACCGGCGTCGTGGGGGCGAGCATGAGTAGCGACGTTCGGGCTCTGCCGCGCCTGAGGTCAGGGCGATCCGAGAGGGTCGTCAGATGCTGCTGTGAGCCTTGTCCCGCAGCCAGCCAATCCTTCCGTGACCAGACAACCATTAGAGCCGGCTTGTCGCAGGAATCCCGACTATTCCACCGCGCCCTCGTGCTTGGGTGGACCGGGCCTTGTTGGGACATGCCGATTTTCGCGTTGAATAGGCCGTCTTGAAGCCACACCACCGTTGCACCATCCAGGGAATACTCCGATGAGCTCGAGAACAACGCGCAGATCTCGCCGTTGCCGCTCCTCGACACTGCGTTGCTTGAAGCCGAGGATAGATGATCTCGAACCGCGCGCGCTGCTCAGCACAGCGTCGCTGTCGGCCCACCCGACGTTCCAGGTGAGGTCCCTTGCCGGCGGCGGGGGGCCCTCCGCACCGTATACTCCTGCGCAAATCCAGCAAGCATATGGATTCAACAGCATTACTTTCAATGGCGTCGCGGGCACGGGCAGCGGCGAGACGATCGCCATCGTCGATGCCTATGACGACCCGAACATCCAGGCCGATCTGAACACATTCGACACCCAGTTCGGGCTGCCCCCCACGACGGTCACGCGGGTCAGCGAGTCCGGCACGACGAGTTATCCGGCCAGCGATCCGACGGGCGGTTGGGAGCTCGAGGAGTCGCTCGACGTGGAGTGGGCGCACGCCATGGCGCCCGGGGCGAACATCTTGCTGGTCGAGGCCAGCTCCACCTATGATAGCGACCTGCTCGCCGCCGTCAGTTACGCGGCGTCCCATGCGAATGTCGTGTCGATGAGCTGGGGCGGCGGCGAGTTCTCGGGCGAGACGGCGGGGTACGACAGCTACTTTGACCATGCCGGCGTGGCGTTCGTGGCGTCCTCGGGCGACTCCGGCGCGCCCGCCGAGTGGCCGGCGGCTTCGCCGAACGTTCTGTCCGTCGGTGGGACGGCCTTGACCCTCGGCCCGGGCAATGCCTGGTCGAGCGAGGTCGGCTGGAGTGGCAGCGGCGGCGGCCCCAGCGCCGACGAATTGCAACCGTCATACCAGAAGGGTGTGGTGACGCAGACATCGACGGCGCGAGCCACCCCGGACGTCGCCTATGACGCATCGCCGTCAACCGGCGTCTACGTCTATGACTCCGTCCCATACGAGGGCGGGAGCGGCTGGTGGGAGGTTGGCGGCACCAGCGCCGGGGCACCGCAGTGGTCGGCGCTGCTGGCGATCGCCGACCAAGGCCGCGCCCTGAACGGCCAAAAGGCGCTCGACAGCACGAATCCGCAGGAAGTGATGAACATCCTGTACAAAAACCCGGCCGACTTCCACGACATCACCAGCGGCACGAGCACCGGCAGCCCGAACTATTCGGCCGGTATCGGCTACGATTATGTCACCGGAATGGGCTCGCCGATAGCCAACCTGATTGTCGGCTCGCTTGATGGCACCTCCACGGCCTCGTATGACAAGCTGGTCCTGACCGCGACGCCGACCGCCGAGACGGCGGGGACGTCGTTCAGCCTCACGGTCACCGCCCAGAACTCGAGCGGGAAGACGGACACCGGGTACACCGGCACGATCCAGTTCACCAGCAGCGATGCCCAAGCCGTACTGCCGGCGAACTTTACCTTCGTAGCGGGCGACGCTGGAACGTACACGTTCACGAACGTGGTCACGCTCAAGACCGCCGGCAGCCAGTCGGTCACCGCGACGGATACGACGACCTCCGCCATCACCGGCACGCTCTCCGGGATCACCGTCAGCCCGGCCGCCGCCAGCCAGTTCGTCCTGTCCGGCCTTCCATCAAGCACGACCGTGGGCGTGGTGGCGCAGCCCGTCACGGTCACCGCGGAGGACCCCTACGGCAATGTGGCGACCGGTTACGCCGGCACCGTCCACTTCACCAGCAGCGACCCAATTGCCAAACTGCCGG
>NZ_JBKQQD010000016.1:0-12581 GCF_052144515.1 Mycobacterium sp. | reverse complement strand
CTAAGCCTGAATCCGTGGATGGGTGATTTCGTGTGGTCGTCGACGTGGTTGCCCTCAACTCGGCGGGGTCTGGCTGTGGCGCATGCGTGATCCGCTGGCCTGTACCAGCTTTTCCTTGTTGCGAGGTTCCTTGGGTCGGGCCTGGGATGGCGGGGTGGGCAGGGTCTGGTCGGTGGGGTCAGGCGGCGCGGGCTTGGGCGGTCGGGTAGTAGGAACCGATGACGTTGTCCCACAGGGTTTTCCATCCGGTTTGCCAGGGCCAGTGGGCTGGTAGGTGCAGCATCGGTTTGCGGGCGGGGGCGGCGAAGCGGGCCGGCACGTTGACCAGGTCGCGGCGCAGGGTGGCGCCACGGGCCACGACGTGGGTACCGTCGGCGAGGGCGCCGGCAGCGCGCAGCAGGTTATGCGCGATCACCGCGCAGCCCAGCCAGGCGCAGTTGGCGGCAAACAGCCCCGACGGGATATGGGCCAGCGGACCGTCGATCAAATCAGCGAAGGTGGTTTCGATGATGGCGTGGCGGCGGTGGGTGATGTCGGCCTCGGCGGTGGGCAACTCGGAGTTGGTCACAAACGGGTGATGGCGCCACACCGGAAACAACGCGTCCGGGTAGCGGGCGTCCTTGACGCGGCGCACGATCAGCCGCACGGTCAGCGTGCGGCCGCGGCCCAGCCGCAGGGTGTAGGGGGTTTCGGCGACCTCGGCATCAGAGATCAGCTGCCCGGTGTCGGGGTCTTCGACCGCGCCGGGGTAGTGCACCGGGGTGTATGCGGACTCGTCGATGCCCTCGATCGCGGCGCTGATGCGCTTGTTGCGGCTCACCGATAGGGAGAACTCGGCGCCTTCGGCCACGCAGGTGGTGATCACCTTCTTGGTGCCGAACGCCGAGTCGCCGCGCACCATGATCGTGCCGGCCCGGCACGCGCGGGCGGTGCCGATGGCCTGCTTGAGCTGGGCGGCGGCCGCGCGCCCGGAGGCGGCCCGCCCGCTGCGCAGCCGCGCTTCGGCGATGACCGGCGGGGCCTGCGCCGTCGAGATGGTGGTGATCTGCGGTGAGAGGCCCAGACGCAGCAGCGTGCGGCTGGCGATCTTGGCGTGCCCGAACGAGGCACCCTGCTTGTGGTGCCCGTAGACCGGGCGCAACAGCGAGTCGATGTCCACGAACGCGCGCTGTTCGATGCCAGACAGCAGCGGTGTGCTTTGGGTGAGCGCCACCAGATGCGCGCGGGCCACCGCGGCGAGCTGGTTGGCATGCCCAAAGGTGAACTCGCGCAAGAAGATCCCCAGCGTCGAGGGCGCATACACCTCGTCGAACACCCGCGGGGTGCCGCCGGCGCGCAGCACGTTGCCATCGTCGATGCTGTCCGCGCCGCACATCATCGCGGCGATGATCGAGGTCAGCTTGCCGGCCGGGTTCACCGCCCCGGACTTCACCCGGGTCGACGGCAGGTCAACGTGCTCGCCGATCAACCGCGAAAGACCGGTCTGCTCAGCCAGTTCCAGCACCGGCACCAACCCGGCCGACGACACCAGATTCTGCTCGTCAAACACCGCCGACGAGACGGTGAACGTATAAGATGAGTGCACCGAAAATGCCTTCCCGAACGCTGGACAAGATCGACATCAGCACTCGTATTGTCCCAGTTCAGAAGGCATTTTCGCTGTTCACATGCCGATCACATCACCGGCCCATCCACGGATTCAGGCTAAGGGTGCTATAACCGCGAGCATGTCCCGCAGCCTTCCCGGCCTGGAAGACATCGTCGGATCGAACCACGTCGTCACCGACCCCGATGTGCTGGCCGGCCGCAGCGTCGACCACACCGGCCGCTATCGAGGCCACGCCAGCGCGCTGGTGCGACCGGGTTCGGCCGAACAGGTCGCCGAGGTGTTGCGGGTGTGCCGCGACGCGGGGGCGCACGTGACCGTGCAGGGTGGCCGCACCTCTCTGGTGGCGGGCACCGTTCCGGAGCACGACGACGTGCTGCTGTCTACCGAGCGGCTTTGTGCCGTAAGCGATGTCGACGCCGTCGAGCGTCGCATCCAGGTAGGGTCCGGCGCCACGTTGGCCGCGGTACAACACGCCGCGATCACGGCGGGCCTGGTGTTCGGCGTGGATTTGGCGGCGCGCGACACCGCGACCGTCGGCGGCATGGCATCGACGAACGCGGGCGGCCTGCGCACGGTTTGCTACGGCAACATGGGCGAGCAAGTCGTCGGGCTAGCGGTGGCGCTGCCCGACGGTTCGCTGCTGCACCGCGATAGCCGGGTGCGCAGCGACAACACCGGCTACGACCTGCCGGCGCTGTTCGTCGGCGCCGAAGGAACCCTCGGTGTCATCACCGCGCTGGATCTGCGGCTGCACCCCACCCCGTCGCATCGGGTGACGGCGGTGTGCGGGTTCACCGAGCTTGAGGCGCTTGTCGACACCGGCCGGACGTTTCGCGACGTGGGCGGGATCGCGGCGCTGGAGTTGATCGACGGCCGGGCGGCCGCGCTGACCCGCGAGCATCTCGGCGTGGGCGCCCCAGTTGAAGGCGATTGGCTGCTGCTGGTGGAACTGGCCGCCGACCATGATCAAACCGACCGCCTCGCCGAGCTGCTCGACGGCGCCCGGCTGTGCGGCGAGCCCGCGGTGGGCGTGGATGTCGCTGCGCAGCAACGGTTGTGGCGCGTCCGCGAATCGCTGGCCGACGTGCTCGGCGTCTACGGCCCGCCGCTGAAGTTCGACGTCTCGTTGCCGTTATCGGAAATCAGCGGATTCGCAACGAAAGCAGTCACTTTGATCCATGCGCACGTCACCGACGCGCTGCCGCTGCTGTTCGGCCACATCGGTGAGGGCAACCTGCACCTCAATGTCCTGCGTGTTCCGCTCGAGCGGGAGACTGCGTTGTACGCGCCGATGATGGACCTCATCGCGCAGTGCGGCGGCAACGTCAGCTCCGAACACGGCGTCGGCAGCCGCAAGCGCGCCTACCTTGGGATGTCGCGTGAGCCCGCCGACATCGCGGCGATGCGAACAATCAAGACGGCACTGGATCCGACCGGATACCTGAACACCGCAGTGCTTTTCGATTAGGCAATCCTCCACCGGAAAGTGGCACAAGCTTTCCGCCCTCGACGCTGAATCAGCTGATTGTAGTCGGGTGAGCCGATGATCCGGAAAGGCTGGATCAGCTACGCGTTCAGCTTGAAGCGCTGAATCTCCTATCTTTAAATAGCTTTCGTTAAATTCTGGGCATTCAACCGCAACTGTTGTGCGCGCAGCGGCAGTCCACCCGCCGAGTTCACGGTGTCAAGCCGGCCTTTCCGTTGGGGCCGAAAAGGTAATACCCGCCGATGCCGCCCGGGCCGCCAACACCGGGGGTTCCCCCGATGCCGCCGTTGCCGCCGTTGCCACCGATGCCGAAGAGAAGGCCGCCGTAGCCGCCCTGGCTGCCGTTGCCCCCGAACGCCAAGCCAGCCGCGCCGTAACCGTTGCCGCCGGCGCCGCCGAGGCCGAAGACGAGGCCGCCGAGGCCGCCGAGGCCACCCGTCCCGCCGTGGCCGCCGGCGGTGGCAGCGCCTCCGTCGCCGCCGGCACCGCCGATGCCGAACAAGGCGCCGCCGGCAACGAAACTGCCGGGACCGGGGCTGAAGAAGAAACCGTTGTCGCCGCCGTATCCGCCGACCCCACCTGTGCCGCCGCCGGTGTTGGCCCCCCCTGCCCCGCCGTGGCCGCCGACGCCAACCAAGATGCCGCCGCCGCCGAAGCCGCCCTGGCCGCCCTGGCCGCCGATGTTGTGAAGGCCGGCGGCCGTTCCGCCGGGACCACCGTCGGCCCCGGTGCCGATGAGGCTGAAGAGGATGCTGCCGCTACCGCCGTACCCGCCGGTGCCTGGGATCCCAAAGTCGGCAGTGGCGGCCCCGCCGGCCCCGCCCGCCCCGCCCAGGCCGTAGAACAAGCCGGTGCCGTCGCCACCGGCGCCGCCCGAGCCGGCAACGATATTACTGGCCCCACCGGTCCCTCCGATGCCGCCGTTGCCGAACAAAATCCCGCCGTTCCCGCCGAAACCCCCGGCACCGGCGACGCCATTGGGACAAGCCCCCCCGGTCCCGCCGGTGCCGCCGTTGCCGAAAAGTCCAACGGCGTTGCCGCCGTTGCCGCCGGCGCCGGCGAGGCCGTTGGTAATAGCCCCACCGGCTCCTCCAGGGCCACCGTTGCCGTACAAGAACCCGCCGTTCCCGCCATTCCCGCCGTTCTGGCCGGGCGCGCCGGACCCGCCCGCGCCGCCGTTGCCCCACAACAACCCGCCGTTTTGGCCGTTGGCGCCGGTTCCCGGGGTACCGTCGGCTCCGTTGCCGATCAGCGGGCGCCCCAGCACCGTCTCGAAGGATGCATTCACTTGGTTGAGCAGATCCTGCAGAGGATTGGTGTTGGCGGCCTCGGCATTGCCGTAGGACACCGCACCGGCATTCAGATGCTGGACAAACTGCTCGTGAAATGCCGCCGCCTGAGCACTGATCGCCTGATAGGCCTGCGCGTACGCGCCGAACGTCCTCGCGACGCCCACCGACACCTCATCGGCGCCCGCCGCCAACACCGCCGACGTCGGAGCAGTCGCCGCGGCATTAGCCGCACTGAT
The DNA here is from genome assembly GCF_052144515.1 of Mycobacterium sp. Taxonomy (GTDB): domain Bacteria; phylum Actinomycetota; class Actinomycetes; order Mycobacteriales; family Mycobacteriaceae; genus Mycobacterium. The sequence continues at coordinate 7,958 of NZ_JBKQQD010000016.1, read as the reverse complement.
CGTCGAACCGATATTTCCCAGATTCGTTGCCGCCGCCGCCATCATCTCCGGTGCCGCAAGCACATAACTCATCCCGCGCTCCCATCGATTCGACAGAGATCGGCCAGCGCTCGTCATCGCCGTAAAGACACGATGACCAAGACGATGACATCACCGACTATGTCGGCCCTCGGCTAAAGCTGTGTGGACCATATGAAACCCGACACCGCGGGGTCTCCACTCAACGCCCTCACCTCCGCGACCTAACAACAGGCGACGCCGACAACTGCGCGCTTTCTATCGGGCTTCCTGGCAACGTTGAATTCATCGAGTGCGCCGGCGCAATCATTCAATTAAATCGAGCTGGACGAGGCCCTATCGGCCACCGGCACGACCCGGCCTGCGGGGTCTGATTGGACCCCACCGTCATCGCCGCGACGCTTGGCCGAAAGCGAAAGATCGCGCTAGCCAGCCGTCTTGATCCCGACCGCATGGCGCAGCTGCGCCAGGAACTGATCGGCGTCGTCGCTTCGCACGATGTAGTGCGATATCGCGATCCGGATCACCGTGGCCGCCTTGACCGCGGCGTTGGGCCCGGGAAGGTGCCGTTGCAGACCGGCACGCATCTCCGGGATTACCCGCCCAAACTGGGCAATGGTGTGCTCGGGCTCCACATCGACCATCCGCACACCCGAGTACGAGTGCTGGTATTCGACGATGAACCGCAGCACCGCGTCGAGCTTGTCGGCTCCCTTGAGTCCCGCAGTCGCCTTGACCAGACCGCTTTCGAAGACCTGCCGCTCGTAGCTGGAAAATGCCGAAAGCAGTTCCTCTTTAGACGCGAACCAACGGTAGAGGGTAGGACGCGAAACCCCTGCCTGCGCAGCGACTTCCGACAAACTGAGCTTGGTCTTGCCGTTGCGGCCAAGCACCTCGGCGGTGGCCGCCAAGATCCGCTGACGCGTCGAGGTGTCGGTCTCGGTCACCGCGGGCCGGGTCATGTCTTTCGCCCCGGGCGCCGCCGCACCAGCACCGATTGCTGGATCGCCCCGACCGCGCCCTGCACGTCGAACAACGTGCCGATTGTCGTTCCGATGCCGTCCGGGCCGTAACTGGTCTCCGCGCGAATGCCGATCCACTCGCCGTCGGGGACGCGGAACACGTGCACGGCGAGATCGGTATTAACGAAAGTCCACTTGGAGATGTCCAGCTTGCTGCCGATGCCGTTGGCGCAATCGGCCACCGCGAACAGCCGTTCCAGCTGCGTCATACTCTCACCGTTGACGAGGTCCACCGTCGGTTTGATCCAGGACTCCCCGGGGCCCGGCGTCAGCGGTTCGGTCAGCCATAGCCATTCCAGGCTGTGCACGTAGTTGCGGTCCCAGTCCAAAGGCTTCATGTTGCGAACGCGCGCCTCGGTCCACGGGCGCGGCAGGGCCGCGGCCGCATGCGCGACGGGCTCGGTGTCCTGCTGCTGCAACCGCCATCCGCTGGCGCGGGCGACCGGCCGGGGCTGCCCATCGGGGCCCTGCGCCAGCATGTCGGCGCTGACCAACTCGATCTGCTTGCCGCCGCGTTGCACTTGCGAACTGACCCACAGATCGCCCTCGGACGGCACCCCGCCCAACAGGTCGATCACCACGCGGCTCAGCCGGGTGTCGTCGCGCTGCTCGCACCGTTCCAGCGCACGCACCAGCAACGCCGACACCGGACCCCCGTGCTGGATCGCCGCCGACCAGGTGCCGCGTGCCATGTCGGTCGCCCTGAACTTTTCGCCTAACGCCCTGGCTTCGTCGCTGGCGTCATCGATCAACTCGTAATAGGAATCAGTCAAGTGTCCCCTCTTCGTCGCGCGTCAGGGCAGCCCGGCGCCCGGAGTGGCGACCAGCACGGCGTCCAGCTGCGAGAGCCGGGTGCCGACCAGGCGCTTCGGATACGCGTCGGTGCTCGACAGCAGAAACAGTGTGCGCCGTTCGGGGCCGCCGAGCGCGCAGGCGATGGCGACCCGCTCACCCATGTCGATGCGGTCGGTCACCTCGCCGCCTTCGACGATCCGCTCGAACTGGTGAGCCAGGGTCATCGACGTCCATACCCCGCCTTCGGCGTCCAGCGCGATACCGTCGGGCGGGCCGTCGAGGCCGTCGGCGAACACTCGGCGACCGCTGAGCCCACCAGGAGCGTCGGGGTCGCCGATGGTGAACGCAGTCAGTCGTCGGCCGATCGACTCGGCGACGATCAGCGTTTTGCGGTCCGCGGTGATGACCATCCCGTTGGGAAAGTCGAGGTCCTCCGCGACGACGGTGGCGCTCTCGTCGGGGTCCAGGCGGACGATGACGCCGCCCTCGCGAGCCTGCGATCCGATGTAGGCGCGCCCGACGTCGTCGACGACCATGTCGCCGAGGCTGGCCGGCACGAGGTCGGCGAGATCGGCGATGGTGACGACGGTTTCACCGTCGTAGCGCAACACCTGCCGGTCTTCCGTCGAGGCGATGAGCAGCGATCCGTCGGGCCGAAACCCCAGACCCGACGGGGAGTGCCCGGGCAGCGGCAGCGTCGTCAGCGCCCCACCCAGGGTCGAGGTGTGCACGGCTTCACCGAGCATGTCGGAAAACCACAGCAGTCCCTCGAACCAGCGCGGGCCTTCACCGAAGCAGAACCCTTTGGCCAGCGGCTCGGGGATCATCCGCTCACACCTTTACAAAACACCGCAAAAGTGTCACGCACCGCAGGTGCTGGTGTCAATCTGCCGAGGCGGCGAGTTCACGCGCGACGGCCTCATGATAAGCGTCGATCCTAGCCGGGTTGGCCTGCCTCATGTCTTTGTTAGCCAAGCTTTACAAATCCTACTCAAAGTGTCACGCTGTGCGATGAGCTGCTATCGAGAGGTGAAGCGGATTTGACCACGGAATCTGAGCAGGCTGAGTGGACGGTTCAGGGCCTGTTGGACCTGTTTGACGTGCAGGCCGACGGGCCGGACCGGTTCACCGGCGACACGGGTATCGCCGGGCAGGACGGCCGGCAGGTGGTGGAAGGCACCCAGGTTCTCGCGCAGGCGATTGTCGCTGTGGCGAAACGATTTCCGGACAAGTCGGTGCGCTCTGCGCACGCGGTGTTCTCCCGTGCCGTCGCCGTCGGGCCGCCGGTCGAACTTGTCCTCGATGTCGTGGCCGAAGGCCGGTCCACCGCCACCGCGATCGTCGCGGTGCACCAGAACGGGCGACGCTGCCTGAGCATCACGGTGCTGGCCGACGTCCCGACGGGCGATGTCATCCGCCACCACCTGCCGCGGCCCGACGTGGCCGCACCGGCCGACGCCAACGTCTCCGAGATGCCGATGATCGGCCGGGAACTGCGACTGGTCGACGTGGTCGACGTGAACAGCCCGGACGAGGTCGGGCCGCCGGAGCTGTATGCCTGGCTGTACTACGACCCGATCCCGACCCGAAACGATCTGGCCAAGGCGCTCGTCGCGTACTTCACCGGGCATCTGGGGATCTCCACCACCATGCGCGCTCACCCCGGCATCGGCACCAGCCAGGCGCACGTGACCGTGTCGACTGCACCGATGAGTATCTCGGTCGCCTTCCACGAACCGGTGCGCTGGGACGGGTGGCTGCTCTACACCCACGAGAGCACCCAGGTCGGCGCGGGGATGTCCTACGTGCGCGGCACCGTGCACTCCGAGGACGGCGAGCTGCTGTGCTCGTTTGCGCAGGAGGCGATGATCCGCCCGCTGCGCACCACCGACTCGGCGATCGACTCCAGCGCGCGGTTCTAATGGCGGGGAAAGATTTGGGAATGTAGATGTACTTCAGCATCACCCACCCGATGCACAGCCATCCCTACAACCCGGAGTTGGTGAGTGGGGACGGCATTGGGAAAGTGGCCGCGGCCGCCGAAGCGGCCGGGATCCACGGGTTCGGCTTCACCGACCACCCGGCGCCATCGCAGCGATGGCTGGAAGCCGGGGGGCACGACGCGTTAGATCCTTTTGTCGCCTTGGGTTTCGCAGCCGCTACGACGACGACGCTGCGGCTGATTCCTAACATTGTGGTGCTGTCTTATCGAAACCCGTTTGTGGTAGCCAAGTCTGGTGCGACTCTGGACCTGCTCTCGGGCGGCCGATTCACGCTCGCGGTCGGCATCGGTTATCTCAAGCGGGAGTTCGCGGCGTTGGGTGTGAGCTACGACGAGCGTGCCGAGCTGTTCGAGGAAGCGCTACAGGTGATCCGCGCCATCTGGACCGATGATGACATCTCCTTTGAGGGAAAGCATTTCAGTGCGCGTGGGATCACCGCGCACCCCAGGCCGGTCAGTAACCCGCATCCACCGATCTGGATCGGCGGCAACACCACCACCGCCCGGCAGCGAGTAGCGCAGTACGGTGACGGCTGGTGCCCGTTCCCCGCCCCGCCTCAACTGGCTCAGACAGCGGGCACCGCGGCCATCACCTCCGTTGAGGGCCTCTCGCGTGCCATCGACGATCTGCGGCGTCGCTGCGACGCGATCGGAAAAGACTGGTCCGCGCTCGACATCACCTTCGCGAACTTCGAAGGCGGGAGCCCAGCGAACGACGACTTCAACGCCGAGGCTTACCTCGATGGTTTGGAAAAGCTGGCGAAACTGGGAGTGACATGGGTGAGCGTCCACCTGCCCGGGGACAGCATGGCGCATGTGCTCGACACGCTTGACCGTTTCCGGACCCTCGTCGTCGATGCGGTCTGAATGGACTTTTCTGAGGTCGCCCTTTCGGCGGAGGACAAGGACTTTAAAGACAGGACCCGGCAGCTTTTGGCCGAGGTGGTCACCGAGGACGTGCTGCGCCGTGATCGAGAGACCGGCGAAAACTTCGACGAGCGAGTGCATTTAGCGCTGGCCGCCGAGGGATATCTGGCCGGGGATTGGCAGGACGCGTCCGACGGCGGCTTCAGTGCCGTCCGCCGAAGGATCTTTCAGCTCGAGATCGCCCGGGCTCATACGCCCTGGTACCACTGGGGCACCACCGCCATGGTCGCGCGGATGGTGCAGCAATTCGGGTCGCCCGAACTGGCCGGCAAGGTGCTGCCCGCCGTGCTGTCCGGCCAGATCCGGCTGTGCCTGGGCTACACCGAGCCCGAGGGCGGCTCGGACGTTGCCACCTGCAAAACCCGCGCGGTGCGCGATGGAGAGGCTTGGATCATCAACGGCTCCAAGATGTTCACCTCGAACGCGCACAACGCCCAATACGTCTTCCTGCTCACCAACACCGACCCGGAGGGACGCAAACACCGGAACTTGACCATGTTTCTGGTGCCGCTGGATTCACCGGGCATCGAGATCCAGGGCATCCGCACCCTGGACGGCGACCGCACCAACATCGTCTACTACAGCGACGTCCGCGTCGACGACCTGTACCGCATCGGTGAGGTCAACGGCGGCTGGACCGTGATGCGGTTTGCACTCGATGCCGAGCACGGCATTATCGGTCGCGACGACCAAGGCTTGCAATACATTTCGGCCATGGCGGCCCACGGCACCGAGATGGCCGAAGCGGTGGACAAGGTCGCATCGCTGGTAACCCGACCGGGACCCGACGGGTCGAGGCGGATCGACGACGAGTCGGTGAAATACCGGCTCGGCCGCTGCATCGCGCGGATGGAGGCGTCGTTGTCCACTCCGGGGCCGTACGGACGCGTCGCGATCGCGCAAACGATGCGCGACATCTCCCCGGAGTTGATGGACCTGTTGGGCGCCGCGTCGGCGCTGCCGGTCGAAGCCCAGGGCGCCGTCGACGACGGGGCGACGGAAGCCCTTCTGCGCCTGGCCGTTCCGGCCGGGATCTACGGCGGCACCCTCGAGGTTTTCCGCAACATGATCGCCCAGCACGAGCTGAAGCTCGGCCGTCCTAGCTACGGGGCATGAGCGGCAGTTCCTGCGTGCGACATACCACCGGCATGTTTCTGGCGTCGATGGCCACATCACAAGACATGGCCTGGTGCGCTGACGCGATTGCCCGCCCAGGGTGCTCCTTTTTGTGACAAGCTGCGCCGTGGTTCCTCATTAACAGGGCGCGCGACGGCCGGTTCGAGCGCTACCTTTTCCCGGGAGCATTGCGCACCTGCACCTAGCCGTTCCGCTCCGATTCATCAATGGCAGAGAGGTGGCCCGGCGGTGGTTGTTCTCGTGGCCATGGGTTCGTTCATCACCACATTGCTGGGCGGCTATGCGGCGCTGCGTATCGGTTCCTACCGCTATTTAGTGCTCGGGTTGGCCGCCGGGTTGATGCTCGGTGCGGTGGGGTTCGACCTGCTGCCAGAAGCATTGGGCCAGGAATCCTGGGTCCTGTTCGGCATACCTACTCCGTTGTTGGCCTTCGTTTTCGGCTTTCTGGTGCTGCACGTCATCGAACACACCGTAGGTATTCATCGCGGTCAGACATCGCATGACGCGGACACTTCGGAAGCGCCCAGCGTCGGGCTATTGGCGGCATCGGGGCTGGTGGGCCACAGCGTCATGGATGGATTCGCCATCGGCGCCGCGTTTCAGGCGGGGGTCGGGGTGGGGGTGGTGGTCGCGGTGGCGGTGATTGGTCACGATTTTGCGGACGGCTTCAACACCTACACTGTCACATCGCTGTATGGAAATGACCGTCGGAGGGCGTTGACACTGCTGGCCGCTGACGCTGTCGCGCCGGTTGCCGGCGCGGCTCTTACGCTGGCCGTCTCGATTCCCCATCGCCTACTCGATGTGTATCTAGGGTTCTTCGCGGGTTTCCTGATGTATTTGGCGAGCGCCGACATCCTGCCGAGAGCACACACCGGACATCGCACTCCTGTGACACTGGCATGCACAATCGGCGGGGTGCTGTTCATGCTGATAATCGTCGGGTTGGCGAGCAAGGCCGGGCCTTAGTCGACTTCGCCAGTTGCACTTTCGCGGTATCAAGCGAGCGACTGCGGCAGCTCGGCAACGACGTCGATGCGATCGGCATCGAAACTAAGGAACCCTTTGATCGGCAGGCTTTCTGAGGGCGGATCTTCATAGCTCCAGGCGATGTCGTCGATGACGAGGTCGTCTAGGGCAATCGACCAATACCTCGCAAAGCCCTTGTAGTTGCAGTAACTCGACATTGCCGAGCGCTGCAGCAAATCGGTGCGCACGAATGCGGGATCGACGTAGAGCCGTGGTTCGAGTGCGGTCTCGAACAGGATTACCGTTTCCTCGGTGTCTACCAGCACGGTGCCGTTGATCGAGACGCACAGGTGGCGCTTGGTCGGACGGCAGTCGACGCGGTGGTACGGGTTGGGCGGGTAGTGCACGAGTTTGCGCCCTTCCTCTAGCCAGGTGTCGACGGCATCCCACGGCACGTGGACGAAGCCTGGTGCCTCCGCGACCGGCTCGGCCGGTAAATCGCCGACCACTTCAGCCGGAAAGGCGTAGCTGAGCGGGCGGCCCTGCCGATGCACCATCAGCGCCCGCTCGGTGTCAATCACCAAGTGCCCGTTCCGGACTGCTTGGACGCGGCGGGGGTGCGGCTCGATATAGACAACGTCAGCGGGTATTGGGGGCGAGAACCGTCCCGCGGGATCGGCACTGAGCGGCCCGCGCCCCGCTACCAAACTCATGGTTTACCTCCCGTCGCATCAGAGCAATGCTTGAAATCTGTGGATCGGCTTGGGAAGGGGCGTACCTTCCCGGGTGACCGATGAAAGGTTCCAAGCAAGACCGGCGCGACAACGCCGGTCGGGAAGGTACGACCCGATGCTCACTGTAGTTTCTGATTCTGCTGACCGCGATGGTTTGGGTGCGGCGCGATCGGCTGCGTCGTCGGTAATCGACGAGATCGTCCGAGAGGGTGCGCGGCGGATGCTGGCCGAGGCCCTGCGCGCGGAGGTCGACGCTTACATCGCCCAGTTCGCTGACGTCTGTGACGAGAAGGGTCATCGGCTGGTGGTGCGCAACGGCAACCACGAGTCGCGGACCGTGACCACGAGCGCCGG
>NZ_JBKQQD010000015.1:0-15110 GCF_052144515.1 Mycobacterium sp. | reverse complement strand
CCGACTGGGCAAGCGCGAGTTTCAGCATGAGCTGGAAATTCACCCGCAAACTGATGCCGGTGCGATTCGAGGTCGACGAGCCGATCTGCATGATCGTCCCGCAGCGCCGAGCCGAGCTTGAAGAGTTCGCGCCCGAACTCAGGCGCATCGAGTCTGACGAAGATCTGCAGCGCAAGCATGAGTTGTTTCTTCGCTCACGCAACGCGGCAAGTCAGTCCGAGCAGGCAGCGAGGGTCGCCGCGGGAGAGCAACCGGAGTGGCAAGCCGACTACACGCGAGGCAGACACAGAGACGGCGACGCCGGGACACCGGATCACCAGACTCGCCGTCATCTTCGTTCATTTGTTCAGCCACAACATGAGAAGCCTCAAGTATGAGCGTAAAGCACCGCGTTGCGAGAGGCGTTGCAGGGCAACGCCGATCATGCGTTGACGCGGGCCGAACAGACACTGATGGCCGAGTGGCTCGACCGGTTAGCGGATCGGCGGGTCTTGACGCCGTCAAGAGCAATCGTCCGTCTACCTGCACAATAGCGACTCGTTGCTCCCTGCCGGCCCGCCTTCGCCGATCAGCTAACGCGCCCGAGGTGGGCAGCGGCTTCCAGGAGATCGGCGGCCTTGGCAGCGCTTTCGGCGGGTGTAGTCATCTGGGCGGCGACCTCACGGGCTCGAGTGGCGCATTGCGCAGTGAGGATGGACCGCAGATCCGCCACCAGCGATTTCTGGGTGGCGTCGGAGAAGCGCCGTCCAATGCCGACTTCCAGTTCGCTGACCGCAGCTGCCCACAGCGGCTGATCGACCGAGATCGCAAGGATCAACGTCGGGGTTCCGGCCCGGATGCCTGCGAACGTGGTGCCGGGCCCCCCGTGGTGGACGACAGCGCGGCAGACGGGAAAGACGGCCGAGTGGTTCACCGCGCTCACAACCTTAACGTGGTCGAATTGCGGGACGTCGGTGAAATCGCTCGTGCCACTGCAAATCAACGCTCGCTCGCCTAGCTCCCCGCAAGCTGCGCTGATCGTCGCGAACGCATCAGCAGGAAATGCGACTCGCGTACTGCCAAAGCCGAAATAGATCGGCGGCGATCCCGCGGCAATCCACGACGAGACCTCGTCGTCGGCATCCATCGGCAATTCCAGCGTCAGCCCGCCAACGAAAGGCCTTCGGGCGTCGCTTTTCCATTCGTCTGCCAGCCCGGGAAAGAAGAACTCGTCGTAGGCCTGGATCGCCAGCAATTGTCGGGTCGAGGGTCCCGTTTCCTCTGGCAGGCCTAGCGCCCGCCGTTGAGCGTCTTCAGCGTCTTTGGTTATGTCCCAACCCGTGCCACAAGGCGCTATCGGGTAGAACTGCAGCGCAGCCAGCGGAATGTCGTAGTACTCCGCGACATTGGCGGCCAGCCGCTGCTCGCTTAGGTCCGCCAATAGCAGGTCAGCCCCATCTGCCAGCGACTTCAGCGCGGTACCCAGCGCCGGCCAGAGCAGGCTGACATCGTTCATAATTTCCAACGCCACGCTGATAGGACTCGGCGTTTCCCCGTATTTGCGGATTAAATCCGCATTTCGCACTACCTGGTCGGGGCCGTGGGCGACCCCAGCAAGACCCGCCGACTCGACCAAGCCGAGATAGTTAGGCGGGACCGCCACGCGTACTTCGTGACCTCGGCGCTGCAGCTCCCGGCCGACGGCAGCGAACGGCTCGACATCTCCCCGAGATCCCACGGTTGCCAGCGCAAATTTCATCGCGGATCCTTCGGGATCGAATCTCCCAGCAGCTGGGATTGAGGGTGCGGTAGGGGCAGCGCCAACGCTGGCCAAGCAAAGCGTATGACGTGTTCCCTTGCCGCCCTGCGGCTTCGGCGACGGACCGAGTGGTCGACGGCGACGGCGACCAGTGCCCGTATCGTCATCGCATCGCTGAGTGGGTGTGGCGAACGCAACTGACCCGATCGATGCCCGGCACGCAACGCCTTCACCAAAGATTTCATGATGTTTCGCCGAAGCTCGGCGTGCGCGGCGATGACGCCCGGTGAGGTGCGTACTCCGGCCGACGTGTACAGCATGATTCGACGGGCACGTTTCGGCTCGTAGAACTCATCGAGGGATTGGTCGAGCCACGCGGCCAATGCCGAGCGGGGTCGGCGGCGTCATCGACAATACGGTCCAGGGACTGTCCGACAAGCTCCGCGTCGCGGCGCATCACTGCGACGAAAAGCGCTTCCTTCGAATCGAAGTGACGGTAGAACGCACAAGCAGATACACCGGCCTCGGCAAGAATATCGGCGACCACTACCTCGGGGTAGCAATCAACTGTCATCACTTTGATCGCCGCAACCATCAGGAGCTGCCGCTCGGTATCGCCATCGAACCGCCGTGGTCGCCCCGGCCGCGGCGGCATGTGTCGAGCCGGCATCGAACGTCAGCCTCCTCACCAGATCCTGGTACGTCTCAGTCCACCGGATGACATCCTTCCACGCGCACGCTTCGATCTCTGCTGCAAGCGATCAGCCGAGTTTGGTCAGCAGCATGCAACCCGCGATCGGGCCTCCGCCGTTCGATACGGCCCCAACTTCCGGGATGCCTGGGACCTGGCGTGCGCCCGCCTCTCCGCGCAACTGCAAGACCGCTTCGTGGAGGTATCCGTACCCGTGCAGCCGGCCGCCCGAGAGCTGGCCACCGTGGGTGTTCACGGGAAGGTCGCCGTCGAGGGCGATGGTTGCGCCTCCTTCGATGAAAGGTCCGCTCTCGCCTCGCCCGCAGGATCCGAGCGCTTCCAGCCACGACATGGTGAGCCAGCTGAAACCGTCGTACAGCTCGGCGACGTCGACATCGGCTGGACGGAGATCGGTCCGCGACCACATGTGATCGGCCGGCGAGTGGGCAGGCATGGTGGTCACATCTTCCCATTGCTCCCACGACGGCCGTCCGCGAAAGGCCGTTCCAACAGCCTCGATCCGTGCCACGGGATGATCGATCGCCGACGCGTGCTCGACGGACGACACCACCAATGGCGTTGACCCGTCAACGGGTACGTCGCAATCGAAAAGGCGAAACGGCGAGGAGATGATCCGCGACGACAGGTAATCATCCATCGTCAAAGGAGTCCGGTATACCCCCTTGGGGTTGAGCGCCGCGTTGCGACGGCCATTGAGTGCTGTGCGATCTGCTGTTCGGTAGTCCCGAATTCGTGAAAATGCCTCTGCGCGTACATCGCCAACCATGACGCAGCGGAGTACGCCCGGAATGGAGCCATCCTTTGGGATCGCCCCATCGGCCGTGTCTTGGCCGACACCGACGCCCGCACGTCGGCCGGTTCCCTGCGCCGTCGACTCGGTGACCTTCCGATAGACAAGAACGTGGCGAGCCAGCCCCATCGACACCGCCATGACGGGATTTACGACTGTTTGCAGTTGGGCGGGTCCCTCGATTCCACCGCTGTGCCAGTTGAGCGACAGGCGCAATGCGTCTTGCACCGCGAGCCGACCATGGTCTTAAGCCGTGGCGGGTCGAGACGTTCAACGTCAGCAACGATCCTCGGTTCGCGGAGAAACTCGTCGATGTCGTAGGCCTGTACGTTGTACGTAACTCGAATCTTTCGAACCGAGTTACGTACATTCGCAAACTTCGATTTGGAGGACTCTGATGACCTCGCCGCGCTGCTTGGGAAGCGGTACGGATTGTGAGTAGCCCTCGGCTGCACGTTGCGTTTGTATGCAGTTTCAATCGCGCTCGATCGGTGATGGCTGCGGCGTTGTTCGCTGAGCAGCTGCGGGAGCGTGGTCTGGGTGATGTGGTGCGGGTGTCCAGTGCGGGCACCGCCGCTTGTGTGGGTGATCGCGCCGATGAGCAGGCGTGCTCGGTGCTGCGTGAGCGTGGTTATCCGGTGCCGGCGGATCATCGGGCTGCGCTGGTCGGTGATGAGCACCTTGGAGCTGATTTGGTGGTTGCGTTGGGTCGCGAACATGTTGGGGTGTTGCAGGCGTGTGGCGTTGATGACAACCGGCTTAGGCACGTCGACGTCCGGAATCCGTTATTTGGTGCTGATTTCGAGGACGCCTTTGCAGCTATCGAGGCCGCGATGCCCGGGCTGCATGAGTGGCTAGACGGGCGCCTGACCGCACCTGGTTTCGGCCGCTTGGAAACTGCCGTGGGCTTTCGTTTTTGGACGGGGACCTCCGGCGATGTGCTCAGGTCTCCGTACAACTCGCACATCTTGTGGCCGACGAAATGGTGCGACGCCGGATGCTCCATCCCAGGGCACGTGCCGCCGGCTCCGGGGTGCGAGTGTGGCTGGTACGCCGATATCGAGGTCGCGGACCTGATCGCGCGGGCACGTGGGTTCCCGGGAGTGTCGCGAGTGGCGTCGCGCCTGGGGGTTGTGGACCCGCCGTGGTCGTATCTGGTTGTCGGCAAGGTTCTCTTGTTCGACGTGGTGGCATTCCGGCCAATACCTACGATGAAGATCAGCCCCCGTGCCGAGTACCGGGCGCGCGGGGGCAGCATCCTCGAGCTGGGCCTCCTCGACACAGACGGGGGCCCGGAGGCCGTGGCGTTCGGCCAGGAGTTGTCGGATAGGTACGACGTGGAAGTCCTAGACATCAGCGATCGCGCGCAGCACTTGGCGACTTTGCCCCAGGCGTCGGCGGGTGAGAACACCACCGACGTAAACCGTCCGTCTTTGATTTTGTGACAAATCTACACGAATTCGCCGTCAGTAAACGAGAGCGTTTCGAGTAGTTGGTCGAACGTCAAAGCCAGGAGCGCCATTTACGGCGTTCGGTGGGTCCATCGGAGCCGGACATGCTGCATTATGTGCTCACCGTTGCGCGTGGGCTGGGATATAACACGCCACGGGCGACCAGCGTGAACGTTTGTGTCGTGGTGCTTTTTCCTTGACATTGGATCGTTACCGTTGCTTTCGATCCGCCGGCCGTGCTGGGGGTTCCACGTACATGCGTACGACATCGACGAGTTTCTCCTCGAACCGAGGATCGTTGCTGACCTTGACCGTCTCGACCCGCCACGGCTTAAGACCATGGTCGGCCCAGATCTTGGTCACCGAGTCCTTGCCGATTCCCACCCGTGCCGCCACCATGGCCGCCGAATGGGCCTTCGCCCGCCACTACCCCAACTGCACCTCCCCCAAAACCGTGGAGCCCATGCACTATGAGGAATAGGTATGCCAGAGACACGGAGGAAGTTCGATCCTGAGTTCCGGGAGGGGGCGGTTCGCATTGTCCGGGATACCGGCAAGCCGATCGCCCAGGTGGCTCGGGACCTGGGCACTTCCCGCTTGCGCGGGAGAGTCGGGCAATCGGGTGCAGCCGCTGTGCTGGGTTTGACTGTAATCAAGCCCAGTTCAAACCCAGCACAGAGGCAATGACTTGAGCGCGAAAGACTTCGACGGGAACTTGATTTCGGGGATGTACCCGTCAGGCAGTTCGAACTCGGGGATTTGCTTGAGCCATTCTGCGACGATCACGATCAGCTCGATCCGCGCCAGATGAGAACCCAGGCAGCGGTGCGGTCCGCCGCCGAATCCCCAGTGCCGGTGCACCTTTCCGTCCATCACCAGATCGTCGGTTGACCACTCGTCGCTGCCGTCGCGGTTGACTACGGCCATGCACAACCGCACCTGCGAACCCGGCGGTAGTGTCATGCCGCCGACGTTGACGAACTCGGTGACAATCCGGGGCGCCACCGGGGCCGGCGGCTGCAGTCGAATGATTTCTTCGATGAAAACCCTGATCTGCCTAGGGTTATCGCGAAGCTCCGCGCGCAGCTGCGGTCTGCGCGCCAATTCGAACAAACAAAATCCGATGATCGCCGTCACGGTGTCCAGACCCGCCAGGATCAACAGGTGACTCATGCCCAGCAGCTCGAGATCGGTGAAGTCGCCCGGGCCAGTCATCACCTGCGACAACATGTCCGAGCCCGGATTTTCCCGGCGCTGCGCAATCACCTTGCTGAGGTATTCGAACATTTCGACTTGGCCCGCGTGGAGCTCGGCGATGGTGAGGAATTCCTTGTCGCCGATGATGGAGTCTTTCCAGCCGATCAAGGTGTCGCGATCCTCGAGTGGCAGACCGTAGAGGTCGAGGAACACCTGAAAGGGGTAGAGCCTGGCGAAATCCGCCATGGCCTCGCACTCGCCCCGGCGGGCGAACGCCTCGATCATCTCAGCGGCGTGGCGCTGCAGCACCGGCCGAGACTTGCTCAGCCTGGTCGGGCTGAAGTAGGGCTGCAAAATTTTGCGGTACCGGGTGTGCTGCGGCGGGTCGAACGCCAGCGGGATCACCGGCAGCGGATTGGTTGGGGGCTGCAGGATCGTTGACGAAAAGACCTTCGGGTTGCGCAGCGCGGCAAGCACATCCTCGCGTCGGGTCAGGTAGTAATAGCCGTTCATGAACACCACGGGCCCGGCGTCACGCAGCGTCTTCCAGCCGACCCCGCGGTCTTCGGCCAGGGGCAACGACTCGTAATTAAGCCGCGGTAGGTAGAACCCGCCGGCGTGGTCCTGGCCCAGAGTGCTCATGCGCTCAAAATTCTTTCCCTTTAGTTCCGTGGTTGGTCCGATTTCCCGGACGCCAATGTAGCCAAGCCGTGCTGCCCCAGCCCAATATTGCATGCCTGGTAGGCACCCACCAATCCGGTAGCGGCGGTTAATCTACGTATCGATCTGTCCGCCCCGATCTGGCCCTCGAGTGGTCGAGAAAGGACACCGGAGTGAAGGTTCGTCTCGAACAGTCCAGGTGCGTGGGACACGCCCAGTGCTACGCGGTCGATCCCAATCTGTTCCCGATCGACGAGTCGGGTTACTCGATCCTCGAAGAGCACGAGGTGCGTCCCGAGGACGAACAGTTGACTCGGGACGGCGTCGCCTCCTGCCCGGAGATGGCGCTCATCCTCGAAGAGGACTAATCAAACGGGAGATGAACGCGGTGTGCCGATCGCCGGAAGCGATTTTTGCCATCGCCGCAGGTCGCAGCCACCCGTCGGGACGCATGGTTTAACGGTAGCTAAATAAAAATCTGCATGGAATGAACACTTGGCTTCGTCATCGCACAAGCCTCGTCGCGCCCTTCACAAGCCTCGTCGCGCCCTTTAAAGTCTTTGCCGAGCGGCGGTTCGGTCACGAGGAGGTGTCGATCGAAGACGTTCAACCCTGAAGGGATATCGAGTCAGAAAGCAATTTCCGCGGATGATCCCAGTATCGGCTCGGCAAGTGAACGCCCGGAACGTATCGGGCTGCCTGGCGCGACGTGCGGGCCAGAGGACGAGAAGTGTTCGCAGCGGTGCGGCTGCAAGTGCGGATGGAGGCAGCCGAGGCAGTCGATATGGCCGATTGAGGAGGGGTGGTGTTTGACTTCGGAGCGTTGCCGCCTGAGATCAATTCGGGTCGGATGTACTCCGGTCCGGGTTCGGGGCCGTTGATGGCGGCCGCGTCGGCCTGGGATTCGGTTGCGGCCGAATTGAGTACGGCGGCAGCGGGTTACAACTCGGTGATTGCGGAGCTGACGGGTTCGCCGTGGTTGGGTCCGGCGTCGCGGGCGATGATGTCTGCGGTGACGCCGTATGCGAGCTGGATCAGCGCGGCGGCCGCGCAGGCCGAGGAGACGGCGAGTCAGGCCCGCGCGGCGGCGGCCGCGTATGAGACCGCGTTCACGTTGACGGTGCCCCCGCCAGTGATCGCGGCCAACCGGGTGTTGTTGGCGACGTTGGTTGCGACGAATTTCTTCGGGCAGAACACCCCGGCGATCGCGGCCACGGAAGCCCAGTACATGGAGATGTGGGCTCAGGATGCGGCGGCGATGTATGGCTATGCGGGTTCGTCGGCGCTCGCCACGGAGCTGACCCGATTCCTCGACCCGCCAAACACCACCACTGCGGGCGCGGCGGGCAGCCAGTCGGCCGCGGTCGCCCAGGCCAGCGCCACGCCGGCTGGACAGTCCGCGCAGACCGTGTCGTCGGCGGTCTCGCAGCTGGCTGCCGCGGTGCCGCAGGCGCTGCAGCAGCTGTCGGCGGCGGCGCCCGCGGCCACCCAGCACGGGTTGATCTGGAACACGATCCAGGATTTCCTGACCTACGGTCTGCCCACCCCGACGAACAACTGGATCGGGCTTGCCCCCGGCCAGTACACCGCGATCATCAAACAAACCCTGCAGGCCTATTTCGCGATAGGCATCGGCAACTTCGGCTGGTCCATCGGTCAGCAGACGTTCAACGGTGCGTTGGGTACGACGGCCGGTTCGGGTGGTGCGTTCATCCCGTCACCGCAGTTCGCCGCCCTGGGTGCCGGTGGTTGGCACTGGCACGCGGCCGGACCGATCGCGAGTCTGTCGTCGGCCACCAAGGTCGGGGGGCTGTCGGTACCGTCGAGTTGGCTCAACGCGCCCGGTGCACCCGTGACGGCGGGGGAGCAGGCCGCCACCAAGCTGGTGAGCGCCAACTTCGTCAATGGTTCGCCGGGTGGAGCCAGCCCCGGCGGGGTCAACGCCGCGCTGCCTGGGGTCCCGATGGCCGGGGGCCGCGGGGCGCAACGCGCGGGCAACCTGGGCGTGCGGTACGGATTCCGATATAGCGTGCTCACCCGGCCGCCGTCGGCAGGATGAGGCCAACGTGGGAAAGATAAAGTGGCCAACAAATGAATAGTGGTTATCCGGTGGTGAGTATTCCGCAGCGGCGAGGCGCTGCGACCAGGATCGATTTAACGTTGATAGCAACCAATCCCGAAGGTGTAAGCCGGACGGTTACCGAGGAGGAAATGGCATGTCGTATGTGACTACGCAACCGGAGGCGCTGGCGGCGGCGGCGGGCACCTTGCAGGGGATCGGCGCGGCGATGAGTTCGCAGAATGCGGCGGCGGCGGCGCCGACGACGGGTGTGGTGCCCGCGGCTGCCGACGAGGTATCAGCGCTGACCGCGGCGCAGTTCGCCGCGCACGCACAGATGTACCAGGCGGTCAGCGCGCAGGCCGCGGCCATTCACGAGTTGTTCGTCAACACCCTGCACCTGAGCGGGGCGTCGTATCGGATCACTGAGGCGGCGAATGCCGCCTCGGCCGGTTAAGGGGTCAAGGCATGTCCGATTTAGGTGCGCTGCCGCCCGAGGTTTCCTCGGCGTTGATTTACTCGGGCCCGGGATCGTCATCGTTGACGTCGGCGGCCGCGGCGTGGAACGCGGTGGCCGCCGAATTGGCCTCTACCGCACAGGGTTTGGACAAGGTCGTCAGCCAGCTGGCCAGCGAGTCGTGGTTGGGACCGACCTCGGCGGCCATGGTCGCCGCGGTGCAACCGTATGTGAGCTGGGTGAGCACCACTGCCGGCCAAGCCGAGCACGCGGCCGCGCAGGCGCAGTCGGCGGCGGCGGCCTTTGAGACGGTGTTCGCCTCGGTGGTGCCTCCGCCGCTGATCGCGGCCAACCGTGCCGAGCTGGCCCAGGCGGTGCAGACCAATATCTTGGGCCTGAACCAGAATGTGATCGCGCAATTGGAGGCCCAATACGGCGAATTTTGGGCCAATAACGCCTCGGCCATGTACGGGTATGCCGGGTCCTCGGCGGCGGCGACCAAAATCAGCTCGTTTACCGAGGCGCCCGCGATCGCCAACCCGGCTGCGGCGCTCAGCTCGACGGCCAGCACGGCCGCCACCCCGGCCACCTCGATCCAAAGCTATCTCCAGGGCATTTTGACCAACGTCCAGGCCCGGATACAAAGCCTGACCGGCCCGTTCATCGGGCCCACCGCCACCGGCAGGACAGGGCTGAGCGAGATCTGGTTCCTGTTGACCGGCCAGACCATCCTGCCCACCAACCTGGGCGCGCTGGTCAACGGCTATGCGCCGTTTGCGAGCTTCTTCTACAACACTGAAGGTCTGCCGTACTTCAGCGTTGGTATGGGCAACTTCGGTACCCAGATCTCCAAGTCGGCGGGCTGGCTCGGTGGTGCCGCCCCGGCGGCGGCGGCCGCGGTACCCAAGGGCATCGGCGGGCTCGGCGGGGCGGCCGGCGGCGCCGGCGGGCAGGTCGCAGCCGGTTTGGGTAGCGGAGCCCACGTGGCGGGCCTGTCGGTACCCAACTCCTGGCCCGGAGCCACCCTGCCCAGTGCGGCCAAGCCGATGTCGGCCATCCCGGTCAGCGAGCCGATCACCTCGGGCGAGTCCGGCGCCGGAAACCTGATCGGCGGCATGCCCATCGGCGGAACCGGTGCCGCGCGCGGGGCCGGCGTGGGCCCGCGCTACGGATTCAAACCCACCGTCATGCCCCGCCCCATGTCCGCGGGCTAACCCCACACCCCACACACCCCGAAGGCGCGCCCACCGCACACCCCGCGGCCGGCGCGCCTTCGGGCATCGCAGGGCAAACTAATTCGGCCCGATCCGTCCGTCACCCGGCGATCCGCTGAGACGGCCTTTTGCTGCGGCCGGATTTTTATGGTGTTCACCCCTTCAGCGTGGCCCGGCGAAGGCCCATTGTGCCGCTCCCGCGAACCGTCGGCGGCCGGCGTTGTCGGCGCGTTCCCAGAGGTCACCGGCCGTATCAGCGGGAAACCGCGCACCCGGCGGCCGCGCCGCGTCTCCCCCTGGGGCGCCGGACGAGTAGCTGCACCGGTCTCGCGGTCGGCTGCATGACGTAAGGCCAGCAGGGGAGTACGCCGAACTAATCTCACACGAGATCAACTTCCTCCAAGGTCCTCAAGCGAAGGTGGCGTGTGAGCGCATCCATGTCGTATGGATTGGGCGGTTCGTAGGTGCTGGATTACGGGGCGTTGCCGCCTGAGATCAATTCGGGTCGGATGTACTCCGGTCCGGGTTCGGGGCCGTTGATGGCGGCCGCGTCGGCCTGGGATTCGGTGGCGGCCGAATTGGGCACGGCGGCAACGGGTTACAACTCGGTGATTGCGGAGCTGACGAGTTCGCCGTGGTTGGGTCCGGCGTCGCTGGCGATGATGTCTGCGGTGACGCCGTACGTGAGTTGGATCAGTGCGGCAGCCGCGCAGATCGAGGAGACGGCGAGTCAGGCCCGCGCGGCCGCAGCCGCCTTTGAGACCGCGTTCACATTTACGGTGCCTCCGCCGGTGATTGCGGCCAATCGGGTGTTGTTGGCGACGTTGGTCGCGACAAATTTTTTTGGGCAGAACACTCCAGCGATCGCGGCCACCGAGGCCCAGTACATGGAGATGTGGGCTCAGGATGCGGCGGCGATGTACGGCTATGCGGGGTCGTCGGCGATGGCCACGGAGTTGAGCCGATTCATTGACCCGCCGAATACCACCACCGCTGGCGCGGCGGGCAGCCAGTCGGCCGCGGTTGCCCAGGCTAGCGCGACGCCGGCGGGCGAGTCCGCGCAGACCGTTGCGTCCGCAGTCTCAGAGTTGGTTGCCACGGTGCCGCAGGCGCTGCACCAGCTGTCGTCGGCGGCGCCGGCGGCCATCACAACCCAGCACGGGTTGATTTGGAACACCATCGAGGACTTTTTGACCTACGGTCTGCCTACCCCGACGAATAACTGGATCGGGCTGACCTCCAGCCAGTACACCGTGTGGCTGAAACAAACCACAGGCCTGGCCTACTTTTCGAATGGCATGGCCAGCTTTGGTATGTCCATCGGTCAGCAGACGTTCAACGGTCCGTTGGGTACGACGGCCGGTTCGGGTGGTGCGTTCATCCCGTCGCCGCAGTTCGCCGCCCTGGGTGCCGGTGGCTGGCATTGGCACGCGGCCGCGCCGTCGGCGAGTCTGTCGTCGGCCACCAAGATCGGCGGGCTGTCCGTCCCCTCGAGTTGGCTCAACGCGCCTGGCGCGCCCGTCACCGCGGGGGAGCAGGCCGCCACCAAGCTGGTGAGCGCCAACTTGGCCGGCACGCCGGAGGGAGCCAACGCCGCCGGAGCGAACGCCGCGCTGCGCGGGATGCCGATGGTCGGGGGAGGCCGCGGGGCGCAACGCGCAGGCAACCTGGGCGTGCGATACGGATTCCGATATAGCGTGCTCACCCGACCACCGTCGGCGGGATAACACCATGGACCGAATTAACGTCAGGAGTATTCAGATTCCCGAGGGTCTCGATGGCCGGAGGGCTATTGAGAGGGAGATCAGATGGCGTTTGTGACTACGCAACCGGAGGCGTTGGCGGCGGCGGCCGGCAACCTTGCAGGGGATCGGCGCGGCGATGAGTTCGCAGAATGCGGCGGCGGCGGCGCCGACGACGGGTGTGGTGCCCGCGGCTGCCGATGAGGTGTCGGCGTTGACCGCGGCGCAGTTCGCCGCGCATGCGCACATGTATCAGGCGGTCAGTGCTCAGGCCGCGGCCATTCACGAGTTGTTTGTTCACACCCTGGGCCTGAGCTCGGGGTCGTATGCGGCCACTGAGGCGGCCAACGCCGCTTCGGCCGGTTAAGGGGTCACGGCATGTCCGATTTAGGTGCGCTGCCGCCCGAGGTCTCCTCGGCGTTGATTTATTCGGGTCCGGGGTCGTCGTCGTTGACGTCGGCGGCCTCGGCCTGGAACTCGGTGGCGGCCGAGTTGGCTTCTACCGCGCAGGGGTTGGACAAGGTGGTCACCCAGCTGGCCAGCGAGTCGTGGCTGGGGCCGACGTCGGCGGCGATGGTCGCGGCGGTGCAGCCGTATGTGAGCTGGGTGTCCACGACTGCGGGGCAGGCCGAGCACGCGGCGGCTCAGGCGCAGTCGGCGGCGGCGGCCTTTGAGACCGTGTTCGCCTCGGTGGTGCCCCCGCCGTTGATCGCGGCCAACCGCGCCGAGCTGGCTCAGGCGGTGCAGACCAACGTGTTGGGTCTGAACAACAACGTGATCGCGCAGTTGGAATCCCAATACGGCGAATTCTGGTCGCAAAACGCCACAGCCTTATATGGGTATGCGTCCTCCTCGGCGGCGGCGACCAAGATCAGCTCGTTTACCGAGGCTCCCGCGATCGCCAACCCGGCTGCCGCGCTGACCTCGGCGGCCACCTCGGCCACCGCGAGCCCGGCGACCTCGGTGCAGAGCTGGATCCAGGGTCTTTTGACCAATGTGCAGGCCCGGATCCAGTCGCTGACCGGCCCGTTCATCGGCAATACCGCGACGTCGAAGTCGGCGCTGAGCGAGATCTGGTTCTTGTTGACCGGCCAGACCATCTTGCCCACCAACCTGGGCACGCTGGTCAACGGCTACTCGCCCTTCGCGGGGTTCTTCTACAACACTGAAGGTCTGCCGTACTTCAGCGTGGGTATGGGCAACTTCGGTACCCAGATCGCCAAGTCGGCGGGCTGGCTCGGTGGCGCGGCCCCAGCAGCGGCGGCCGCGGTGCCCAAGGGTATCGGCGGTCTGGGCGCTGCGGCCGGCGGTGCCGGCGGGCAGGTCGCCGCCGGTTTGGGTCACGGAGCCCATGTGGCGGGGCTGTCGGTGCCCAACTCCTGGCCGGGAGCCACGCTGCCCAGCGCGGCCAAGCCGATGTCGGCCATCCCGGTCAGCGAGCCGATCACCTCGGGCGAGTCCGGCGCCGGAAACCTGGTCGGCGGCATGCCCGTGGGCGGAACCGGTGCTGCGCGCGGGGCCGGTGCGGGCCCGCGCTACGGATTCAAACCCACCGTCATGGCCCGCCCCATGTCCGCGGGCTAACCCCACACCCCACACACCCCGAAGGCGCGCCCACCGCACACCCCGCGGCCGGCGCGCTTTCGGCATCTAAGGCCAACGGGTGCTGTGGCGGACGAGAGTTAGTCAGTGGCAAGATTTTTTCCCACCGCGCGACAACAGTTCCGCGAAACACCTGTTCAACCCGCTTTTAACGGGCCCGGGGAGACCCCCTGCTCGCGCACGGGGCGTTCACCTCGTCGAACGCTCCACAATTCCAGGTCAAGCGCTGTTACTGTGTCGTTACTGAAGGTGAATTCGTAGTGCCGTCCCGTGAACACTTGTGAACAGGTGGCCTCGAAAACAGCTGAGGCGGAAACAGTCATCTAGTCTCTTCCACAGAACAGACGCTGGGAAAGGGAGGAAACAGCATGTCGTTCGTGACCACACAGCCAGAGGCACTGGCTGCGGCGGCCGGGGCCTTGCATGGCATCGGCTCGACCATGAGCGCGCAGAATGCGACTGCGGCGGCTTCGACGACCGGAGTGGTGCCCGCTGCCGCCGACGAGGTGTCGGCGCTGACCGCGGCTCAGTTCGCAGCGCATGCCCAGATGTATCAGGCCGTCAGCGCGCAAGCCGCAGCGATTCACGAGTTGTTTGTCAATACGCTTTCGACCAGTTCCGGCTCTTACGCGGCCACCGAGGCCGCCAACGCAGCCGCTGCCGGCTAACCAGGCCGGCAGGCGAGGCAAGGGTTGCGATGGATCGCCACGGACGTGGGCTCCACGGCAACCCCCCAGCAGTCGGTGATTCCGGGGATCGACTGCTGGGCCATGGTAGCGCCCGGGACGGTATGAGCAGCCCAACCTGCTTCACCGTGTTGGAACGGCCGGTGGTAGCCGGCAACTGACGGAGAGGGGGCCATCCTTAGTTTCCGGTTCGGCGGTTGCGTTAACGCGTGACCGGTCGGGCCATCGCCTTCCAGCACGAAAACACGAAAGAATTAACCAACTTCAATAAGGAGAACATTCAACATGGCACGCTTTATGACCGACCCGCACGCTATGCGGGCGATGGCTGGCCGCTTCGAGATGCACGCTCAGACGGTGTCGGACGAGGCTCGCAAGATGTGGGCGTCCTCGCAGAACATCGCCGGGGCTGGCTGGAGCAGTACCGCTCAGGCGACCTCTTACGACACGATGGGCCAGATGAACCAGGCCTTCAACAACATCGTGAACATGCTGCACGGCGTGCGTGACGGTCTGGTCCGCGACGCGAACAACTACGAGACTCAAGAGCAGGCCTCGCAGCAGATCCTCAGCAGCTAGCGCCCCAACCCGTAGCTGCGTACCCTTATCAATCGTTAGGAGAAAACCGTTATGAGCATCAATTACCAGTTCGGCGATGTCGACGCCCACGGCGCCCTCATCCGCGCGCAGGCTGCTTCGTTGGAGTCCGAGCACCAGGCCATCGTCCGCGATGTGCTGGCTGCCGGTGACTTCTGGGGTGGCGCCGGTTCGGTGGCTTGCCAGGAGTTCATCACCCAGTTGG
>NZ_JBKQQD010000014.1:0-3857 GCF_052144515.1 Mycobacterium sp. | reverse complement strand
CCCGACTACAAGACCACAGCCGCAAACAAGGAGATCGGGCTCAACGACTTCTATTTCTGGGAGGGGCAGAAATACGGCACCGTGCAATCATTCGGCGCGATACCCCCCATGCAGTGGCTGACCAACCGCCCCGACTGGCGGGGCAAGGCGCTGCGCCTGATGAGGCCGGCAGTGCGCCAGATCTACAAGAGGATCTTCACCGGCGGACTGGTGCTGGCCGCGATGACGGAAGACCTACCCTATCTGGACAACCGCGTCCTGCCCTACGACCAGCCCAGCCTGGACGGCCGCCAGCGGCTGCGAATCCAATACCGCTTACACACCAGCGAGACCGAACGCCGTGCGGCGTTTTTGCGCCAACTCAAAGAAGTGTTAGAGCCGTTTCGCAAAATGCCCCTGGGCAGCGGCGAAGGAAACGCGAACCTGGGCCACGTCTGCGGCACCTGCCGCTTCGGTACCGATCCCAACACCAGCGTGCTCGACGCACAAAACCGGACCCACGAAGTGGACAACCTCTACGTGGTGGATACCTCGTTTTTCCCCTCCAGCGCTGGCTTGAATCCCAGTTTGACGGTCGCGGCCAACGCCTTGAGGGTGGCCGCACACGTAAACCAAGCCCATTTCGCCACCTGACCCGATCGGTTGTCCGGAGTGCCCACAGGGCGAACGATTTTGGAGTTCAGCTCGGCTCGCGGAGGGCGAGGCCCGCAGCGCGATAGATCGCATCGATGACACTCATGTTCTCGACCGCGTCTTGAGGCGTCGTCTTCACTGGTTCCCCGCGCAGCACCGCCGCGGCGAAAGCGTCAAGCTGATACACAAAAGTGCCGCGCCGTGGGAAGCGCTCCACACGCTTGCTGTCGGCTGATCGGACCGAGAGCCGCGGGAAAACCTGAGGCGCCGCAGGACTGAGCCAACGCAGCTGGCCGCGGTCACCAATTGCCTTGGCGCTCGCCCGAAACATATCCGACGACCACAGCGCGCAGCGGATCCGGCCCGTGAGCCAACTTGTAAACCGCAATTCGGCCGTCATGGCCCGGCCCAGCTGGGCACCGCGCAGTTTCGCCTGTGCTGAAACGACTTCCGGGGTCGAACCGCCGAACGTGCGGAGCATGTCGACCGCATATATTCCGGCATCCATTAGCGCGCCACCGGCAAGAGAGTAGTCATACACATTGGTGTTGGAGCGCTTCGGCAGCAATACGCACAAGGCGATGTCGACCCGCTCCAGCTTGCCCAGCTCCCCTGAGGCGATGATCTGCTCAACGCGCAAAGTCAGCGGGTGGTAGCGGTACTGGATTGCCTCCATCACAACCCGGTCTGACTTGGCGGCCAGATCGGCGATCTCGCGGGCCTCGACAGCATTGGCGGTGAACGGCTTTTCACACAGCACATGCTTGCCCCCGGCGAGCGCAGCCCGGGTCCATCTGCCGTGCAAGCTGTTCGGCTGCACGATGTAGACAGCATCCAGGTCAGGATCGTCGATCAGCGCCTGGTAATTATCGTGCACTTTGGCGATGCCGTGTTTGGTGGCAAACGCTCGGGCATGGGACACGTCGCGATCTGCCACCGCGGCCACCACGACCTCAGCATTTTCCCCGGCCGGTTTGATGAGGATCATCGGCGCGAAGCGTGAAGCACCCAGGATGCCGATCCGCACCGAGGCCCCGCGTCCAGACACGGACGCGATGCTAGCAGTAGGCGTGGGCCGTTCGGATAGGCGAGCAGGGCTCAAACGGTGCGGTCGGCCCGAAGTGCCAACCGGGTGAACGGACTAGCGTTCAGGCCGGCTCGCGGAGCGAAAGGCCGGCAGCGCGATACATCGCGTCGATGACGGTCATGTTCTCGATCGCTTCTTCCGGTGTCGTCTTCACCGGTTCACCGCGCAACACGGCCGCGGCGAAAGCGTCAAGCTGATGCGCATAGGTGGTGGGGCGCCCCGGGAAATTTTCCACCCGCTTTCCGGTGGTTGATCGGACCGAGAACCGCTGGAAAGGTATCAGCGGGTTGAGCCGCAGCTCGCCACGGTCGCCAACCACCTTTGCGGTGAAGTGCGGTAGATCGGTCGACCACATCGAGCAGTGGATCCGGCCGGTGTGCCCGCCGGCAAACCGCAACTCGGCCGTCATGGTCCGGTCCACCTCAGGACTGCGCAGTTTCGCCTGCGCCGAAACGACTTCCGGGGTCGAACCGCCGAACCTGCGCACCATGTCGACCGCATAGCATCCGGAATCCATTAGTGCGCCACCGGCGAGGGAGTAGTTGTAGCGGATGTCAGCGGACTTCGGCATCCAAAAGCACCATTCCGCCTCCACTCGCTGCAGCTTGCCCAGCTCCCCCGAGGCAATGATTTCGTCAACGCGCAAAGCACACGGATGGTAGCGGTAGTGAAATGCCTCCATCACAACCCGGTCTGATTTGGCGGCCAGTTCGGCGACCTCGCGGGCCTCGGCGGCATTGGCGGTGAACGGCTTTTCGCACAGCACGTGCTTACCCGCGTCAAGCGCAGCCCGAGTCCACCTGCCGTGCAAGCCGATGGGCAGCGGGTTGTAGATAGCGTCCAGGTCCGGATCGGCGATCAGCGCCTCGTAGCTGTCGTGCACCCGGGCGATGCCGTGTTTGGCGGCAAAGGCTTGAGCACGCGACACATCGCGTGCTGCCACCGCGGCCACCACCACCTCGCTGTTTCCCCGAGCCGGTTTGATGAGCGCCGACGATGTGATGCGCGCCGCCCCCAGGATGCCAATCCGCACCGGGGCGCCGCGTCCAAACACGGACGCGATGATAGCAGTTAACCTCGGGTCACTCGGACAGATCGAGCAAGACTCGTGCGGTGCTGTTGCCAGATCCACAACGAGCCAACGCCGGCGCATGCTCAGGCGCGCCGACGAGGGCGGATGCGGCTATGGCGAAGAGCGTCCCAACGTCTTCATTACTTGCGCCAGCGCACACCAGTCCCATCTAGGTCGACGATCTCCGTGGCCGCCCCATGTTTCGCGCGCTTGTCGGTGACAGCTTGCTCACACGCCTTCACCGCCAAGTAGTCATCAATGATGCACAACCGCCCGGGGACAGTCGCTGATAGAGGTGGCACGCTTGATCGACGCCCGGTGAGGACGTCGGATTGGTGTGGGTTCGGCCTTCGCGTGCCGACACCTTGGCATACACTCGCGCAATGTTCGCCGCTCATACCTGGCGCCGCGTGGGAATCCGGCTTCGCGCGAACGAAGCTTTACGCAAAGGGAGCCCCGTCCCCCGGGTGTTGCTGGTCTCGAACTATGGCAATTTCGGCGGGGGCGGCGCGACCGTATTTCGTGACATGGCCGTGGCGCTCCGGGAAAAGCGGCCGGACATCGATCTGGTCGCCGTCTTCCCGTGGAAGGGAAGCTTAGCGAAGGAGTGCGCTCGGCACGGTATCCGGACCAAGATTGGCTTGACAGCCTGGTGGGCTTTTCCCGAGCGGTGGCGCACGCCGCGCATTGAGGCGCTCATCGGCGCGCTTCCCCGCGGCGCGCTTCTCCTTCTAGGCATTTTGCAAGCAGTGTTGCTGCTTGTTCGACTGCGTCCGACGATGGTGATCAGCAACACGATGGTCATTCCCTCGCACGCCATCGCTGCCAAACTGCTCGGCATCCCGCACTACTGGTACGTCCTCGAATTCGGAAGAGACGACCATGGGCTTCGGTTCCTGTTGGGCTACCGCAGGAGCATCCGCCTGATCAGCCAGCTTTCGGAGTCGGTGATCTGCATTTCACAGGCAATCGAGAAGGCCATGCTCGCGCTCGATCCAACGATGAGGACGTGCCAGGTGTACCCGGTTGTCGATACCCCGGTCGGCACGCCGTCGGAGCGGCAGC
>NZ_JBKQQD010000013.1:0-3196 GCF_052144515.1 Mycobacterium sp. | reverse complement strand
CCTGATTGCCACGCGCGACCGGGCGCTGAGTGCCGCCGACCGGGGATGTCATGCCGACGATGGCTTCGATCAGGCTCGCGCGCAGGGGTCAGGCTGCGAACGAATGTTCTTGACCAAGTTCTTGTGAGCATTACTATCTTTGCAACAAAGAGTAAATCACCCGTGTGGGTATCGAAGTGGTAGTGAGTACTCGTTAACCCTGTGAAGGGAGCTTTGTCGTCATGGTTGAAATTCGCGACTTTCGTGTTGAAATTTCCGAGACCGACATCGCCGATCTGCGCGCTCGCCTGGCGCGGACACGGTGGCCAGACGCCGAAACCGTGTCCGACTGGTCGCAGGGCATCCCTTCGGCCTATGTTCGCGAGCTGGCCGGGTACTGGGCAAGGGACTACGACATGTACCGGGTCGCCAACCGGCTCAACGCGTATCCGCAGTTCCACGCGACCATCGGTGACCTGGGGATCCACTTTCTGCACGTGCGCTCGCCGCATCGTGACGCCCGGCCACTGATCTTGACCCATGGTTGGCCGGGCTCGGTAGTCGAGTTTCTCGACGTGATCGGTGCGCTGACCGACCCGGAACGCTTCGGTGGCCCTGCCGACGACGCCTTTCACGTGGTCATTCCATCCCGGCCCGGATATGGGTTCAGCGACAAGCCAACGACTCCCGGGGTGGGCATCGAGCGAATCGCCGAGGCGTGGAACGAACTTATGGTCGCCCTGGACTACCGCGACTACTTCGCCCAGGGCGGTGATTGGGGCGCGTCCGTGACCGCGGCCATGGGCACCAAGCCCGCCGCCGGGCTGCGCGGGATCCACGTCAATCTTGCGCTGGCCTCACCGGAGGCGCTGGCCGGGCTTGGTGAACTGACGCCCGATGAGCAGGCCGTCGGGGGGCTGCCGGCATACATGGAGCAAGAGGGCGCCTACGCCGTGCAGCAGGCAACCCGGCCGCAGACCCTGGGCTATGGGCTCGCAGACTCGCCGGTCGGTCAACTTGCCTGGATCACCGAGAAGTTCTACGCCTGGACCGACTGCAACGGGCACCCGGAGAATGCTGTTGCGCGCGACGTCATCCTGGACAACGTGATGGTCTACTGGTTGACCAACACCGCCGCCTCCTCGGCGCGCTTGTACTGGGAGAGCTTCTCGATGATCAGCTCATTTGACGAGGTCGCCGCGCCCTCGGCCTACACCCGGTTCCCGAAGGAAATCGTCAACGTCAGCGAACGATGGCTCCGCACCAGGTTCACCGACCTTCGCTACTACCACGGCGTTGCCAAAGGGGGCCACTTCGCCGCTTTGGAACGGCCAGAGATTTTCGTCGACGAGGTCCGCGCCGGAATCCGCGCGCTTACCTGAATGGCCGCATTGCGGCGTCCGTTCCGATGGTTAGGGCCGCCGGGGGCCGTCGACCTCCTCGCGTAGCGAGCGCATCATCATCTCCAGGCCCAGGTCGAACGAATCCGGAGGTGCGCTGCGGTTCGGCTGCCGCGGACGCAGCCGGTCGAGCAGCGTGTAGCCCAGGATGTAGCTGGTCAGTGAGCGCAGCACGTCGGCGCTGCGGCTACGCGAGAGCCCCGCCTTTTGCAAGGTGGTGATCAAGCTCTGGCGGAACTCGTCGAGTCGCAGGGTGTCGGACTCGGCGATGACGAGTTCGACGACGCCCGGGTGGCGCATGAGGGTCTCATGCACGTCCCGCATCGCGGCGTTGATCTGCTTGTCCCAGGGCAGATTTGGATCGAGGTCACTGGCCAGCGGAGCCATCGCATACTCCACCATGGCGGCAAGCAGGTCCGCCTTGTCATCGAAGTAGTGGTACGGGGTCATCGCGCTGATGCCCATCCGGCCGGCGAGTTTGCGCAGGTTCAACGCGGCCAGGCCGTCGGTGTCGATGAGGTCGAGCGCGGCCTCGATCACCACCTCGCGGTTCAGTGTCGGCTTGGGTCCGCGACGTCCTTCGCGAGTGGCCATCAAAGCGTTTCCTTTACAAGTGTAAGAACCTACCCTAGGCTTCTTACAAGTGTAAGGACAAGGGCCCGGCCGACGGGTGTGACATCGAACGGTGGACCGAATGACCGAAGGCGCACAGGTCGATGTTGTTGGAGATCTGAGCGCGTATGTCATCTCGGGCGCGGTGAGCGCAGTCCAGGGCGACGTCGACTACGAGTCCGACCAACGCACCCCGGCGCAGGGCATTCACGACGCCGTCGACGCCGAGCGGCTCGGCTTCCGGGCGGTGTTCCTGTCCGAACGCTGGGACATCAAGCAGGCCGACGTCATCCTCTCGGGTGCGGCGGCCCACACATCACACATCGAGCTGGGGACGGCCATGGTTTGCCCGCCGACTCGCCAACCCTGGCTGATGGCGGCGCTGGCGGCGACGATGCAGGCCTGCTACGGCCCGAGGTTCACCCTGGGCCTGGGCCGCGGCACCGACGCCATCTGGCGCGATATGGGCCTGCGGATGCCGACCTACACCGAGATGGCCGACTACGTCGACATCCTGCGCCGGCTCTGGCGCGGCGAGACGGTTTCCTACGACGGGCCGGTGGGCCGGTTTCCCGCATTGGCGTTCTCCGAGATCGCGCCCGGGCCTGCGCCGCCGGTCTGGTTCGGTACGTTCGCGCGAAAAAAGGGTGCCGAACTGCTCGCCTCGTCGTTCGACGGGGTCCTGCTGCCGCCGGTGCTCACCCCGGACGCAACGGCCAACGCGGTCGAACGCATCAGGGCGGCCTGCGAGCGCATCGGTAGGGATCCCAATGAGATTCGCGTCTGTCAGGCGGTCATCACGGCGCCGGGTCTCGACGACATCGAGACTCGCTCGTTGGCGCACGGTCGGGCGGTCGGCTACCTGCAGTACCCCGGCTACGGCGAGACGCTGGTCGAGGAGAACGGCTGGGACATGTCGGTCGTGCACGAGCTGCGAGCCCATCGGCAGCTGGCCGCCAACGAGAAGGTGGCCGACCGGCTTTACCATCGCCACCAGCTGCTGGAACCGGCCAAGATCATTCCCGACGACTGGATGATCGATACCTGCGCCATCGGATCGGTTGACGAGTGCGTCTCCTCGCTGCAGCGGTTCCGCGATGCCGGCGCTGACGAAATCGCCACGTATGGAAGCACTCCCGCCCAAAATGCCAAGTTGATCGAAGCCTGGAGGGATCGGAGCGTCGCATGACCACCGCCGAACACGA
>NZ_JBKQQD010000012.1:0-22474 GCF_052144515.1 Mycobacterium sp. | reverse complement strand
CAGACCGTCAGCACCGACACTGCCTCGACGTCGAGGGTGGTGCCATCAAAGCGCAGCATCACCGCCTCCCAGGGTGGAGAGGTGTCCCCCTTGTGCCGCAGGGAAGCGATTCGCGCCAGCATCGCGGGAACCGAGTCCGGATGGACGAATTCGGTGATCGGGTGTCCCACCAGCTGAGCGCACGACTGTGCGCCGATCCAGCGGACCCCGGCGGGGTTGACGTAGACGACGCGGCCGCCCTTATGCACGGCGATGGCGTCGAGGCTGTGGTCCACTAGCCGCCGGTACTGCTGCTCGACAACATCTGCCTGCATCTGCCGACCATCGGAGGCTGGATCCATTACGCCGCCTTCGGCCTCGCTGTTGCAGGAGTCGTCGTTCCCCGCGTCCAAACCACAGTCCTCCTGGGTGCTGTCGAGCCCATTATGCAACCAGAAATAGCCAGGCGGTCATGAATTATCCGGAAATGCATACCGGATGGCGTGACCAACGGTTCATGTGTGACCTATGGTGAGGAATTGAACGTTAATCAATACGAGGACGCTCATTCGAGGCCGATCGGCGACACGGGAGGAAAACGACATCTTGGTTTCGCCTGGTCTTCCTCACTACGCGCACCGCGGGGTGACACCTTTGATCTGCACGATTTCCGGCTCACCCAGCACCGCGGAGTTCTCCACCAGTCGTGCTGTCGAGGCGCTGAGCATCACCCCACCCGCCGGTGCCACCGACTCCATCCGTTGCGCTATGCCGACTTGCTCACCGACGGCGGTGTAACCCAACGCACCCGAACCGATTTCACCGGCGATCACCTGACCGGAGTTAAGTCCCACGCGCAATTGGAGGTCGACACCGTCGCGTTCTCGGACGTCGACGGCAAGCCGCTTGGCCTCCTACTGAACGCCCAAGGCAGCCAGACAGGCACGAACGGCGTGGTCCTCCAAGGCCACCGGCGCGCCGAACACCGCCATGATCCCGTCGCCGGTGAACTTGTCCACCGTCCCGCCGTAGCGTTTCACCACAGCAGCGGCCCAATCCACCAGCTGCGCCATGATCTCCCGCAGCCGCTCCGGCCCCGACGGCAGAGGCGATGTCCATCGACCCGACCACGTCGGCGAACAGAACCGTGACCTGCTTGTACTCCGCCCGGGTATCGCCGTTTTGGACTGGTGCACCACAGCCGTGACAAAACCGGGCGTGCTCCAAAGGCTCAGTGCCACACGTCCGGCACGCTGCTATGGCCGTCATCCGAGCCTCCGCCGATCCGTGCCCCCAGAGTTCTCTAAGAATAGGCCGTTAGACACTTCCACGACGGGCCGTCGGCGTTCACGGTGACTCTGACACGAAGTTTTGCCAATGTCACGCTGATGGGGTCGGCAGCCATGGCAATAGCGCTTGTGCTGCACCAACCCCCGGCCACCGACACCGGTCTATCGGTCAGGTACGGTCCCGAAGGTTATCCCTCGCCACCGAGCTCAGTCCGGTCCCGCTCGGTCTCGGCGGTGTCCTGGGCCATCGCCGACTCGTCGAGCCACTTCTGGACATCGCCGCCGAGGCGGTCCGCGGCCAGGTGGGCGAAGTCGAGGGCCAGTACCGCCATCGCCGCCAAGACGTTCATGGCCCGTCCGCTGCGGTGGATCTCCACCATCAGCGCACCGAGCGCCTGATTGTCTTCGGCGCACAACCCCGACAGGTACCGGCGGGCATCGGCGAACTCGCGGTCGACGTGGGCCATCTTCCGCCGGAACTCGTCGGGCGACGGCAGGTCGTCGGGCATGTCGGTCATGGGTTTCTCTTTCGGTGGTGGACCAACCCATTTTCGGGGTTGGTTTGTGCTGGTTTAGCACTCCACCTGCGTGTGCACCAGGGTGTCGGCGCTGCGCCCAGGTCTTCGGCGATGAGGGCCCCTAGTTGATCCGGGTAAAGCCATGCCTGGACCAGCCCGCTGTCGGTACCCACGGCTACGGTGCCCAGAGTGCAATCCGACGACGTTGTTGACCCCAGTGACGCAGCAATCCAAGCCTCTTGCCGCGATTGCCAAGAACACCCACGACGATGAGAAGCGTGACAGGCTAATCGATTACATCCTGACCATTCCGCCGCTAACGGAGTGGCCACCAGGCTGTCGGGAAAAGCTTTGGAAGACTTGCCAATTCATAAAAAATCTCAGCCGTGACCTTAGGCACAACACCGAGAATCGCGAGGGTGGT
Source organism: Mycobacterium sp. (assembly GCF_052144515.1). Classification (GTDB taxonomy): domain Bacteria; phylum Actinomycetota; class Actinomycetes; order Mycobacteriales; family Mycobacteriaceae; genus Mycobacterium. Next base: position 20,264 of record NZ_JBKQQD010000012.1, on the reverse strand, counting down.
CGCTAGAGCGCCTGGCTGAGTGAAGAGCGTGACGTTTGCATTGCGCTAACGCGGTTTCCGTAATACCGAAATCGACCGTCGTAGCAGCAGCCTGAACTCCTCGTGGGTGAGGAACACCATCTCGGCGGGCTCGTCTCGGCGCAGTCGGTTGCGATCACACGGGTTGGCCGATATGTGCCGGGCCCGCACTGCCGCGTTGAGGGCACCGGCCAGGAAGCCATGCTTGTTCGCGGCGGTCTTGGCAGAACCGGTCAAGCTGTTGAGCCATTGGGCCGCGTCGGCGTTGGTGAGTGCGGCCAGTGGCAGGGGTCCGATCTTGCTGGGGGGCAATGTCGTTAGCGATGTAGCGGCGGTACCGAGTGCGGGTTGCCTCATTGACGCCCGTCAAGTGGTCCACGTGGTGGGTGCACCAGCTGGCCACGGTGAAGCCATTGGCAGATGGTGTTGTTGCTGCCCAGACTTCCAACGCCTTGGCGGGGCTGGTTTTGTTGGCTAGCTCCTGGAGTCTCACGGCCTCGGCGTGGTCGTTGAAGGACGAGGATGACTGCTTGCCGTTCACCATGTACAGCACCGAGGTATAGGTGCTTCCGTCTCTGCGCTGGCGAATTCTGAGGCTAGCCACGCGCGCATCCTAGGCCGAATCTTGACGGGACTCTTGACATGGCTTTGATGCCCGGCAGATTTAAGGCCTTGACCTGCAGTTATGTTGGTGGGCGAAGGGGGACTTGAACCCCCACGTCCCGAAGGACACTGGCACCTGAAGCCAGCGCGTCTGCCATTCCGCCACTCGCCCGAAACAACCGAAGGACCATACCACTGTAGTGGTCGCGCGCCCCAACCGTTCCGGAGGGCCCACCGAACGTCTCGGCTTCACGCTCCCGCCGCAAAACGATTCTGAACTGCATTGATGCGATTCTCAGAATTCTCACGGTGCCGCAGCGTCGCGGTGTCCCGATACCATGCTTGGGTGACGCGACACGCGGGCGAGCCGTTTGCCTTGCGCCGGCAATATGCCACGACAAGTGCGGGCGAGCGCTAAGTGTTGGGTAGCCAAAAGGGGCTTGCTGCGCGCGTCGAGCGCAAGCTCGAGGCGACCGTCGGTGACGCGTTCGCGCGGATGTTCGGGGGTTCAATTGTCCCTCAAGAGGTTGAAGCCCTATTGCGTCGGGAAGCCGAAGACGGTGTCCGGCCACTACAGGGAAAGCGCCTTTTGGCGCCCAACGAATACATCATTACCCTCGGTGTGCACGACTTTGAGAAGTTGGGCGCCGATCCGGATCTCACGTTGGGCGCTTTCGCGAGGTACTTGGCCGACTATATCTATGAACAGGGGTGGCAAACGTATGGTGATGTGGTCGTCCGGTTCGAGCAGTCGTCGAACCTGCATACCGGCCAGTTCCGCGCCCGCGGTGCTGTCAACCCCGATGTCGAGCCCCGCCCGAAGTTCAACGATCCCTCCCGGCCACAATCAAATCAGGCGTTCGGCGCAGAACCAGGAGTACCACCAATGACTGACAATTCGAGCTATCGCGGAGGACCGGGACACGGGCGGCCCGGCGACGAGTATTACGACGAGCGCTACGGGCGTCCGCAAGACGACCAGCGCGGTGGCCCGGATCCGCAAGGCGGTCACGACCCCCGAGGCGGATATCCGCCGGAACAAGGCGGCTACCCGCCCCAACAGGGATATCCGCCGCCCCGCCCCGAGCAAGGCGGCTACCCCGAGCAAGGCGGCTACCCCGACCAGCGCGGCTACCCCGAGCAGGGCGGGTACCAAGAGCAGGGCGGGTACCAAGAGCAGCGGGGGTACCCGGACCAGGGCGGCTACCCCGACCAGCGGGGGTACCCCGACCAGCGCGGCTACCCCGACCAGCGCGGCTACCCGGAACAAGGCGGCTACCCCGACCAAGGTCAAGGTGGTTACCCGCCGCCGTCCTACGAGCAGCGTCCTCCCGCTCCTGCCGGATACGGCGGCCAGGGCGGTCAAAGTTATGACCAGGGTTACCGCCAGGACAGCGGTTATGGCTCGCCCGGTGGTGAGCAGGGCTACGGCGGGTACGGCGAATACGGTCGCGGCTCCGCGCGCCAGGACGAGGGCGGTTACGGCTCCCCAGCCCCGCCATCGCCCGAACAGCGCCCTGCCTACCCCGAGCAGGGGGGCGGCTACGACCAGGGTTATCAGCAAGGCGGCCAGGGATACGGCCGACAGGACTACGGATCAGGCGATTACACGCAGTACGCCGAAAGCGTTCCGCCCGGGGGGTACAGCCCTCCCGGCGGCGGTTATGTCGAGCCCGCGGGCCACGACTACGACTGGGGCCAGTCGGCGGGCCAATCAGCCGCTCCTGACTGGGGCCAGTCGGGGGGCCAGGGCGGCGGCTACGGCGGTTACGGACAGGGCGAGTACGGATCCGCCGGAACTGCGGTCACCCTGCAGCTCGACGACGGGAGCGGGCGGACCTACCAGCTGCGTGAAGGCTCCAACATCGTCGGCCGCGGCCAGGACGCCCAGTTCCGGTTGCCTGACACCGGGGTGTCGCGTCGTCACCTGGAGATCCGGTGGGATGGGCAGGTCGCGCTCCTCTCCGACCTCAACTCCACGAACGGCACCACCGTCAACAACGCGCCCGTGCAGGAGTGGCAGTTGGCCGATGGCGACGTGATCCGTTTGGGCCACTCGGAGATCATCGTCCGCATTCACTGAACCCGTCGGGTCCACGCTGCCGTGCTTCGCCCGCTTCCACCAGCGTCCAAGCTATCGTGACGTTGCCGATGGGCACGGTGTCACGGACGCGAGGCCTACGGCGCTAGGACGGAAAGGACGTCAGATGCAGGGACTGGTACTGCAGCTGACGCGTGCCGGATTTTTGATGTTGCTATGGGTATTCATCTGGTCGGTGCTGCGCATCCTCAAGACCGATATCTATGCGCCGACCGGCGCGGTCATGGTGCGCCGCGGCTTGGCTTTGCGCGGCACGCTGCTCCCGTCGCGCCAACGGACCGCTGCGCGCTACCTGGTCGTGACCGAGGGCTCGCTGACCGGCGCACGCATCACCCTCAGCGGGCAGCCGGTGTTGATCGGGCGCGCTGACGACTCCACCCTCGTGCTGACCGACGACTACGCCTCGACGCGGCACGCACGGCTGTCTCAGCGCGGCTCGGAATGGTACGTCGAGGATCTAGGATCGACCAACGGCACTTACCTTGACAGGGCGAAGGTGACGACTGCGGTACGAGTTCCAATAGGAACGCCGGTGCGGATCGGCAAAACAGCAATCGAGTTGCGCCCGTGAGCCTGGTCCTGCGATATGCGGCCCGCAGCGATCGCGGCCTGGTACGCGCGAACAACGAAGACTCGGTGTATGCCGGCGCACGTCTGCTTGCCCTCGCCGACGGGATGGGCGGCCACGCGGCGGGCGAGGTGGCATCCCAGTTGGTGATCGCCGCATTAGCCCATCTCGACGACGACGAGCCCGGTGGCGATCTGCTGGGCAAGCTCGAAGCCGCGGTGCGCGCCGGCAATGCGGCCATCGCCGATCACGTGCAGATGGAGCCGGACCTGGAGGGCATGGGCACGACGCTCACCGCAATCCTGTTCGCGGGCAATCAAATTGGGCTCGTGCACATCGGCGACTCGCGCGGCTACCTGCTGCGCAACGGCGAACTCACCCAGATAACCAAGGACGACACCTTCGTCCAGACGTTGGTCGACGAAGGTCGGATCACCGCGGAGGAGGCCCACAGCCACCCCCAGCGCTCATTGATAATGCGGGCATTGACCGGCCACGAAGTCGAGCCCACCTTGACCATGCGAGAAGCACGCGCCGGCGATCGATACCTGCTGTGCTCGGACGGGCTATCCGACCCGGTGAGTGACGAGACCATCCTCGAGGCGCTGCAGATCCCCGACGTAGCCGAAAGTGCCTATCGTTTAATCGAATTGGCGTTGCGCGGTGGCGGCCCCGACAACGTGACGGTTGTCGTCGCCGACGTCGTGGACTACGACTACGGGCAAACCCAGCCGATTCTCGCCGGCGCGGTATCCGGTGAAGACGACCAACATGTGACCCTGCCCAACACCGCGGCAGGGCGCGCCTCGGCCATCAACCCACGCAAGGAGGTTGCCAAACGCCTACCGCCGCAAGTCGATACAGCTACTCGACCGCGGTGGTCGCGACGCCGGATGGCCATCGTCATAGCCGTCGTGGTGCTGGTGGTGCTGGCCGGCCTGGCCATTGGCCGGTGGATCATCACAAATAACTACTACGTCGCCGGATACAGCGGCAAGGTGTCCATCGTGCGGGGAATTCAGGGTTCGCTGCTGGGCATCTCGTTGCACGAGCCGTACCTGGTGGCCTGTGTCAATGCGCGCAATGAGCTATCCCTGATCAGCTACGGCCAATCCGGGGGCCACAACGACTGCCAACTGATGACACTGCAAGATCTCAGCCCTGCCGGACAGGCACAGGTTCAGAGCGGGCTTCCGGGCGGCACGCTGGATCAGGCTGAGTCGCAGCTACGAAAATTGCTGGCCGATTCCCTACTGGCCTGTCCGCCACCCCGCGCCACGTCACCTCCTGCGCCCACGCCGGGTTCGACGCCAGAGCCAAGCGCCACAGCATCCACCACGCCCCCGACTACCACCTCTCCCAGCTCTCCCAGCACCACGGGCTCCACTCACGGCCCCGCATCTACCTCGCCGGCACCGCCAGCGGCCACCTCGGCCACCTCGCCTGTGCCCGCTACAACCTCCCAGACGGTGCCTGCAATTCCGCACTGCCAGGCGGTGGCATGACCACACAGGTCCAACCACCGGTGGCGGTGACACCCCCGCTGCCTACTCGGCGCAATGCCGAACTGCTGCTGCTGTGCTTCGCCGCCGTCATCACCGTCGCCGCCTTGCTCATCGTGGAAGCCAACCAGGAGCGCGGCTTGCGCTGGGACCTGACACGCTACGGGCTGGCCTTCCTCGCCGTTTTCGGAGGCGCGCATCTGGTCATTCGGCGCTTTGCCCCTTACACCGACCCGCTGCTGTTGCCAATCGTGGCGCTGCTCAACGGACTTGGCCTGGTGATGATTCACCGGCTCGACCTCGTCAACAGCGAGCTCAACAGACACCATCACTCCAGTGCGGCCCAACAGATGCTGTGGACCCTGGTCGGCGTCGCCGCGTTCGCGCTCGTGGTCACCTTTTTGAAAGACCATCGACAGCTCGCGCGCTACGGCTACATCTGTGGCCTGACGGGTCTGGTTTTCTTGGCGATTCCCGCGCTGCTGCCGGCATCCCTTTCCGAGCAGAACGGCGCCAAAATCTGGATCCGTTTTTCCGGCTTTTCCATTCAGCCCGCCGAGTTTTCGAAAATTCTGCTGCTGATCTTCTTCTCAGCGGTGCTCATCGCCAAGCGCGGCCTGTTCAACAGTGTGGGCAGGCATTCGATGGGCATGAATCTGCCCCGCCCGCGGGACCTCGCTCCGTTGTTGGCGGCCTGGGTGATCTCGATCGGCGTGATGGTCTTCGAGAAGGACCTCGGTACTTCGCTGCTGCTCTACGCGTCGTTTCTGGTGGTGGTCTATCTCGCCACCCAGCGACTCAGTTGGGTCGTCATCGGCCTGGTGCTGTTCGTCGCGGGAAGCGTTGTGGCGTATTTCATTTTCGAGCACGTCCGGGTTCGCGTGCAGATGTGGTGGGATCCGTTCTCCGATCCCGAGGGCAGCGGTTATCAGCTTGTCCAGTCGATGTTCAGCTTTGCTACCGGCGGAATCTTCGGCACCGGGCTGGGCAACGGTCAACCCGACACCGTGCCGGCGGCGTCGACCGATTTCATCATCGCCGCGTTCGGCGAAGAGCTAGGACTAGTGGGTTTGGCGGCCCTGCTGCTGCTCTACGCGATCGTCATCGTTCGCGGCCTGCGCACGGCGATCGCGACGCGTGAAAGCTTCGGCAAGCTGCTCGCCGCGGGGTTGGCGTCGACGCTGGCCATTCAGCTTTTCATCGTCGTCGGCGGCGTAACCCGGCTCATTCCGCTGACCGGGCTGACTACTCCGTGGATGTCCTACGGGGGGTCGTCACTGCTGGCGAACTACGTGCTGCTGGCCATCCTGGCGCGCATCTCCCATAGCGCCCGGCGTCCCCTGCGCACCCGTCCGCGCGACACGTCGCCGATCGCCGCGGCCGGCACCGAGGTGATTCAGAAGGCATGAACGCATCTCTCCGCCGGATCTCGGTGATCGTGATGGCGTTGATCGTGCTGCTGCTGCTCAACGCCACGTACACGCAGGTGTTCACCGCCGACGGGCTGCGTGCCGACCCCCGAAACCAGCGCGTCCTGCTCGACGAGTATTCACGTCAGCGCGGCCAGATCACCGCGGGCGGCCAACTGCTGGCCTATTCGGTGGCCACCGACAACCGCTTCCGCTTCCTGCGGGTGTATCCCAACCCCGCGGTGTACGCGCCAATCACCGGCTTCTACTCACTGCGGTATTCCAGTACTGGCCTCGAACGCGCCGAGGACCCGGTGTTGAACGGATCGGACGAGCGGCTGTTCGGCCGTCGGCTGGCCGACTTCTTCACCGGTCGCGATCCGCGCGGCGGCAATGTCGACACCACAATCAACCCGCGAGTCCAGCAGGCCGGCTGGGACGCCATGCAGCAAGGCTGCGGAGGACCGCCGTGCAAGGGAGCTGTCGTCGCGCTGGAACCGTCCACCGGCAAGATCCTCGCGATGGTGTCGTCACCCTCCTACGACCCCAACCTGCTGGCATCCCACAATCCCGAAGAGCAAGCGCAGGCGTGGCAACGCCTCCGCGACGACCCCGACTCACCGCTGACCAACCGCGCCATCTCCGAGACCTACCCGCCCGGGTCCACCTTCAAAGTGATCACTACCGCGGCGGCGCTTCAGGCGGGCGCCGACCCCAACGAGCAGTTGACCGCCGCGGCCAAAATCCCGCTACCCGACAGCACGGCCACCCTGGAGAACTACGGTGGGACTCCGTGCGGCCCTGACCCCACCGTGTCGTTGCACCAGGCCTTCGCCCTGTCGTGCAACACCGCGTTCGTCCAGCTGGGCCTGGCCACCGGCGCCGACGCCCTGCGCAACATGGCGCATTCTTTCGGCCTGGACAGCACTCCGAGCGTCATTCCGCTGCAAGTCGCCGAATCAACCGTCGGACTCATCGCAGACGCGGCCGCACTGGGTATGTCAAGCATTGGCCAGAAAGACGTCGCGCTGACCCCGCTGGAGAACGCGGAGGTCGCCGCGGCCATCGCGAATAGCGGGGTGATGATGCAGCCCTACCTGATCGACAGCCTCAAGGGGCCCGACCTGGCGAACATCACCACCACCGCCCCATACCAGCAACGTCGCGCGGTGTCGCCGCAGGTCGCCGCTAAGCTAACAGAGCTGATGGTCGGCGCCGAGAAGGTCGCACAGCAGAAAGGGGCCATTCCCGGCGTGCAGATTGCATCCAAGACTGGTACCGCGGAGCACGGTACCGACCCGCGGCACACGCCGCCGCACGCGTGGTATATCGCCTTCGCGCCCGCGCAGACCCCGAAGGTTGCGGTAGCGGTGCTGGTAGAGGGCGGCGCTGACCGGCTGTCGGCGACGGGGGGTGCGCTCGCCGCGCCGATCGGGCGGGCCGTGATTGAAGCTGCACTGCAGGGAGGACCATGAGCCCGCGAGTTGGTGTGACGCTGTCTGGCAGGTACCGCCTGCAGCGGCTCATCGCCACCGGTGGCATGGGCCAAGTCTGGGAGGCGGTGGACAGCCGCCTGGGCCGCCGCGTCGCCGTCAAGGTGCTCAAGCAGGAGTTCTCGCAGGACCCGGAGTTCATCGAGCGGTTCCGCGCCGAGGCGCGCACCACCGCGATGCTCAACCACCCCGGGATCGCCAGCGTGCATGACTATGGCGAAAGCCAGCTGGACGGGGAGGGTCGCACCGCCTATCTGGTGATGGAGCTGGTCAACGGCGAGCCGCTGAATTCGGTGCTCAAGCGCACCGGCCGGCTGTCGCTGCGACATGCGCTGGACATGCTCGAGCAGACCGGCCGGGCTCTTCAGATTGCGCACGCCGCCGGCCTGGTGCACCGCGACGTCAAACCGGGCAACATCCTGATCACCCCCACCGGGCAGGTGAAGATCACCGACTTCGGCATCGCCAAGGCGGTCGACGCCGCGCCGGTGACCCAGACGGGCATGGTGATGGGCACCGCCCAATACATCGCACCCGAACAGGCGCTGGGTCACGACGCGACCCCGGCCAGCGACGTCTACTCGCTGGGAGTCGTTGGCTACGAAGTGGTTTCGGGGAAACGCCCGTTCACCGGCGACGGCGCCCTGACGGTGGCGATGAAACACATCAAGGAGCCCCCGCCACCGCTGCCCGCCGACCTACCACCCAACGTGCGGGAACTCATCGAGATCACGCTGGTCAAGAACCCCGGTATGCGCTACCGCAGCGGAGGACCCTTCGCCGACGCGGTCGCCGCGGTGCGGGCGGGCCGCCGTCCACCCAGGCCGAGCCAGACACCACCGGCCGGCCGGGCCTCCCCGGCCGCCATTCCCTCGGCCACGCCGACCAGGATCGCGGCCACCGCCAGCGGCCGGACCCCGACGCCACATCGGTCCCGGCCGTCGACGGGCGGTCGCCGCACGCCGCCTGCGCGACGCACATTCTCGTCGGGCCAGCGTGCGCTGCTCTGGGCCGCGGGGGTGCTCGGAGCGCTGGCGATCATCATCGCGGTGCTGATCGTCATCAATCACAGCAGTGAAAACCAGCCGGCGACACCCGCGCCGACCGTCACCGACACCGGCAGTCCACCGGCCCCGCCCCCACCCTCCAAAACTCCCAGCGGCTCGGGGCCGAGGCTGGGCCTCAATCGCGGCCTCAATTGGACGGATCCCGCGCAGGCAGGTAATTCTGAACGTCGAAATATGCGCCGGGTTGTCCCGCTGACGCCATCCCGTACGTCGCCGGCCCGGCTCGAGACATTGCAATGACCACTCCTCAGCACCTGTCCGATCGCTATGAACTGGGTGACATCCTCGGGTTCGGGGGCATGTCCGAGGTTCACCTGGCCCGCGACGTCCGCCTGCACCGCGACGTGGCGGTCAAGGTGCTGCGCGCCGATCTTGCCCGCGACCCCAGCTTCTACCTGCGCTTCCGACGCGAGGCGCAAAACGCCGCGGCGCTGAATCACCCGTCCATCGTCGCGGTCTACGACACCGGCGAGGCGGAAACGCCCACCGGCCCGCTGCCCTACATCGTCATGGAGTACGTCGACGGCGTCACCCTGCGCGACATCGTGCACACCGATGGACCCCTGCCACCCCGGCGGGCCATCGAGATTATCGCCGACGCCTGCCAGGCGCTGAACTTCAGCCACCAGGCCGGCATCATCCACCGCGACGTCAAGCCAGCGAACATCATGATCAGCAGCACCAACGCAGTGAAGGTGATGGACTTCGGCATCGCGCGCGCGATCGCCGACAGCAGCAGCGTCACCCAGACCGCGGCCGTGATCGGAACGGCCCAATACCTCTCACCCGAACAGGCCCGCGGCGATCCCGTCGACGCCCGGTCCGACGTCTATTCGCTGGGCTGTGTTCTTTACGAGATCCTCACCGGCGAACCACCTTTCACCGGGGATTCACCCGTCTCAGTGGCCTACCAGCATGTCCGCGAAGACCCGATTCCCCCGTCGGAACGACACGAAGGCATCTCCCCCGACCTCGACGCCGTCGTTCTCAAGGCGTTGGCCAAGAACCCGGAAAACCGCTACCAGACGGCGGCGGAGATGCGTGCCGACCTGGTCCGGGTGCACAACGGCGAGACACCGGAGGCCCCCAAGGTGCTCAGCGGGGCCGAGCGGAATTCGCTGTTCTCGTCCGGGGGCGCGCACGCCGGGGGGCCGCGCACCGATCCACTACCCCGCCAAGCCCTGGACGACACCGCCGGCGATCGCGGTGGTTCGGTCGGCCGCTGGGTTGTCGCGGTCGGCGTGCTGGCGGTGCTGACGATCGTCGTCGTCATCGCCTTCAACTCCTTCGGCGGCAGGACCCGCGATGTTCAGGTACCCGACGTGCGGGGCCAAGTGTCGGCCGACGCTATCGCCGCACTGCAAAACCGGGGCTTCAAGACGCGCACCCAGCAGCGGCCCGACTCGACGATCCCGCCGGACCACGTCATCAACACCGATCCCGGCGCCAATGCCGCGGTGAGCGCGGGCGACGTGATCACCATCAACGTCTCCACCGGACCCGAACAGCGCGAAGTGCCCGACGTGTCCTCGATGAGCTATGCCGACGCGATCAACAAGCTGAAAGCCGCCGGATTCAGCAAGTTCAAGCAGGCAAATTCACCGTCGACCCCGGAGCTTTTGGGCAAGGTCATCGGGACCAACCCGCCGGCCAACCAGACGTCGGCCATCACCAACGTGATCACCGTGATCGTCGGCTCCGGTCCCGAGACCAAGCAGGTCCCCGACGTCGCGGGCCAGACCGTCGACGACGCGCAAAAGAACCTCACCGTCTATGGCTTCACCAAGTTCAGCCAGGCCTCGGTTGACAGCCCCCGACCGGCCGGCGAGGTGCTCGGCACCAACCCGCCCAAGGGCCAAACGGTGCCGGTGGACTCGGTGATCGAGCTGCAGGTGTCCAAGGGCAACCAGTTCCTGATGCCCGACCTTTCCGGCATGTTCTGGACCGACGCCGAACCGCGGCTACGCGCACTGGGCTGGACCGGGGGGCTGGACAAGGGTCCGGACGTCGACGCCGGCGGTTCCCAACACAACCGGGTGGTGTATCAGAACCCGCCGGCCGGTGTCGGCGTCAACCGCGACGGGATCATCACGCTGAAGTTCGGTCAGTAACCCCGGGATCCGGAAAGTGCGGCCGGACCGCGGCGAGGACCTCGTTTTCCAGCCTGCGGACCAACGTTTCGTCTCGTGCCCACCCGCAATAGACGAGCCAATTGGCCAGCATCCGATGCCCGCCCTCGGTCAGGATCGACTCCGGGTGGAATTGCACACCGTGGATCGGCAGGCCGGTGTGACGCACCGCCATGATCACCCCGCTGCGGGTGCGCGCGGTGACCTCCAGGACCGCGGGGAGCGACTCCGGCAGTATCGTCAGCGAGTGGTACCGGGTCGCCGTGAATGGATCTGGAAGCCCTTGCAAAACACCGACGTTCGTGTGGAACACGCTGCTGGTCTTACCGTGAAGCAATTCGGGAGCTCGGTCAACGGTGGCGCCGAATGCGACGCCGATGGCCTGGTGGCCCAGGCAGACTCCCAGCAGCGGCGTGTTCGTGGCGGCGCAAGCGCGGACCAGGCTGATCGACGCGCCTGCGCGTTCCGGAGTACCCGGGCCCGGGCTGAGGAGGACACCGTCGAACTGCATGGCGGTCGCTTGACCGTCTGAGGGGTCGGACAGCCGCGTGTCGTCGTTGCGCCACACCTCGGCCTGGACTCCGAGCTGTCCGAGGTACTGCACCAGGTTGAACACGAAGCTGTCGTAATTGTCGACAACCAGGATCCGCATCGTGTCAGGTTACCGACTCAGTACCCCACCGGGCCCAACGGCTGAGCGAAATGCATGCGGACCGGTTCGGTGTAGCCGACGATCCGCACATCAGGCTTGACGTCCTCCTGGTAGCCGAGGCCGAACCGGACCACGTACTGCTTGTAGAGCATCACCAGGGGAGCGGCCGCCAGAGCCGCCTGCATCGCTGGGGTATTGCCGATTGCGGTGATCGTGTACGGCGGGCTGTAGGTGCGCCCGTTGAGCAACAGGGTGTTGCCGACGCAGCGCGGCACTGAGGTGGCGATGATGCGCTGGTCCTGCATCTGGATCGCCTCCGCGCCGGCACTCCACAACGCGTTGAGGACGGCCTGGATGTCTTGCTGGTGTACGACCAGGTCGTCGGGGGACGCGTCACGCGGGAACCGGCCGTTGGCGTCGCGTTGCGCGTCCTGCAGGGTCACCACCAGGCCCGGCCCATGGACGGGGTCCATGTCCGCCTCGCCGGCCAGCTCGGCGGATCGCCTCAGCATCGCCGCCAGTGCGGCATCCGTCGACCGGCCGTGCATCGAGTCAAGCCGCTTGGTCAGCGCATCCCGTTCGATGCTCAATCGGGTAACCGACGACTGCGCCTCACGGACCAGGTCGACAAGGCGCGGCGCATCACTGCGGCGAATCTCTGCCCCGCCCGACACACCGTGCGTGGCGGCCAGCAGCAATCCGGCCAGCAAGCACACCAATGGGACACCGAAACGCCACGGTGAGCGGCGCGTGTCACGCGTGTCCCTCATGGCTCTCCACTTCCTTGGTCAGGGTGCCAGGTGGGTTAGTCTCGTAACCAAGCTACGCAGCTGCAATCGTTATCGTTGCACCCCGTCCGCCCGCCGTGTCGTTGAGGTATCCCGAGGAAATCATGCCCAAGTCAAAAGTCCGTAAAAAGAACGACTTCGCCGTCAGCACCGTGAGCCGCACGCCGGTGAAGGTAAAGGTCGGACCCTCGAGTGTGTGGTTCGTGGCCTCGTTCATTGGCCTGATGCTGATCGGGCTCATCTGGCTGATGGTGTTCCAGTTGGCCGCCGTCGGAACCCAGGCCCCGACGGCGCTGCACTGGATGGCAGAGCTCGGTCCGTGGAACTACGCCATCGCGTTCGCTTTCATGATCACCGGTCTGTTGCTCACAATGCGTTGGCATTAACAGACGTTGAAGACACGATGAATTCATCTCGTCGTCGATCTGTTACTGGTCTAGCAACCTTTTCGTCACCCAATCACACGCGTGTGATTTATCCCCACTGTTGATAGCGCTTGTGGATAACTGCATAGGCAATGGTGGGAGGGGTTAGGCCGGGTATGCAGCAAACAGCGTGGGGGCCACCCCCGGCGGGAATCGCAGGTTGTGGGATCGTCGGCGTCGCGATGGCTATCGCGTGTGTGACGCTAGTCACAGACCCGCCGGGCCGCATTCTGACCGGCATTGCCGCGGTGGGTTTGATCTTGTTTGCCGGGTTGTCGTGGCGCGCGCGTCCGAAGCTGGCAATTACGCCCGACGGACTGGCGTTGCGGGGCTGGTTCCGGACGCAGCTATTTCAGCACTCCGATATCAAGATCATCCGGATCACCGAGTTCCGGCGTTACGCACGCAAGGTCCGGTTGCTTGAGCTCGAAACGGTCCGCGGCGCCCTGGTGATCTTCTCGCGCTGGGACCTCGGAACCGAGCCACTGGAGGTGCTCGACGCGCTTACCGCAGCCGGCTACGCCGGCCTTGGAAAAGGCCGGAAAGACTAGGCGGGGCGCACGAGGCTTAAGAAATAGTGATCGACTCGATGACGACCGGGTCGGTGGGCCGGTCGTTGCCATCGGTCGACGTCTTTGCGATTGCGTCGACGACCTGTTGCGAGTCGGCGTCGGTCACTTCGCCGAAGATTGTGTGGCGCCGGTTCAGGTGCGGAGTCGGGCCGACGGTGATGAAGAACTGTGAGCCGTTGGTGCCCGGGCCCGCATTGGCCATCGCCAGCAGGTACGGCTTGTCGAATTGCAGTTCGGGGTGGAATTCGTCGGCGAACTTGTAGCCCGGGCCGCCGCGCCCGGTTCCGGTCGGATCGCCGCCCTGAATCATGAAGCCCCGGATCACTCGGTGGAAGACCGCGCCATCGTAAAAGGGGCCCGACGGGCTACCCGATGCGTTTTGGGTCGAATACTCCTTGGTTCCCTGCGCCAGGCCAACGAAGTTGGCGACGGTCTTTGGCGCATGGTTTCCGAATAGAGCGACCTTGATGTCGCCGCGGTTGGTATGCAGTGTGGCGGTGGCAGTCTGAATCGGGCTGTTAGTCACGGCATCAGAGTCTGCCATTACGCGCAGGCACGCCCGCACCGGGTCCACACCCCGTCGCTCCCGCGCACCCGGCCCACCCGAAAACACACGAGCACGCACGCAATTGGCCCGCGGGCGTCGCAATGATGGCAGGCTGAGGAAGCATCGGGCGACAGGCACAGAAAGGCGGCAGATGAGCGCAGAGGCGGCGGCCAAGTTGACCCCCCGGGAGCGGCTGGCCCGAGGGCTGACGTACTCGGCAGTGGGGCCCGTGGACGTCACACGAGGCGTTGTCGGGCTTGGTGTTCATTCGGCGCAGTCGACCGCGTCGCAGGTTCGCCGCCGCTACCAGCAGGGCAGGGTGGCCCGGGAACTCGCTGCTGCCCAAGAGACGATCGCCCAAGAGCTGGCGGCCGCACAGGAAGTAGTCGCAAACCTGCCGCAAGCCTTGCAGCAGGCGCGCAAAAAGCAGCGTCATGGTAAGCGGCCCTGGGTGATCGCGGGGGCCGCAGTGGCGGTCCTGGCCGTCGGAGCCGTTTCCTTCAGCATCGTCCGGCGCTCAAAGCGCCCGGAGCCGTCGCCCCGCCCACCGAGCGTGGATGTGCAACCGCGCCCGTAGCTCAGGGATCATCGGGGGATCGGTCGCCATCCGTGTGGTGGTGACCGAACGAAGGGTTGCCGGTCATTCGGCTGCTCATCGCAGCCCGGTCGGTCGGTGCCTTTTGAAGGGTCGTCGTGGCGCCTGTCGGCGACGATGGTCGGCATGAAGGTACTCGTCATTGGCGGTGGAGTCATCGGTAGCTTTAACGCTGCTCGACTGCTCCGTGGCGGTGTCGACGTCACCCTGCTGGCCCGTGGTGAGCGACTGGCTGCGCTGCGCGAGCATGGCGTCGTATTGGAGCATTGGCGAACCGGACAGCGCAGCATGACAGCCGTTCCTGTGGTGGACAGGATTGAACCGGGCGATGGTTATGACCTCGCAGTGGTGATCGTGCGCCGCAATCAGGTCACCTCGGTGCTGCCGTTGTTAGCCGCAGCGCCAAGCATCCCGTCGGTTCTTTTCCTGGGCAACAACCTGGCCGGGTCATCGGATATGGCGGCGACTCTGGGCAGTGACCGGGTGCTGACCGGAATGGTCAACGCGGGTGGTCAGCGTAATGGGTTTGTGGTGCGCTACATCTGGAATCGCCGGCTTCGGCTGCTGTTTGGCGACAGGGATGGAGTCATCCGTGCCCGCACCCGCGCTATCGCCGAAATGTTCACCAGCGCGGGCTTGCCCGCGCGTGCGGTGATCGATGCCGAGGAGCAGCAGAAGACGCACGGCGCCGGGCTGCCCGCCTTCGCCGGTGCGCTCTATAGCGCCGGCGGAGATATCCGGCGGCTAGGCGACCGGCATGATCTGCTGCACCTGTTTATCACCGGTTACCGCGACGCGCTATGCGCGTTGCAGGCCGACGGGACCGCGATTCGGCCGCGGATGACGCGGGCGCTGGTGCGGACCCCTGAGGTCCTGCTGCATGCGGGTCTGCGCCGGTTCTTCGCCACCGAGTTGGCCGTCGTAGGCGGCCAGGCGCACGCCCTGGCCGCTGTTGACGAGATGCAGGAGCTCGCCGAGGAGTTGCACGCGATCCTACGACGCACCGGCCTGCGATCCCCGGCCAACGATCAGGCGTATGCGGCATCGCGGCTTGGGCCGCAGGCACCGCCCACCGTGGGTGCTAAGTACAGCGGTCGAGCAACCGGAAGCTCCCTGCGCCAAACCGGTAGTCCCATCCTCACGGCAAGACCAACCGCTACGGCCACGTCTACGGGTCCGACGCCGGTGCATCTTGAGCGAACGGCCGCTCAAGCTGCGCTTTTAACTTGTGGAGCCTAGGGGACTCGAACCCCTGACCCCTGCCTTGCAAAGGCAGTGCTCTACCAACTGAGCTAAGGCCCCTCGTCATCACCAGGTGTGTCGACGGCCGCCACATGCCAGACCTCGACGCCGCGGCGCGACCGCACCACCACTACCACCAGCACGGCGATCAATGCCAGCGGCAATGCGAGTCTGACACATCGTCTTGATGGGCACATGGTTGTGGGCCTAGGAGGACTCGAACCTCCGACCTCTTCGTTATCAGCGAAGCGCTCTAACCGCCTGAGCTATAGGCCCGCACTAGTCGTACGGCCGAGCGACGAGATTACCGCACTCGCCACCCCATCCCCAAAACCTTGCGCCGCATAAGGTTCGCCGCGCTAGTCGAGGTCTGCGAGCGTTACCTCGACGCCGCCGATCAGATCGGTCGTCAGGTTGTAGACGAACGCGGCGATGGTGGCCATCGCGGTCAGCAGGACGATATTGACCAAGCCGATCAAGACGGCGCCGCCGAAGATGGTGCCACTGGAGACGAGTTCTCCGGCGCTGCCGCTGGTGTTGTTCAGCAAGTCGCCGACGTTGCTGTTGAGCTTGGCCCACACGCCCATGCCACCGAGCACCAGGTAGAGGAACGCCACCGCGATCATCCAGACGAAGAACAGCGCCACCGAGAGCAGCAGCGACACCTTCAAGGCGCTCCACGGATCGATCCGGCGGATCTGCATGCTCGCGCGCACCGGACCCCGGCCTCGCCGCGACACCTGGACCCGGCTCTCGCGTTGTTCGCGTGATTCGGACCGTGATTCGGGCCGTGATTCAGAAGCCGGACGACTCTTGGCCGCCGTGTCCGGCGGCACGGAACTACGCTCGGGCGCGGGTTTGCGCTGCGCGCCCCGCGGAGTGGGCCCCGACAGATCGGGCAACTCGCTGGCGTAGGCATCGGTTGACGGGCCGTCGCCGCGCGTCGGGGGAGCGTCGAACTCCTGGGTCTGCGACGTCGAGTGCGCGGGTGCGCCGGGTCCCGCTGCGGACGGGCCGGAGATGAAGCGGTTCAGGCGCGCGTCAGCGCTTAGGGCTTGGCCCGACGATCGAGGTTCGCCGGCAGGTTCTGGCGCAGGGCGCTGGCCCGCGCGGGATGTCCGGGCGGCCCCGCGCTGCCACGGCGGCGAGTCGCCGCTTTCCGGGCCAGGGCCCGTTGGCGCGGGCGTCGCCCGGTGTGCACCGGACCGCTCGGCCGAACCATCTCCGTTCAGGCTGTCACCCTTGTCGATGGCCCCAGGCTCGTTCGGTGAAGTCACCGCGACTCCTTAAATCCCTACCAAGGCCGCCCGGGCGGTGGCAGTCGTTCGTCTGGTGGGGCTGAGTCTAGTTGCCGGGTTCCTAGTTGCCCGCATCGCTTCGGGCTAGGTACCCGGCTCCTCAGCACCGTCGGTTTCCTCGCCATCCTCGACGGCGCTTTCTTCGGCGTTGCGCGCGATGGCTAGCAAAGTGTTGTCCTCACCCAGGTTCATCAACCGAACGCCCTTGGTCTGCCGTCCCGCCTTGCGGACCTGGCGCGCCGCCGTGCGGATGACGCCGCCCCCGGAGGTGATCGCGTACAGCTCGCTGTCGTCGTCCACGATCAACGCCCCAACCAGCCTGCCACGCCGGCGGTCGTACATCACGGTCAGGACGCCCTTGCCGCCGCGGCCTTGTACCGGGTACTCCTCGATCGCGGTGCGTTTGGCGTAGCCACCGGAAGTGGCGACCAGCAGGAAGGTGCCTTCGCGGACCACATTCAGCGACAGCAGCCGGTCGTCGGCGTTGAACCGCATGCCCTGCACACCGGAGGTGGCCCGCCCCATCGGCCGCAGCGCCTCATCGGTCGCCGAGAACCTGATGGACTGGCCGTTGGCCGAGACCAGCAGCAGGTCGTCGTCGGCCGAGCACAACACCGCGCCGACCAGCTCATCGCCGTCGCGCAGGTTTACCGCGACGATTCCGCCCGACCTGTTGGAGTCAAAGTCGGTCAACTTCGACTTCTTGACCAACCCGTTTTTGGTGGCCAGCACCAGGTACGGGGCGTCCTCGTAACCCTTGATTTGAATGACCTGCGCGATGCGCTCCTCGGGCTGGAACGCGAGCAGGTTGGCGACGTGCTGACCGCGTGCCGTCCGGGAGGCCTCCGGCAGTTCGTAGGCCTTGGCCCGGTACACCCGGCCCTGAGTGGTGAAAAACAGGATCCAATCGTGGGTCGAGGACACGAAGAAGTGCGCCACGATGTCGTCTTGCTTGAGCCCGGCACCCTGCACGCCCTTCCCGCCGCGTTTTTGGCTGCGGTACAGATCGGTCTTGGTGCGTTTGGCGTAGCCGGTTTCGGTGATGGTGACGACGACATCCTCGCGGGCGATTAGGTCCTCGTCGTTGACGTCGCCGTCGGCCGCGATGATCCGGGTGCGACGAGAGTCGCCGTGCTTTTCGACGATCTCGGCGAGTTCGTCGTGCACGATCCCGCGCTGTCGCTCCGGCTTGGCCAGGATATCTTCCAGGTCGGCGATCTCGGCCTCGATCTTGGCGAGGTCGTCGATGATGCGCTGGCGCTCCAAAGCCGCCAGGCGCCGCAACTGCATGTCGAGGATGGCCTGGGCCTGAATCTCGTCGATGTCGAGCAGTTCGATCAAGCCGGCCCGGGCGATGTCGACGGTCTCCGACGCGCGGATCAGCGCGATGACTTCGTCTAGCGCGTCAAGTGCTTTGACCAGACCGCGCAAAATGTGGGCGCGTTCGTTGGCCTTGCGCAACCGGTAGGTGGTGCGCCGGATGATGACATCGAGTTGGTGCTCGACGTAGTAGCGGATCATCTGGTCGAGGCGCAGCGTGCGGGGCACCCCATCGACAATCGACAACATGTTGGCGCCGAAGCTGGTCTGCAGTTGGGTGTGCTTGTAGAGGTTGTTCAGCACGACCTTGGCTACCGCGTCGCGCTTGATCTCGACAACGATGCGCAGGCCAACGCGGTCGCTGGATTGGTCCTCGATGTTGGCGATACCGGTGAGCCGGCCGTCGCGGACCTGCTCGGCAATCGACGTAATGAAGTTGTCGTGGTTGACCTGATATGGCAACTCGGTGATGACAATCGAGGTACGCCCGCGTGAGTCTTCTTCTACCTCAACAACTCCGCGCATCCGGATGGAGCCGCGGCCGGTCTTGTACGCATCGGCGATGCCTTGCGAGCCGACGATCAACCCCGAGGTGGGGAAGTCGGGACCTTTGACGCGCTCCATGACGGCGGCCAGCGTCGCCTCTTCGTCGGCGTCGTAGTTGTCCAGCGCCCAGAACACCGCCTCGGCGAGCTCGCCGAGGTTGTGCGGCGGGATGTTGGTCGCCATGCCGACCGCGATACCGCCGGAGCCGTTGGCCAGCAGGTTGGGGAAGCGGCTCGGCAGAACGGTCGGCTCCTGCACCCGGCCGTCATAGTTGGGAATGAAATCGACTGTCTCCTCGTCGATTTCGCGCAGCATCTCCATCGCCAGCGGCGTCAGCCGCGCCTCGGTGTTGTGGCTGACGAAGCCGTTGGTCAGGAAGGCGTGATCTTCGGTGTCGACGCGCAGGCTGTACACCGGTTGCACGCCGGCTTCGGTCACGGCTGCGACTTTGGCGTAATAGAACCGGCCGTCGGTGAGCTCGGTCGCGATCGCGCGCACGTCGGGGTCGGCGATGCGTGACAGGATCTTGGCACAGTCGCGCCGCCATCGGGATAGCCGATCGATGTTGTGCTTGTGCAGCCATTCCTTGTCGACCCGGCGGCTGCCGCAGTGCCTGCGGATAAATCGCGCCAGCCCGGGGACGTGATCGCTATCCATGCCAGCGCATGGCGGCATCGAACTCAGGATCTTAGTGAGCTTCGTTTGCTTGGCGCCACCGAAACCGACTTGCGTTGCGAATAATTCGGCCTGCACACGGTTGGCGATGACGACCTTGTACTCGCCGACGGCATGTCGGTAGCGCTTGGACACAACACCGAACTCCAGCAACATCTGCTGCACGTCGATGGCGAGCTGCTTGCTAATCGTGTTGTAGGAGATCTGGATTGTGTTGCGCGGCAGGGCGGAGCAGGATCCATCACCCTCGAATAGCGCCTGCAAGAACACTCGCTTGACAGCGGCCGGTGCGTGCCACATCCAATCTGGCACGGCTTTGTCTGCGGACCGCTGGCCCACCATGTCCCAAAGTCGACTATCTCTGAACGCCGTCACGTTGTTGACTTGGAGCACCTGCATCCGGGAGCCCGACACGTTGGTCTTCTCGCAGATGCTGCGTTTGCCACCGATAACCGCGTCGTAAGCACCGGCCACCATCGCGAAGTAATCGCGATCCAGGTTAGCGAAGCCGGCTCGAGTCTCCGAAACATAACCCTCGCTGATGAACGCACCCAACAAGAGCGCTTCCATGACGTCATGCCAGTCGGCCGGACCGAACTCTACCGGCGGTGTGCGCTGCAACACGACGCAGTCGTCGGGTCGGATTTCTTCGATTAACTTCCACAACAGTGTCGGCACCCCGCCGACATCCACTAGACAAAGCAGCGGGTGGTT
>NZ_JBKQQD010000011.1:0-8210 GCF_052144515.1 Mycobacterium sp. | reverse complement strand
AAAGTCGCTGCCCAGATGCACTTGTGCTTACCGAAGGTTCGTAGGAAGTGGACAAACGATTGCGAGTAGTAACTCGGCATGTAGGCGCTGGTGTCGATCCACACGTTGGGATGCTTGGCGGGCGACGGCGATGGGATGGCTGTTCATGTGGCTCCCGGTGTCGTGGTTTTCGCATGGGACCGCCCGCCTTCGTGGGCCCCAGGTCCAGCCCGGCAACTCCTCGAGCCGCGCTGAGCGATCGGGATCGAGCATGCCCCGCGCGAAGCGGTTGCGTTGGTCTACGACCCACGCGCCGAGCCGGTCACCGTCGGGGGTGGTGTACGAGGGGTGCATCCGCGTTCATCGCCTCTACTGTCATCGCGATCGCGTCGGCTTTGCCCAGCTGCGGGTCCACCACAACCGCGGTGGGATGAACTACGACAAGGTTATCGAACGCGATTCGCTCGAAGGCAATCCCCGCGTCCAGGCGAGCCTGATCCTCCGGCGAGGGAACCCACTTCAACGTTTGCACCAGCGGCAGGAAGTCGTTCTGCACCCGCACAGGGCACTGCTTGGCCGCATATCCGCCCAGCATGATGGGCTCCTGAACTTCCGTCACCACTCCATCATCACGCCGAAAGCCGACACCCACTCCGCAATCCGATGCAGGCATCCCCTCGCGGCTTGACAGAGGACACCGGCGATTGCGGTGAGAAGGTGGCGCCGATCGTCGTGAACTCGGCCTTCGATGTAGTCCGCATCCACGGCGGCGTCTAAAAACGGCTTCTTCAACGTCTGGCACGACGAAGAGGAGCTGCTCGTCCGCCTGGATGATCACGGTTATCGCGCAGCAATGTCGCTGCGATCCGCTAACGTCCGCTTCGTGCATAGGGGGATATACGAGTCGCTGCTGACGGATCAGCTCAATCAGCAGCTCGAGCAACGGGACGACCTGCAGGCCGAGTACGGCACTGTTGACGAGGCCGAGCAGGCGCTGACGATCGCGCGCCATCTTGCGCCGATCATCGAACGCGCCATGCGTGGCGCCGGCGCCGCTGAGGGCCGCGTAGAACTCGTTCGGCGGATCCTGGAGGTGCTGCCCGACGCTCACGCTGTCGGCGAGGCGCTGCACCAGGTCGAACCGGGCAAGATCACCCGGCTCGACGAGGTGGCGAGCGCGGGCGGCCTTGCTAAGCCTCGTCTCCCACGACCCGCAACTCCGTTCTCCGACGCCGCGCTGATGACCAACGCGCGCAACGAACCCACACTGGCCGCCGAGCTTCGCACCGAGCTCGCGAGCGCCGATCATGTCGACCTGCTGTGTGCTTTCGTCAAATGGCAGGGCCTCCGCCTACTCGAGGATCAGCTCAACGAACTGCGTCGGCGCGGCATCACGCTCCGTGTCATTACAACGACCTACCTCGGCGCCACGGACGCTCGCGCTCTTGATGCTTTAGTCAACGAGTTCGGGGCCGATGTCCGCATCAACTATGAAACCGACCGCACCCGCCTGCACGCTAAAGCCTGGCTGCTGCGGCGCAATACTGGTTTCCATACCGCCTATGTCGGGTCCAGCAATCTGTCCCATGCGGCGCTTGTGGATGGGTTGGAATGGAACGTCCGCCTCTCCGCGATATCAACACCGCACCTCCTGGAGAAGTTTCGGGCCACCTTCGACTCCTATTGGGAGAACAGGGAGTTCGAGTTGTACAGGCCATCGGAGGACGGCGACCGCTTGCGAGCGGCACTCGAGACCGCATCGGGAAATCGAGCGCGTGATGGGATCACCGTCACCTTATCTGGCCTCGAGGTTCACCCCAAGCCGTTCCAAGCCGAAATACTCGAAGAACTTGACGCAGAGCGCACGATTCACGACCGCCATCGCAACCTGATCGTCGCGGCGACCGGAACCGGGAAGACCGTCATCGCAGCCTTGGACTATCGCCGACTCATCCGCGACACCCACGGTCATGACCTCACACTGCTGTTCGTGGCCCACCGCAAGGAGATTCTGCTGCAAGCGCGACGCATGTATCAAGAAGTTCTCACTGATCCCACATTCGGTGAGCTGCTCGTCGACGGACAGGAACCGGCGAACTGGCGTCACGTGTTCGCCAGCATTCAATCTCTCTCGCAAGCAAGGCTTTCCGGCATTACGCCGGATCACTTTGACGTTGTGGTGGTCGACGAATTCCACCACGCCGAAGCCGCATCATATAGGCGGTTGCTTGACCGCGTGCGTCCAATCGAATTGTTGGGACTTACCGCTACCCCCGAGCGCGCCGACGGCGTCGACGTCCGCGACTTTTTCGGTGGCCGGGTTGCCGCAGAGCTACGGTTGTGGGGAGCACTCGAGCAGAATCTGCTGTGCCCGTTTCATTATTTTGGCATCCACGACGGAACAGATCTTGAGTCTGTTCAGTGGCGCCGTGGCGGCTACGATTTGGCAGCTCTGAGTGGTGTGTACACCGGGAACGATGCTCGCACCCGCATAGTGCTGAAGGAACTCGGCGACAAGGTGGCCGACGTTGCGGCCATGCGCGCGTTAGGTTTCTGCGTCAGCGTTGAGCACGCGCGCTATATGGCCCAGCGATTTGTTGAAGCTGGTATTCCTGCCCGCGCGGTATCCGCCGAGACTTCAGCGGCAGACCGCCGCGACGCACTTAATGCGCTGCGCAACCGCGACATCAACATCCTCTTCGCAGTCGACCTCTTCAACGAAGGCCTCGACATTCCAGAGGTCGACACCGTCCTATTCCTGCGCCCCACAGAGAGCGCGACCGTCTTCCTGCAGCAGCTGGGTCGGGGCCTCCGGCTTACCAGAGGTAAAACCGTACTGACCGCGCTAGATTTTGTTGGGCACCAACGCCGTGAGTTCCGATTCGATCAGCGTTTTCGAGCGATGACTGGACTCGGCGGAAAGGCGCTGCAGCGACAGGTCGAGGAGGGGTTCCCGTTCCTGCCGTCGGGCAGTCAGATCGTTCTCGACTCAGTCGCGCAGGATCTCGTGCTAGAAAACATCCGACAGCAGGTCGCTCCGAGATGGGCCGCCCTGGTGTCCGAAGTTCGCGCACATCCAGATAATCGGCTGGCGTCCTATCTTGACGCTTCTGGGCGCGGTCTCGAAGACGTCCTCAAGAACAATCGGTCGTGGACGTCGCTGTGCCGCGATGCGGGCAAGCTCGATTCGGACATCGGGCCGCGCGAGGCAGAATTAGTCAAGCGCGTGCGCGCTGTCGCGCACGTCGACGACCGTCGACGGTGGACGGCCTACCGGTCGATCCTCGACGGCAGCGTTGACATGGACAGCCCTATCGAGCGCCGACTTGCCGAGATGCTGTTCTACTCGTTGAACCCGAATGGCGGCGGATTCGATAGTGCTGCAGCAGGACTCGATGCGCTCCGTGGCGAAGCGGTTGTCGACGAACTACGCGAAGTGATCGATATCGCATTCGACACTGCCCGCCGTAGCACCTACGAGTTGGGCAGCCTCGTCCCCGAGCTCGCCCAAGTACCGCTCGAGGTTCATGCAAGTTATTCCCGAGAGGAAATCCTTGCGGCGCTGGGTTTTGCGTCGTTGCGTCGGACGCCCAGCACCATGCGAGAGGGAGTGGCGTGGTGTGAATCAGCCAACGCCGATGCCTTCTTGATCACGTTGAAGAAGTCCGACAGCGACTATTCGCCGACCACGATGTATCGCGACTTCGCGCTCAGTCCGGACTTGTTTCACTGGGAATCGCAGTCCACCACGTCGTCGCCCTCACCGACTGGGCAGCGGTACATCCATCATCGGGAACGGGGTTCGCACATCCTGCTTTTCGTGCGGCAAGCAAAGACCAACGCTCTTGGCACTTCGCCATATGTGTTTCTGGGTCCGGCTGACTACGTCTCGCACGAAGGGGACCGGCCGATGGCGATCACCTGGCGGCTGCGCCAGTCGATGCCGACAGAGGTGTACCAAGCGTCATCGGTGGCCGTAGCATGAGCAGCACCGAACCCACCGCAGATGTTCACATCGTCTTGGTGGCGTGTGTGAAATCTAAAGAGACTCGAGCTCGTCCGGTATTAACACCCCAGTCATACCTCCCGACACCTTTTGGCCGCTCGTTCGAGCGTGCTGGACATATCTGGACGTATTCGCCAACGACATCGTGGCGGCGCCGTCACAGTGATCGCCGAAACTAAGCGCCCAACTCCAATCCGCCAGCGGCCATGAGCCAGCCGGGACCGTCACACCCCTGAAGAAGGCCCGCACACAGCGCAGACACTGGCGATCCTGACTCTCGGAGAGCTGACCATGGGAGCGACTTGTCCTCTCATCGCCCGGCGCTCGCCCGGTCATCTGCCATGACGGTCTTCACATCTTGCGGTTGGACATCCATAGAACGGCTTTCCCTACCTCGACGAAAACCGACAAGCGAGCGTAGCGCCTCCCGTGTCTCGCGGTCGGTCGAGTAGATGACCGTGCCGATCATCCCGCGAGTCAGCAGGACCTTGTAGACATGACGCACAAGGAGGTTGAACCTATTGTCGGGCAGAGTCTTCGGATTGCGGAAATCGGGATCCCGGTTGGAATCGCGGACTGTCACGAACCGCCCGTCGCGCCACACAAGGTCCGGTCCGAGGATCACGCCGTTCCAGTCGTACTCGAACCCCTGTGCGGTGTAGATACAGCCCACCTGCTCGAATCCTCCGTCGTCGGTGGCCCACAGCGCACTGGGTGGTGCGTCTCCGATTCGCCTGTCGCTCTTGCTGTTCCACGGACGCGACCACGCCCCAATCTGAACGTCGGGGACGAGGGTTCCGTCCTTGCGTGCATCGCTCCACGGCCAGCAATACCCGGCGGTGATACGCGCGGTGTATCCCTTCTGCATCTGGGTTACCAGATAGCGTTCCATCTCCTCAGGCGTCTCAGCGAGGCTGACATGGAACTGCGGATCACCGGACCACACCGTTGGTGGATGATCACCGTCGAGTCCCAGCAGTCGGACCACCCAGTGCACGTATTCCTCGCTCCCGCCGCACCGAAACTGCTCGCCGAGCGCAATGTGCTGAAAGTCGAGTCCGAGGTCCTGAGCGTGGTGCTCGATCTGCTCAAGGGTTCCCATTTCACCGGGACGTACCACCTGGTGCTCATCGAGCAGAAAGACCGGAACCCGGGCAGCGGCAATGAGTTCGTCGATCTGCAGGCGATCGGTCCGTAACTCCGCGCGGGTATACCGGTCGACCGAGGTTTGCCGGATGCGATGCGCCTCATCCATGATCAGAACGTCCAAGCCGTTGGGATCGGCCGTCATGAACTGGTTGAAATATTTAAACAACGCCCGGACCTTCGGTGCTCTGACAGCCGCGACTTTCCTGAGCGTCTGAGTGAACGAGCGTGACCCCGTCGCATGGATGACGGTGCGACCCCGCCGTGCCAGCTCGCCGACAAGAGACAGCGCGATGACGCTCTTGCCACTGCCGGGCCCACCGGTCACCGCGATCACCCGCTTGGCGTTCCCGGCACGCGCGTGCTCCACTGCATGCATAACCAAGTCCACCGCCAGCTGCTGGTTTCCGATCAACCGGAACTGCGAGCGGTCGCGGATCTCCGCAGCCGCAAGCTTCAGCAGCTGTTTCGACGGTGCCACGGGAGAGTTGATCAACAAATCAGCCGCCTGCCGTCCGGGGACCGGAGCAAGCCTCGACCGAAGGAAGTCGAACATGGCTCCCTTGTCGGCGGCAGTGAAGAGTCGGCCCGTCGTTGAGACCGGAACGGCGAGTAGTTCCTTGACGAGAGCGGGATCGGATGCGTTGTGCAGGTAGGCCATTCCTGCCACCGAATCAGGACGGTCTGCTATCACTCGGGCGAAGTCGAGGAGGTACTCGCAGTAGCCTCGCACCTGAATCACGGGATGCGACCGCGGTCCCCCTGGGACACCCGGAACTTCGACGATCTCCGGGTCACCTTCGAAGGTGTAGGCGGCTGACCACTGCTTCAACTCGACGATGACGTATGACGCCTCTCCGGTTCGGGGGTGGGTGCCGGCGAGGACAACGTCGGCACGCTGAGATGTGAGCGGAAGGTGATATTCGACCAGCATCTCGACATCGCCGAGGCCGGCATCGGCAAGGTCCGCGGCCAAGACTGGGAGGCTGCGCTTCCAAGAGGACTGCTCGGCCGGCGCCGCACGCCGGCCAGTTCGGTACAGCATCTGCTCCAGCATCTGCTCAACCAATGACTCAGGCGTCATACCAATAAGACGATTCGCGGTCGTCCGGATGAGTGTCACGTCGAGTTCCCCAAGGCAGCACGAACACAGTCGTGCGGGTGGGGACATATCCGAGCCGGCTACAGGTGACCGAGGAAGTCCGTCGGACCGCAGAAATCATGCTAGGCCAAGGTGGTCTCGAATCCGCCGCAATATTCGGTCATGCGCGATCCCGTCGTCCGCTGCGGGCCGCCTGGCGTATCAGGCCTGTTCCGCGGACGATCTAGTGGTCGCCCGTGCGACCCCGCGGTTGGATCAACGGCCGAAGTCGCCGTGGCGCACCCGTCGCTGTTTGCCAATCTTGCGTAGCACGGCCACCGGCGCTTTGGTAGCACGGCCGGCGCCGCGGCGCTTGTGCGGCTTGCACATCCCGCAGCCACGCCGGGAGCGTGAGGGGTGATGAGAAGGCATTCGGGGCCCAAAGACGCTCTCGATTCGAATCGGTTCGGCTGGCATTCAGCCGACGGCGGAGAACTGGCGCGCCGCGGCAAGAACCGAGGCACCGTCCGTTTCCAAGTCGCCGTCCCGCAACACCCGCGCGGGCGATCGGTCCTCGAGGATTGGGTTGAGACCCTGGAACCACGCCTGGGCGACTTCCTTGCGATCCCGGTCGGTGATCATCCGCGCCGCACGGTACGCCAACCGAAGCCGTTCCACATCAGCAGCGTTGGCGATCTCGCGGCTGCCCTCTGCCCACTGGCGCACAGCGCGGGTTTCCTTGACTTTGCCCAGGTAGGCAACGAGTTTCGCCCCCAGGAGTTCTCGCAACGCGGTTACCAGCTCGGGGGTCGACATGGTCACCGCTTCCCGGTACGCGATCAGATCGGGTCGTGCGGATGTCACCGTCATGTCAGCCACCTACTCCACAATAGACATCAACCCAAAAAAACAGGCTCATACCACATTAAAACACAGATATATCACATCATAGATCACAGGCATAAAACCGGGGACGGTTCATATCGCCCCGCGGCCGCCATTTCAGCGCGGGCGGCGGCGCGACAACGCTACGGTGGTCCCAATCACGTGGGAGAGGTCGGGGTCTGAGCCGATGGACCTGCTGGAGCCGTTGGACGTGGCGATGATGGCGGCCGAGCTGCTGTCCGACCCGATGCACGTCGCCGCGCTGCTGATCCTGTCGCCACCCGCCGACGCGGGCCCGGGGTACGTCGACGAGCTGTACCGCGATGCGCTGACCAGCACCGCTGAGCTTGATCCGCGATTTCGCCGGCACCCGCACGTCGGCGTCGACACCGCAGGCGTCTGGGTGTGGCGCAGCGACGACAACATCGACATGCGCGACCACATCCAGCGCCGCACGCTGCCTGCGGGCGCCGATCGCGAAGCGCTGGGGAAGCTGATCAGCGAGCTGCACAGCGAACGGCTCGACCGGTCGCGACCGATGTGGATTGCGTATCTCATCGACGGTCTCGAGGACGCTCGATTCGCGTTGTACATCAAGGTGCACCACACCGTGGTCGACGGCGTCGCCGGACTCAACATGATCGCCGGTGCGATGACCACCGACCCCGATCGCCGGGCAATGCCGCCGCTTTACACCATCGCGCCGGGGCACCCAGCCGAGCGTGCCGCTGCCTCACGCGGACTGATCCCCAACCCGTTCTCGCTGGTGCGCTCGGGGGTGAACGCCGCCACGTCGGGTCTGGGTTTTGTCCGCCAACTCGCCCTCGGCGAAATATCGACAGTCGTCGCCAGCCTCGCGGCGAGGAATACCGTGCTGCCGTTCGGCGCCCCCTACACCAGGTTCAACGGCCGGCTCGGCCGCGAGCACGCCTTCGCGGGGGCCAGCTGGCCGAAGTCGCGCATCCGAGCCGTGCAGAACGCGGCCGGGGTGACCGGCAACGATGTGGTGACCGCCGTGGTGGCGGGGGTGTTGCGGGAGTGGCTCACCGCGCACGACGAGCTGCCCCACAAGTCGCTGGTGGCCATCTGCCCGGTAACGGTGCGCAGCCGCGA
>NZ_JBKQQD010000010.1:0-5302 GCF_052144515.1 Mycobacterium sp. | reverse complement strand
ACCCGGCGTGTCGTGCGAACTGCCAGCTTGGTCCAGGTTCGCCAGCCTCTCCACACGCGTTCGGTCGGACGGTGAAAAACTATGAGTCGATTCTACAACCGCTGCTCGGGGCCTTCCAACGACACGGAGTCGCCATGGTCCAGGATTGAGCAGTCCCACAGGTTCAACCGCTCGCCGCATGGCCGCCGCATTTCAACGTGGCGATCGGGGACCGGCCGGCGAGCTCTCCGCTGCGGCCACGAACTCGTGCGCCCCCAGGTCCGGATGTGCACCGCGCGGTGTCCCGTCGATGTCGGCGGTAACTTCGGCTAGCGGCTCCGCCCGGTCGATCGCAGCTGTTGCCGCCGCGGTGAGCCGCAGGTTGCCCTCATCGGCGGCGACGAAGGAGGCGCTCAGGTCGCGGCTGACGTTGTTCCGCAGCGTGAACCGGCTCTCCGTCTCGATGAGCGGACCGGGACCGCTGAGCAGGTTGTTCTGGACCCGCAGGCCGTCGTTGTCGTGAACCAGGCGGATGAGCCGCCCGTGACGGCTGTTGGGGTCGTGAACTGTGTTGTGCAAGATCGCACAATCGCGCGTGAAGTCAGCGAGGATGCCATTCTCGGGCGCCCGCGTCACGAAGTTGTTGCGAACCAGAACGCCCGTGCAGTGGTACGCCACCGCGGGCGGCTTGAACGAGTTGCCCAGGCAGATACCGCTGTCACAGTTGACCACCACGTTGCGCTCGACGACGCAGTCGCGGCTATCGTGCCAGAGAAAGACCGCCCCGCGGGCGCTGCCAGTGCGGCCCCGAATGCCGACGAACACATTGTCGGCGATGCTCCACCCGGATGCATACATCACGTCGATTCCGCCGATGTAGTCGCCGCCGAAGGACTGCGGCGTGTCGGCTGGGTCGTCCCCGTACCGCTTCGGGCGATCGTTGATAAAAAAGCAGTACTCGACCCGGCACCCCCGTGGCCGCAAACGCTCGCGATCCGCTGCCGGCACCGCCACGCCCTTGACTGCGCGTTGCCAGATGTTGTGCAAAACGCAGTTGCGGATTGTGGCCCGCTGGACGCCGGTGTCGCTGTCGAGCTTGATGCCGTTCCAGCGGACGTTCTGGATCAAGAGATCCGCGACCGTCACGCCGGTGCAGCCGCGGATGGTGAGCAGTTCACCGAGCGTACCGCCGCCGTCGAGCACCACGCGGCCGCGCCGACCCGAGCTGCTGCGGAGGGTTACCCCGTTGGTGGCGATCACCAGCGTGCGGGTCATCGGGTAAACCCCGTCGGCCAGGAGGATGGTCCCACCCGGCCGGACCCGGCGGGCCGCCGCAAGCAGCGCGTCGGCGGTGGCGATTTTGATCACCTCGCCCGCCGGAGAGCCCAGAGGCGGTGCCTTCGGGTACCAAACCTTTACCAACGATACTCTCGACGGCCTGTCTGCCGGCCGCTGGGTTGTGATGGCGTCGATGACCTCGGCATACCTCATCAGCACCAGGTAGCTCCGCAGGTCGAAGCCGTGGCACCGCAACGCCTCCACAGAGTAGTCGTTTTGGTACTGCTGCGGGGCGCTTGGGTGCACGCCGTCGCGGGAGATGAGCGTGGGCACGTCGTACCCCTCGTAAGCCCGAAACGCCTCCGACGCCCCATCCCAGTCGCCGGGCCGGCGCTTCAGGATCTCGGCGTGGTAGTCGACCAGCGGTACGTGCATCTCGCGCGCGACCTGCCGGGCCGCTCCGGCGAACGACGCCGACTTCGCCTCGAACCCGTGCCGCGGCGGAATCGTGCTGAGGATGACCACGGTCCCGTGGTCGAGGCATTTCCGGACCACCGAGCGCAAGCGCTGGCGGTACTCGACCACCTGGAACTCGCGCAGGTCGTTGCTCCCGAACTGGACCAGCGCCACTTCCGGGTCGAGCTTATCCAGCCAGGCCGCTACGTTCTCGTCGGCCCACCGCGCCGTCTGCCCCCCCTGGTTGCCGAACTCCGGCCCCTTCCAGTCGCGCCAGCACTCGGGGCGCAGGTACGCCTCTACCTTCCGGAAGGTGCGCTCCATCTCGGGCGGTGCGTTCTTACGCTCATATTTCATGGGCGTCCAGAAGGCGAGAGTCTCGGTGATTGAGTCGCCGAAGTGCGCGAAGGTGCCCGCCTTGCCACGGAACCGCGCGTGGACCCGCGCCATCGCCTCGCCCCAGGCTGGCCGGGCCGCGACCGCGACGGGAGCGTCCTCGCCCCGACCCGGTGTAGAAGGGACGATGACGAAAGCCATACACAGCAGCAGACGTGCTCGACCTACCATGTGATGATTCCTGGAATGCTCCTTGGGAAAGGAACCCCCCCGGACCTCATCGTGGCGTCGGCCGCGGGGGCTGTCAACCTGTCGGCGTTCGAACGGTGAAGCATCCGTGGATCACCACGGAACCATTCCCTCAATGTTGAACAAGTTGAACGAAGACGAAATTCAGGCCGCCTCCGATCGGCTGCTCAACCTGGCCGCATGACACCGAAGGAGCTTACTAAGACTGGATACGCTCATATATGGCTAAAATGCGTGACGTGGCTTAAGTATGTTCGTTGAAATTCCGAAAAACCATCGAAATCACGCTTGACCTTGGGCCAACCGGTTGATACCCTACTAACACGGATGGAGGATGTCTCGTATCTGGGATGACAGTTATAGACCAGCCCATGCAGGGTGCTTCCGTGCATGGTTTGACGCTCTTGCAGAGAGTAGAATCGAGTCGAGTTTGTTCTATAGATTGAGCTCTCTTATAACCAGATTCACTTGATCGCAAACGAATAGACTATCTCAAATACCTGAACTAGGCTTGGAAGAGACATCGAAGGCCGGTTTTGAGACACGCATTGAGCATCATCAAAGGACTCGAGTTGGCAGATAGGCCCACCGCGTAGCGCCTGCAGTGTCAGAGAAGGATTGGGGGTGGATCTCAGACGAAACCGTAACCGGCCCAGGATCCACTGCTGATCGAAGCTGGTGACTGACGCTTGATGCTGCTTCAGGGTCGCAGAATACCAACTAGCCCATTGTTAAACTGTTAGTCAGAAAAAGTAAACCGCCGTTAGCCGTTGTTTCTAACTGGTGCTCTTCGTTTAATTTTTTCAGGTGCAACGCGACGTGGTGCAACCCATGGGGACGGAGTCCGCGCAAAACTGAGCCCTTTGGACCTTATACGTCCGCGAACCGTCCATTGAGATCCTCTCTCCCAAGTAGATGCGATTACGCCTGTCCTTGCATTCCACGGGCTCACATACAAGCTATGTCCGACAGATCGAGGTAGGCATCCAGGGGCCCTCGAAGTTCATGAACAATGCCAGCACTTACATCGCCGACCCGAGAACGGCCTCGTCGCGCCCCGGGCGGGCCGCCTCGGGCACCTCTGGCGCGGGGCTCGGTCCCATCCCGATCCCCGCCGTTCTCAGCTTCGACATCGAGGAGCACCACCGCATTGAGGCGGCGGCCGGTTTGGAGGTGGCAGCCACGCTTCAAGGCGATTACCGCCGACGGATGTGCCGGGTGACAGGTTGGATCCTCGAGCAGCTCGCGGAGAGGAACATCCCGGCCACGTTCTTCATCATCGGCCAGATCGCCCATGATGAGCCGGGGCTGGTTCGCTCCATCCGCGAGGCGGGACACGAGGTGGCGAGCCACGGATGGGATCACCGCCGTATTCATACCATGACTCCTGAAGTGTTCCGGGAAGACGTGCGAAAGAGCAAGGACGCCCTCGAGCAGGCCTGCGGCGCGGCGGTCGTCGGGTACCGGGCGCCCACGTTCAGCCTTGTCAAGCAGACGGCTTGGGCGCTGGATGTCCTGCCCGAGATCGGCCTGCTCTACGACTCGTCCATCTATCCCGTGCACCATGATCGCTATGGCATCCCGGACGCGCCTCGAGGGCCGTTTCTGGCACGAGGCATACGCCACGAGATTCTTGAGCTTCCCCCCGCGACCCTGCGGATCGGGGGCGTGAACATCCCCGTGGGCGGAGGGGGCTATTTCCGCATGTTGCCCTGGCCGCTCATGAAGCTGGCGCTGGCGCACTCGCGGCGCGACCCGCAGTCCGGCGCGACCGTCCTCTACTTCCATCCGTGGGAGTTCGATCTGGATCAGCCTCGCCTCCCGCTGAAGCGACTCAACCGCTTCCGGACCTACGTGGGGATCCGACGCAGCCGGAGCCGTCTGACCCGGCTGTTCTCCGGCTACCCGTTCATGCGAGCCGTCGACCTTGCCAGGCGGCTCCTCGAGCGCCGTGAAGGGCTGCCTCGATTCCGTCCGACTCCTTGACGTCAGCAGATTGCTTTCACAGACACGCCGAATTCGCCCTCAGCGGGGTCAAGACAGGTTCGGCGGCTCATCAAAGATTCATTGGGCAGTCCCAAAGCCATGCGGATCTTGTTTCTTGCCCAGCGCGTTCCCTATCCTCCAGACCGGGGCGACAAGATCCCTACGTACAATCAACTGCGCCACCTGGCGGAAGCGCACGAGGTCGCTGTGGCCTGTCTGGCCGACGGCGAGGAAGACTTGGCAAACATCGCCGGGCTGAAATCCTTGGCGACATCAGTCGACGCCGTTGCCGTTCGCCCCATGCGAGCCCGGTCAAGGGCTCTGGCCGCCCTGGGCAGTCGAATGCCCTTCACAGTGGCTTATTTCAACGAACTCGGACTGCACGAGCAGGTAGGCAAACGAATGCGGCGAGAGCATTTTGACGCGATCCTGGTCAACAGTTCCCAGATGGCCCAGTTCGTCGAGCCTTACTCCGATGTGCCGCGCATCATGCAGTTCGTGGACCTCGATTCGCTCAAATGGCAACAGTATGCCGAGAATTCCAGCATCCCCCGCTCGTGGATTTTCCGCCGCGAGTTTCATTGCTTGCTCGAGTACGAGCGAAACCTGGCGAGGACGTTCACACACTCGCTGGTCTGCACCCCTCGCGAGCTCAAGGACCTGGAGCGGCTGGTCCCGGGCGCGGCGGCGAGCTGCGTCAGCAACGGGGTCGATCTCGAAGTTTTTCGTCCCCATTCTCTCGAGAAAATACCCGGTGAGATGGTCTTCACGGGGGTGATGGATTACTATCCCAACCTCGAGGGCATCGTCTGGTTCTGCCGGGACGTGCTGCCCTTGATCCGCCGCGAGCTGCCGGACGTGACCTTCACCATCTGCGGGTCTCGACCTGATGCTCGGGTCAAGGCCCTTGCCAGGATACCCGGCGTGACGGTCACCGGGCGGGTTGCCGACGTGCGGCCCTACCTCGCGCGGGCGAGCGTCGCGGTGGTGCCGTTGCGGATCGCCAGGGGAATCCAGA
>NZ_JBKQQD010000009.1:0-27087 GCF_052144515.1 Mycobacterium sp. | reverse complement strand
AGTACTTCGACCGGATCACGCTGTGCGGGCAGACGAAGCTGCAGTTGCCGCACTGAATACAGCTCCCGGCATCCCAGACCGCCACCAGTTCGGAGATGTTGCGCTTCTCATACGCGGTCGTGCCACTAGGGTAGGTGCCGTCCACCGGAAGTGCGCTGACCGGCAAGGCGTCTCCGCGCCCGGCCATCATCTCCGCGGTCACGGTGCGCACGAACTCCGGCGCATCCTCGGGCACTGTCGGTACTGGCGCGCACACAGAGGTGACCAGGCCCGGCAGCTCGACGCGGCGCAACCCGTCCAGCGCGGCACTGACCGCGGCCAGTTCGCGCCGCAGCACGTCGGCGCCGCGGTCGCCGTACATCTTTTCGACCGATGCTTTGATCCGGGCGATGGCCTGTTCACGAGGCAGGACCGCAGAGATCGCGAAGAAGCACGTCTGCAGCACGATGTTGATCCGCCCGGCAAGCCCGACCTCGCGGGCGATCCGGCCGGCGTCGACGATATACAGCGTGATCCGCTTGGCCAGGATCTGTTCCTGAACCAGCCGCGGCAGAGCGTCCCAGACCTTCGCAGCAGGCTGCCGACAGTTCAGCAGCAGCGTCGCGTCCGGGGCAGCCCGACCCAGCACGTCCACTTTGTCGAGAAACCGGAACTGGTGACAGCCAACGAAATTGGCTCCATTGATGAGGTAGGGCGCATGGATGGGATCCGGCCCGAAACGCAAGTGCGACTCGGTCTGCGAACCCGATTTCTTCGAGTCGTAGACGAAGTATCCCTGGGCGTGCAGCCCTTCTTCGGACCCCAGGATCTTGATCGTATTCTTGTTCGCGCTGACGGTACCGTCCGAACCCAGCCCGAAGAAGACCGCCCGGAACGTGTCGGGTGACTCGATGTCGAACGCCGGGTCGTAGTCGACGCTGGTACCGGAGACGTCGTCGTCGATACCAATGGTGAAACGGCGCCGTGGTCGCTCGCGAGCGAGTTCCGCGAACACCCCGGCGATCATGGCGGGCGTGAACTCCTTCGAGGACAGGCCGTAGCGTCCGCCGGTGATGCGCGGCATGACCGGTCGTTCTCCGTCGGCATGCGCCTCGGCGAGCGCCGCGACAACGTCCAGATACAACGGTTCGCCGATCGACCCGGGCTCCTTGGTGCGGTCCAGAACGCCGACCGTGCGCACCGTCCCCGGCAGCACCTCGAGGAGCGCTCTGGTGGGAAATGGGCGGTACAGCCGCACCTGCACCACCCCGACCCGCTCGCCGCGCTCGACGAGAGCGGCGACGGTCTGCACCACAGTCTCGGCGCCAGAGCCCATCACCACCAGCACTCGCTGCGCCTGCGGGTGTCCGGTGTAGTCGACGATGTGCATCTTGCGGCCGGTGCGCTCGCCAAGGCGGGCCATCAGGTCCTCGACCACGCCCGGAACCCGCGCGTAGAACGGGTTCACCGTTTCACGCGCCTGGAAGTAGACGTCCGGGTTCTGTGCGGTGCCGCGAATGAAGGGGCGCTCGGGAGACAGCGCCCGTCCGCGATGCGCCCACACCAACTCCTCGGGCACCAGCGCCCGCAGGTCGTCGTCAGAGAGCGTCTCAATCGTGTTGAGTTCGTGCGAGGTTCGAAACCCGTCGAAGAAGTGCACGAACGGTACCCGGGTCGCCAGTGTGGCCGCCTGCGCGACAAGTGCCAGGTCGTGTGCCTCCTGCACTGAGGCCGATGCGAGCAGCGCGAATCCCGTTTGCCGCACGGCCATCACGTCGGAATGGTCTCCGAAGATCGATAACCCCTGGGCTGCAAGCGATCTGGCTGCGACGTTGATGACGGCCGACGTCAGCTCGCCGGCGATCTTGTACATGTTCGGGATCATCAACAGGAGGCCCTGCGACGAGGTGAAGGTCGTGGTCAACGCTCCGCTCTGCAGGGCGCCGTGCAGAGCCCCCGCCGCTCCACCCGCGCTTTGCATTTCGACCACCGTCGGGACAGTGCCCCACACATTGGGCCGCCTCGCGCTGGACCATTCGTCGGCCAACTCGGCCATCGGCGATGACGGTGTGATCGGGTAGATGCAGCACACCTCGTTGAGCCGGTAGGCGACCGAAACGGCGGCCTCGTTACCATCCACTGTGGCACAAGTCATTTCGGCTCCGGGAACATCTCGATGGCATGTACCGGGCACTGATCGAAGCAGACGGCGCAGCCGGTGCACTTGTCGTAGTCGAACTTGTAGCGGTGCCCGACTCCGAGTTTGATCACCGCGTCCTCGGGGCATGCGCCGAGGCAGCCGTCGCATTCGAAGCAGTTACCGCACGAAAGGCAACGCCCCGCCTCGTAGGTCGCCTCTTCGGCGGACAGACCGCCGACGACCTCCTCGAAACTCGAGACGCGTTTTGCCGGCTCGAGTTCGGGCTGCTGACGCCGCGCGGCGTCACCGAAGAACCACAGGTGCAGCGAGTCGAACGTCGCCGTCGGGTGTTTGGCCGGGCGTGCGCCCGGCGCGCCGCGCAACCAGGCGTCGATGTGGTGGGCCGCCTTTTTCCCGTGCCCGACACCGACTGTGACGGTGCGCTCACAGGGCACCATGTCACCGCCGGCGAATACGCCCGGACAGCCCGTCATCAGTGATTCCGAGACACGCACACTGCCGTCGCCATCGAACTCGACTCCGGGCAGCGTCCGCATGAATGCCGATTCCGTTTCCTGACCGAGCGCCATGATCAGGGTGTCGGCGGCCAGCGTCTCAAAGCGTCCGGTCGGTTGCGGGTAACCGGAGTCGTCGAGTTCCATTACCTCGACCCGCAATTCGGGGCCGTCGAAGGCGGTGATCGTCCGCAGCCAGTTGATCCGCACGCCCTCACGTTCGGCATCCTCGGCTTCCTCCTGGTGGGCGGGCATCTGCTCGCGGGTGCGGCGGTAGACGATGACCGCGTCCTCGGCGCCGAGACGGCGGGCAACCCGGGCGGCGTCCATCGCGGTGTTGCCGCCGCCGTAAACGGCCACGTGGCGCCCGATCGCCGGCCTTTCGCCGGAGGCGACGTTGCGCAGAAAAGACACCGCATCCACCATCGTGCCGGCGTCGCGGGCGGGGATGTCGACTCGTTTGGCAAGGTGCGCACCGACCGCGACGAACACCGCGTCAAAGCCGCCCTCGTCCCGCTCGGCCGCGAGGTCATCGACCCGATGATCGCTGGTCAACCGGACGCCCATAGCTGCGATCCGGTTCAGCTCGACATCCAGCACGTCACGGGGCAGCCGGTAGCTCGGAATGCCGTAGCGCATCATCCCGCCGGGCACGGTGCCCGCGTCGCGGATCTCGACCTGGTGGCCGAGGCGGGCCAGATGGTAGGCGGCGGACAGTCCGCTCGGCCCCGCGCCGACGACCAGGACTCGATTGCCGGTGCGGGTAGACGGTGGTTCGAACTCCCAGCCGCGCTTCCATGCAAGGTCACCGAGGAACCGCTCCACCGAATGGATCGATACCGAGCTATCGAGATGGGCACGGTTGCAAACGTTTTCACACGGGTGGTAGCACACCCGCCCGTGGATCGCGGCGAACGGGTTGTCGGCAACGAGCTGACGCCAGGCCTGCTCGTGCCGGCCGGCTTTGGCATGGGCGAGCCAAGCTTGGATGTTCTCCCCGGCGGGGCAACCGGCATTGCAGGGCGGCAGCAAATCGACGTAGACGGGTCGGCGCTCGCGCACCGGCCCGGCCCGGGGCTGACCATGCAACAAGTCCGGAAGCGGCGTGAGATCCTTAGGACGTCCGGCTGCGGGCCGATGGAACGCGTCGCTGCTCATTGAGCCGGCACGAGCTGTTTTTCCACCTCGAGGATCTGGCGGGTGGTCTTGATCACCGTGTCGGGGTTCAGGCTCATCGACTCGATGCCGAGCCGGACCAAGAACTCGGCCATGTCCGGGTAGTCCGAAGGCGCTTGTCCGCACAGGCCCGAGTGAATCCCGTTGCGACGGCAGCCCTCAACCGCCAGGCGAATCATCTCCTTGACGCCCTCGTCGCGTTCGTCGTAGTCGAAGGCCACGATCTCGCTGTCACGATCGACGCCGAGGGTGAGCTGAGTCAGGTCGTTGGAGCCGATGGAGAAACCGTCGAAACGCTTGGCGAATTCATCGATCAGGATCACGTTGTTCGGGATCTCGCACATCGCGTAAACCTTGAGCCCGTTCTCGCCCCGGCGTAGACCGAGGTCGGCCATCGTCTGCAAAACGAGGTCCGCCTCGGCGATTCGACGCACGAACGGGAGCATCAGAATCACGTTCGTCAGACCCATCTCGTCACGCACACGTCGCATCGCGCGGCACTCGAGCGCGAAACCCTCGGCGTAGGCGGGATGCGCGTAGCGCGAGGCACCTCGGAAGCCGATCATCGGGTTGCTCTCCGATGGCTCGAAGGCTGCTCCGCCGATCAGGCTCGCGTACTCGTTGGTCTTGAAGTCCGACATCCGCACCACGACGGGTTTGGGCCAGAAGGCGGCGGCGATGGTGCCGATCCCTTCGGAAAGGCGTTCCACGAAGAAGGTGCTCCCGTCGGGATAGCCCTGCGTGAGCCGATCGATCGTCCGACGCGTCTCGGGGTCGGCGACCTTCTGTGGGTGCAGCAGCGCCAGCGGGTGGACCCGGATGTACTCGCTGATGATGAACTCCATCCGAGCGAGTCCCACGCCGTCGTTCGGCAGGAACGACGTCTTGAAGGCGAGGTCAGGGTTCCCGAGGTTGAGCATGATCTGGGTTCGCGGCCGCGGCAGATCCGCCACCTCGGTGCGGTCCACGTGGAATCCGATCTCACCCCCGTACACGCGGCCCGTGTCGCCCTCGGCGCACGACACCGTCACGACCGCGCCATCGGGCACGCACGTGGTCGCGTCGCCTGTGCCGACCACAGCGGGAATGCCGAGTTCGCGGGCGATGATCGACGCGTGGCAGGTGCGACCGCCGCGGTTGGTGACGATCGCTGCGGCGGTCTTCATGACCGGCTCCCAGTCGGGCGTGGTGGTGTCGGCGACAAGTACCTGACCGGGCTCGAATTCGTCCAGCTGCGTGAGTTTCTCGATCCGTTTGACCGCACCCGAGGCGATCTTCTCGCCGACCGAGCGCCCCTCGGTGAGTACTTCGCCGCGGCCTTCGAGCACATAGGACTCCAGCGCCGTCGCGCTGTGCTGGGAGGCCACCGTCTCGGGGCGAGCCTGGACGATGTAGAGCTTTCCGTCCAGACCGTCCTTAGCCCACTCCATGTCCATCGGCCGCCCGTAGTGCGCCTCGATGGTGCACGCGTAGCCGGCCAGCTCCAGGACGTCCTCATCGGTGAGACAGAACCGAGCACGGTCGGACTTTGGTGTGGGGATGTTTCGCGTCGTGTTCTTCGTCTCGCCTTCGACGAGGATCATCTTCACTGCCTTGTCGCCGATGAGGCGGCGCAACACGGCGCGGTGCCCGGCGAGATAGGTCGGCTTGTGGACGTAGAACTCGTCCGGGTCGACAGCACCCTGAACCACATTCTCGCCAAGGCCGTAGGCGCCCGTCACAAAGACGGCGTCGCGAAAGCCCGACTCGGTGTCGATGGAGAACATCACACCCGACGAAGAGATATCGGAGCGCACCATCTTCATCACGCCGATCGACAGAGAGACCTTGAAGTGGTCGAAGCCCTGGTCGATTCGGTAATGAATGGCGCGATCCGTGAACAGGCTGGCGAAACAACGGCGGCACGTGTCGAGCAGACTCTCTTCGCCTTTGATGTTGAGATACGAATCCTGCTGGCCGGCAAAGCTCGCCGTCGGCAGGTCCTCGGCAGTCGCCGAGCTCCGCACAGCAAGACTCACATCCTCGCCGTACTCCTGCTGAAGCTTGCGGTAGGCATCCAGAATCTCGGCGGCCAGATCGTCGGGAAGCCCGGCGCCGTAGACGATCTCACGGGCGCGCTTGCCTTTACGCGCCAGCGCGGCGACGTCGGCGGGGTCGAGCTCGTCGAGCTCGGCATGCAGACGGTCCCAGGCGCCGGCCTCGTCCAACATGTAGCGATAGGCCTGGGCGGTGATGGCGAACCCGTGCGGGATGCGGACGCCCTGCGTGGACAGCTTCTGGAACATCTCGCCCAGCGACGCGTTCTTTCCGCCGACGAGTGGCACGTCATCGATGCCGAACTCCTCAAAAAAGCGGACGTACTTGGATGTGCTCATTACCTGTCCTCTCGTAGCGCGTCAAGCAGTCGGGCAGCATCGAGTCCGACCCGCACGGCATGCAGTGTCGAACTCGCCGGGTATCGTTGCCCGACACCGCCCCTCGTCGTGCAGGCTGTGCAGAAAACGATCGGTGCGCTCGTTTTGTGGCGGTTCGTCGCTGAGCGGCCGAAGCGACTCCTTGCCGCCAGCCCATCCGGGCCCCAATTCGGTATCCGGTAGCGGCCGTGGCCACCCCCGGGTGCATGCCCACTGAGGGATGTATAAATCACGCCTCGTCGGTCGAGCACTCCGGTGCCCGCGTGTATCTTCGATAGCGCCACAAATGCCAACCTCCCACGGCGGCACGCACGGTGCCAGAGCCGAAGGTCACTCGAATGGGTAACGGCCCAACGGGAGGTTGCTTCAGCAGCATGGATGCATGCTCACCAGCCCACCGCGGCGGCAGGGTAGCCCACCCCCTTCGGCCGCACCAGCGTTGAGTACGAGACTCCGGATCATGAACTGGGAAGAATGGCGGGCAGGAAAGCGAGGGCTTTGTCCTCTGCTGCTCGACCTCAAGCGTCGTCAGAACCTAGGTGACATGCAGTTGATGCGCTGGCCAGACCGCAAAAACTGATGAGGAGATCACGATGGCGATCCGGATGGGCGTGAACGGTTTTGGGCGTGCCGGCCGAAACTTCTTCCGTGCGGTGGACGTACAACACGCGGCGGGCACCACCGACATCGAGATCGTCGCGGTGAACGACCTCACGGACAACAAAGGCTCTGGCGCACCTGCTCAAACACGACTCCGTCCTGGGACGGTCACCGCACGACGTGTCGGTCGACGGCGAGGACCTTATGGTGGGCAGACCCCCATCGTTGTCTCGGTGCACACGTGGCCCGCCAGGAGTTGGCAGTGCTTCTCGAAGAGCGGGATCGCCTGATTCCGGACTACGAGTTGGTGGAGCTTCCAAACGACATTGCCGCCGGGCGGCAAAGCCGCCCTCGTCTCCGCTCGGCTAACGAGGTAATCGACCCGATGATCGCTTGTCAACCAGACGCCCATAGCCGCGATCCGGTCCAAGCGACCGGGCGCGTTGTGCCCGCGGGTGGGTTTCCCTTATGGGGCGGTTCTGGCAGGGGTGCGCCGCGTCTTCGCCACAGTCGGCGTAATTCGTCGGCGCCCCACACGATGAACGGGAACGGGACTACCAGCGGGAGTTGGCCGGCTCAAAGTGCGGCCGTGCCGAATAGCGGGTGCAGGAACGGCGTGTACACCAGCGTCAGGGCGAACACAATCTGCGCCGCGATGCCGACGAGTAGCGCCGGATTGCTGAAGACTTTAGGTGCGCGGCACGAGGAGGGCGCGTTCCCTGGCGAGTCGCAGTTCGGTGAGGAACGCTTGCAGCGGCGCGGCGTCGCGGTCAGCGCGCGGCGCGTCGACGATGGCGAGAACGCGTCCGGGGCCGATCTGGACCTGATAGCCCGCCTGATCGGGGTGCCGCAGTTGGGTCGTGCCGACGACGGTCTCCACCTCCCAGCCGGTATCGGTTTTGTCTAGCACCGCGACGGCGTCGAGGTCGAAGGCTCGCCGGATCGAACCGATGGCGTCGGCGAGGTCGCGAGGGGACGCCATCGCGTCGGCTGCGAGTTTGGCTAGGTTGCAGGCCTCGGCGTCGGCGTTGGCGGCGCGAACCCCTTGGCGGGTGAGGACGTCGACCAGCCCTCCGACCGCGACGGCCACAACTCCGAAGGTGATCAGGGCGACCACGTCGACCAGATTGGTGACGCGCAGTGTGTGCAGCGGCGGGGTGAAGAAGTAGTCAGACAGCAGGACGGCGATGGTGGTGGCCAGCAGGGCAGGCAGAACGCCGCCGAGCAGGGCAACGCAGACCACCGCGAGCAGATCGCACAGCAGCGCCCCGGCAAGCCCGAGTGAGGAGCGAAACGGGGTGAGGCCGATCGTGAGCGCGACGGGCGCGATGACCCCCAGGGTCCAGGCGGCGAGGCGGCGCAGCCCGGGAAGCGGGACCTGCCGCAGCGACGGGATCCTTAGCCTGATCGTCGGTCTTT
Organism: Mycobacterium sp.; assembly: GCF_052144515.1. Taxonomy (GTDB): domain Bacteria; phylum Actinomycetota; class Actinomycetes; order Mycobacteriales; family Mycobacteriaceae; genus Mycobacterium. Next base: position 18,844 of record NZ_JBKQQD010000009.1, on the reverse strand, counting down.
GACGGGGTGGTTTGCGGGCGGGGATGACGTGCACCTCGACCGGGCCGGCGGTTCGGATCGCCTTGTTGATCACCGAGCCGTGCAGCAGCTCTTGGCGGCGGGACCGTCGGGTTGCACCCAACACCAACTGGTGAGCGTTCTCGTTGCGGGCGAAATCCAGCACGGCGGACGCGACATCGATGCCGGCCAGTTCGGCGTAGTGTCCGCCCAGTTCGCCCAGCAGTCGGCGTTGGCCGGTCAGCCATGCGGGCTCGGCCTGGATCAGGCCGCTGGGCTCGCGGACGTGGACTCCGATCAGCTCGGCGCCGATCGGGGTGGCGATCTGCGCGGCTCGCCGCAGGACGTGCTCGCCCTCGGGAGCGCCGGTCAACGCAACGACGACCCGCTGGGAGGCAACCCCTGCCGATGCCCGGCTCAGCGCGACCTGGGCGGCGGGGACGACGTGATCGCGCTGCTCCAGCCACCCCATCGCGAGTTCGCGCAGCCCGGCCAGCCGTTCGGCGGTGTAGAAGCCGGTCAGCGCCTGCGGGGTGGCGCCGGACGCCAGTATCTGGGTGTCGGCGATGCGGGCGCGCAACTGCTGGGGGGTGATGTCAACGAACTCGATCTCGTCGGCGGCGGCCAGCACCGCGTCGGGCACTGTCTCGTGTGGTGCGACGCCGGTGACCGCTTCGACGGCGTCGGTGAGACTGTCGATGTGTTGCAGGTTCAGCGCGGTGATTACATCGATGCCGGCGCCAAGCAGTTCTTCCACATCTTCCCAGCGTTTCTCGTGGCGGCTGCCGGGCACGCAGGTGTGGGCCAGTTCATCGACCAGCACCACCGCCGGACGTCGGGCCAACACCTTGTCCACGTCGAGCTCATCGAAGGTTGAGCCGCGGTAGCGGAGGTGGACGGGCGGGATTTGCTCGATCGTGGTGAGCATGGCCTCGGTGTCCGTGCGGCTATGGGTCTCGGCGAGCCCGACGACCACGTCGACTCCCCGCTGCGCCAGGCGCTGGCCCTGCGCCAGCATGGCGTAGGTCTTTCCTGCCCCGGGGGCAACGCCGAGATACAGCCGCAGCCGACCTCGACTCGGAGACGGTGTCGAACCGGACGACATTTCGCCGCTCATCGTGATCACCCTTCACTTGCGACACTTCGTATGGAACCGACGGTTTGGCAAGTGGGCGGATGGCGGGGAGAAGATCACCAGCCATGACGACCGCCGAAGTGGCCGGACCTGGGCGGCTTCTTCGGTGTGCTGTCTGTGGGGTGTGAGCCGACGGCCTTCGCGGACTGTGGCTTGTTGATGGCGCGGGACGGGTGGGCATCTATCCGGGCGCCGCCACCCGGGGTGGGCACAACCGACGGGATGTTGTGGGAAGGACATCGGCGGGCCGATCAAGGTGGGCAGACGATCGTGCTGGCAGCGCTGGAGCTTGACGGCATCGGTGACGACGAACCGCCGTGGCCAGCGCTTATCGCTGCCGATAACTCCGGTGTCAGCGCTCCCAGACGGCGCGCCGAGTTCGCCTTTCGCGCTGCGACTGCCCAACACTGAATCCGTTCACGGGCGGCGTTATGCGGTGCCCGCACGGTCACGCCGCGTCGCGTCATGAGCTCCTGTGGAAGAACCATGTCTGACTTCCCCTTACGGTTCGAACCGTGCGCGTCACCGTCGGCAGCGACGGCAACGGTTACGCGATGGCACCCATGTTGGCTGTGCGGCATGCGAGCACCTACTCGTCTTCGCCGCTGGGTCCATCGTCCGTGCGGAGCTCGATAAGAATCAGGTCCGGGCCGGTGACGGTCAGCGCCCAGCCCAGATGCGCCGGGTGTACCGCGCTGTGTTCGGCGTCGACCGTAGTGAGGTGTTCTTCCCAGCGCAACAGCTCGGTGTAGCTCGCGACACTCAAAGCGAACAACGGATATTTGCGCAATGCGGCCAGCGGCACGTCGACGCGCCGCAACAGCAGACGGGCACCGCACGGATGTTGCAGCAGCATGGCCACCACTTCGTTTTCGTGTTCCTCGATCAAGAGGGTGGCGAAACCGAGTACCCGTTCATACCAGTCACTGCTGGCCAGCGGATCGCTGGTCGGCACACTTACGTGATGCATGCGAGTCAACGTGGGCACTCGACTATTCTTGCCGCCGCCAGACACCTCGTCGACCTGCGGTCCCACCCACCGCATCCAACGGGTGGGGCCCGCTTTGGTCACGGCGGCAGGATCGCTTTCCCGACCAGCCGGCTGTTCGGCAATCGGTGTCACCCACGACCACCCACAGCGTGCGGACCTGCAACCGCAGCCCTCCTGCCAGGGCACGCGTGACAGCGCCGGCGCCGAGGTACACGGTCGTCGAAATCCCAATCGCCATCCCGGGACTTGACGATGCCGCCGAGGCAAATCTCCGAATCAGCCACAGCAGCGCCCCTCCAAGTCAGCCAAGCCCGCCACAACCGCAGCAGGCGTCGCTGAGCCCCACTGGTGCCTGGCGGGAACTCGACCAGCCAAAACCGGCTGACCCCATACCCCGGAGTGGGCGTCCAACTGGCGGTGCCAAGAGGGCCGTCGAGTCGTCGATCGGCGCCTCTCAAAGCCGCTGGCGCATCTGTTCGTGGGACTGTCCCGATCACAGGCCGACGTAGGAGATCCGGGTGGACCCAACTGCATCGGCAACGGTCAGCCGGGAAATCGGACAGTGGTGCCGGGCATCAGTTGAACGACTCGACCACGGCATTCCACTTCGACTCCGGCAGCATCGCGTGGATCCACACTGATGATCACGCCCTTTCCGCTGACCCGCAGGTGCAGGTGCAGACCGCGGTAGTGGATCGGGAATGCCAGCACGCCAAGTGTTTCCGGCCAGTGCGGGGAGAGGATGATGCGGTTGGACCGGGTCTCCATCCCGGTGAAGCATCGCTGCACGAGGTCGACGCTGCCGACCATGGCCGCCAGGTGAATGCCTTCGGACGTGGTGCCACCCTGGATGTCGGAGACGTCGGACTTCAGCGCCTGTTGGAAGAACTCCATTGCACGATCGCGGTTGGCCCGGGCAAGTACCCAGGTATGCACCACACCGCTGAGCGTCGACCCGTGCGACGTGCGGGCCAAATAGTAGTCAACCATTTCTGGGACCTTGTCAGGCATCAAGCGGTAGCCGAGCCGGTCGAGTAGCTCACCCAACTCCGTTACCGACATCAGGTAGAGCAGCATCAGCGCGTCGGCCTGCTTGGAAGCCTTGTACCGGTTGACGTCGTCGTTCTCCGCCTCGAGGATGCGGTCCAGGCGTTGGATGTTGCCGTACTGCCGCCGGTAACCGTCCCAGTCCAGTTCTTCCAATTCGCCATATCCCTCGAACTGGCTGATGACGCCGTCGTGGAACGGGACGTACATCCTTCGGCTCACCTCATCCCAGTGCGCCAGTTCCGCATTGTTCAGTCCGAGTGTCTCCAGTAGATCGAGTCGGTTCGGCAGCGGTAGGAGTTTCAGTGCGTCGAACGCCCGCATGATCACCCAGACCGCCATCACGTTGGTATACGCGTTGTTGTCGATACCGTCGTAAGGCGCGTCGGGGTAGCCCGAGTGGAATTCATCGGGCCCGATGACGCCTCGGATGCTGTAGCGATCGCGTTCTTGGTCGTAGGTGGCCCTACTCACCCAGAAGCGTGCGATCTCGGCCAGCATCTCCGCGCCATAGTCGATCAGGTAGGCGAGGTCCCCGGTGACCTGATAAAACTTCCAGGCGCTGTAGGCGACGGCGATGCCGATATGGTGCGCACGAGCGCTCGAGTCGGGGTTCCACCGGCCGCTGCGCGGATTGAGGTGCAGGCGTTGGCTTTCCTCGCGTCCATCGCTGCCGGATTGCCACGGGAACATCGCACCGGAGTAGCCCGCCGCCCTGGCGGCCTGACGTGCCTCGGGCAGGCGCCGGTAGCGGTATCCGAGCAGCGACCGGGTGACCATGGGCATTCGCAAGTTGAGTACCGGGAAGATGAACAGCTCGTCCCAGAAGATGTGCCCGCGATAGGCTTCACCGTGCAGTCCGCGCGCCGGCACCCCGACATCAAGGTCGTAACTGTTGGGTGAAACCGTCTGCAGCAGATGCAGGAGATGCAGTCGCAGGATGCGCAATTCGTCTGTCAAGTCTTCGAACTCGATGGACAGCCGCTCCCACAGATGTACCCAGTCATTCAGGTGCCCGTCGCGCAACTCGGCGAACCGGCCGAGTCGGCTCAGCAAGCGCTGGGCATCGACAGCGGGTTCGGACGTCGCCACATCGCGCCCGGTGAACAGGGTCACGATCTTCTCCACCGTCAACGCGTCACCGACTGACACTTCGACGGCGATCTCGTGACCGATTTCGGCCGCCTCGTCGACGAGGCGGTAGGTAGCCGGGACGGGAGTCCCGTCACGCCACACGATGCTTCGCGCCGCCATGGCAATGGGAACGCGCGATTGAGTCGTCTGAACTGTCAGCAGCACAGAGTGGTCAGAGATCTCCCGCTTTTCCACCAACCCGAGATGATCGTTGGCCAAGTCCCGGTATCGCTCGACCAGCGAGTTCGTGACGTTGCCGTCCAGCGTCGAGCGAACCTCGATTGTCCCGGACCAGTCCTCGGCGACGATCGTCGTTGCAAGGGCACCGACGTGGGGCATGTGCATCGCGACGAACCGTTGCTGTGTGAGCGAACTGGTGCGTCCGGCGTCGTCACAGAAGCGCACCTCCCTGGTCAGTACCGCGCCGCGAAGGTCGAGGGTCTGCCGGTAGGACAGCACCCTGACCGCGTCGATGTCGAACCAGCTGCCGCCGTCGACCCGGAAGGTCAGGGCAAGCCAGTTAGGAAGGTTGACCAAACTCTCGTTGTCGATAGTGGTACCCGATACGTCGTCGACGAGACGGTTGTAAACCCCGGCGGCATAGGTGCCCGGATAGTGCACCTGGTCGGCCTTCGATTCGGACGCGGCGCCGCGGGTGGCGAAGTAGCCATTTCCCAACGTACACAATGACTCACGAAGCTTCTCGGTCTGCGGGTCATACCCCTCAAAGGTGAAATCCCAAGCCTTGGCCGACGTCTGGTGTTTGTTCGCCAGCCAATTCGACCCGCGCTGGAGGAACTCCCGCACCTGATCGGGATTCTGCAGACTGAAACGGGCGGCCGTCTTGCGGTCGCCATCCTCGTCGTGCCGCACCACAATCCCGATCCCGTCGAATTGGACTGCGTCGAAAGCGTCTTCGTCGGTGAGGTCGTCGCCGATGTAGATGGGCAGCAGGGAACCCGTAGCGTCGATGCGATCACGAATCCAGGCGAGCGTGGTCCCTTTGTCCCAGTCGATGTCAGGACGCAGCTCGACGAGCATGCGCCCGTTCGTCACGCGTAGGCCTTCTTGCTGTCCGAGTTTGTGTGTGGCAGAAACGATCTCGCCGATGTGTTCCGGTGCGACCTCGCGGTAGTGAACCGCGACGGCGAAGCGCTTGTGTTCCACCCGTACTCCGGGAATCTCCGCGAGGCTCTCGCCTAACTCGGCTGCCGCACGCTCGAGGACACCGACGGCGGAGGCAGCCGCTTCGTTTCGGTGATAGGTGCCGTCCGGTCCCGTCAGCTCAAAGCCGTGGCTGCCCGCGTACCAGATACCCGGTATCGGTACCCGGGTGCGGATATCGGCGAGGTCGCGGCCGCTCAGTATGGCGACGGGGCATTGCGCCGCCAGGCTTTCCAGCGCCTTGGCCGCTCCGTCCACGAGGGTGGCGGCGCCGGGATCGTTAACGATGGGGGACAAGGTTCCGTCGTAGTCGAGAAAAATCACCGGTTCTCGGGCGCCCAGAACACCGATTACCTGGCCGTATGACAGCACCGCATCGGGGAGCTTCGACATTTGCCTGTCACCCGTGCGAACAGCGATGTAGTCGAGGCCCGCAACCACGACGTCGGCGCCGCAGCTCAGTAGTTTGTCGGCAGGCCCGGCGCGGTCGATACCGATGACGAGTGCGAAACCGCCGTCGTGGGCCGCCGCCACCCCGGCACCGGCGTCGTCGACGACGACGGACCGTTCCGCACGCACAGCGAGTCGGCGGGTGGCTTCGAAGAGGACCGCGGCAGGGACGCCATCGACACAGACACCGAAAAGGTCATCAATCCCAGCGGCTTTCAAGATCTGTTGACCGCCCGGGCGCAACGCGTATACCGCCGTGGCGACCCCAACGTCGAGTAACTTTTGCGCCAGCTTGATCGTCGACTCGACCGCCGCAACACCATCAATGTCGGTCAGCACAGCGTCGAGGTTGAAGATCACGGCGTCGTAGTAGCGCGGGTCGAGGGTGACCCGCCGCGTCATAGCGATGTCCTTGCTTGAGGGGACAACCATTGGTCTCCGGTTGCAGGCCGCGGTTTCCCGTCGTTGCGCCTCGGCGCGTCGATGTCTACGGGGTCGGCGACAATCTCGAAAAACCGCTGGACATCTTCACGGGTGCAGGGTGCAGTGCCGGGAGTGAGCAGCATGGCCGCACCGGCAGCGATGCCCAGCCGCACCGCCTTGTCGAGTTGCCAACCGCGGCTGAACCCCACCGTGATGCCGGCGACCATGGCGTCACCGGCGCCCACGCCGCTACCGGAAGGCATCGTTGCCGGCGAATAATGTTGACTTGCAGTTGGTGTGGCGACCAGGGCGCCCTTAGACCCGAGTGACACGCCGACAACCTGAGCGCAGCTGCGGTCGACGAATTCGTGTGCCGCGGCGAGCTGCTCTCCGAGCCCCGGATTCATCGTCTGGGTCACAATTGCGGTTCCCGACCTCGTCGGCGCCTTCACTGGCATGGTTTCCGCTCTCTCGGGGCTGTCGTGAGCGACACCTAAATTCGACCAGTTGACCGACGGCCGGCGGTAGGGACCGAAGTCCCGCGTCCGGGGGTCGTTCGTAGGCGCTGAACTCAGCGACCGGATGCCGGGCCTCGCGTAGCTTAACCTGTCAGATAACACACTTAGGCCAGCGGTTCGCGGGCAACAATGACGGGCACGCGGGCCAACAGCACCACTGCCGCGCTCTACATCGCGCACGATGAGCCGGCAAACAGGCACATCGGGGTAGCGCTCACCAGCATTTCGACCTCAATGGGGAGCGATTGAGGTGAGGTCGGCACTTTTGGACCGCTGGGATGACCAAATTCCCTGGCCACACGGTCCCCCAACTCCGGCACGTGATGACATCCGGCAGATAGATCGGTGACTTAGGGCCCTCCGGCCCGACGAGTCAGTGATGGAAGCTAGCGAAGTGGCCAACACCGAAGCGCGTCCGTCGGCGAAATGTGGTGAACCCGTCAATCGACCTCAGTCACCGGTCGCGGGCGTCCTCGAGGAGAGCCAAATGCGAACAGACGATTACGTCCGCGACATCTCGACTTTGCGGATCGAAAACGCTGAAGACGCCGGCGGCAAGGGCGCGAATCTGGGTGAGCTGGTCGCGGCTGAGCTTCCGGTGCCGCCCGGCTTCGTGCTGCTGCGGGCTTGCTACCAGGACTCGATGCGAGCGGGCGGAGTGAGTGAGGAACTCGCCGCCGCCCACCGCAAGGCCTTGGAGAAAGTCGGCGACAGTTCTGAACTTGGTGAGCTGTGCGATCGAATGCAGTCCTTGGCATTCAAGGCCGGCATCACCGATGACGTCCGTGATCGGATGTTGGCCGCCTACCGACGACTCGGGCCCGCAGCGGTTGTGGCAGTCCGCTCGTCGGCGACGGGCGAGGATGGCCGCGACGCGTCGTTCGCCGGGATGAACGCGACCATCACCAACGTCACCGGCGACGACGGCCTGATCAATGCGGTGCAGCGCTGCTGGGCGTCGCTGTTCAGCCCCCGGGTTATCACGTATCGGGCCAGCCGGGGCTTCGCGGCTGATCCCGCGATGGCCGTCGTTGTGCAACTAATGATTCCTGCCGAGCAGGCGGGCGTGGCCTTCACCGCGGACCCGAGCACCGGCGCGCTGGATCGCGTCGTCATCGAAGCCGCGTTCGGACAAGGTGAGGTCGTCGTGTCGGGCAGCGTGGAACCCGACACCTACGTCGTCGCCAAGGACAACCTGAACGTGCTCGACGCCCGCATCGGCCGCAAAGACATTCAAGATCGTCCGCGGCCCCGACGGCCATGATCGGACAGTCGAGTTAGACCAAGACGCCGCCGAATCACGCGTTCTCGACGACTCCGCATTGCGACGGATCGCCAGCCTGGCGATCGCAACGGAACGGCACAACGGCGGCCCGCAAGACGTGGAGTGGGCAATCTCGGCCGGCAAGACGTGGCTGGTGCAAGCCAGGCCGATCACGACGCACGGCAGCGTCGCCACCGCTGATACCGATCAGACCACCGTGTTGGCGCGCGGGTTACCCGCCGCGCCCGGCGTCGCGTCCGGAGTGGTGCGGGTACTGCTCACACCGGACTTGGGTGACCGTTTAGTCGACGGTGAGATATTGGTGGCGCCGATGACCAATCCCGACTGGCTACCCACCATCCGGCGGGCGGCGGCGATCGTCACCGACTCCGGCGGCATGACGTGTCACGCCGCGATCGTGGCCCGCGAAGTAGGGGTGCCCTGCATTGTCGGCGCTCGGACCGCGACCACCGATCTTCGGGACGGCACCATGGTCACGGTTGACGGCACCCACGGGAAGGTTCACGTGGATCGCCCGGACGCTACGGAGCAGACGTCGGCAATTGACCGACCGGCGGCGGCCACCGGCGCCGCCGAAGTCACCGGAACCAAGATATATGTCAATCTCGCGATGCCGGATTCCGCGGAACGCGTTGCGGCACAGGATGTCGATGGGGTCGGCCTGTTGCGTGCCGAGTTCATGCTGACCGAAGCACTAGGCGGACGGCACCCCCGTGACCTCATGGCGCACGGTGAGCAGAGACAGCTGGTCGACGCGATGGTGGCATCGGTCGGTCGCATCGCCGCCGCATTCACGCCACGACCGGTGGTCTATCGCGCAACAGACTTCCGTAGCAACGAGTTCCGCGGTTTGCGCGGTGGTGAGACCTACGAGCCCGTCGAGCACAACCCGATGATCGGCTACCGCGGCTGCTACCGCTACGTCCGGGACCCTGATCTGTTCCGGCTTGAACTGGAAGCACTCGCACGGGTGCGCGAGCAGAATCCGAACGTGCACTTGATGATTCCGTTCGTTCGCACCGGGTGGGAGCTTGCGGAATGCCTGTCGTTGGTCGACGCGAGCCCGCTGGGCCGTCAACGCGGACTGCACCGCTGGGTGATGGCCGAGGTCCCGTCGGTGGTGCATTGGCTGCCTGAGTACGTCGGGATGGGTATCGACGGGGTGTCTATCGGCAGCAACGATCTCACGCAGCTGATGCTCGGGGTCGACCGCGATTCCGACGTGTGCGCGGAATTGTTCGACGAGTCCGATCCCGCTGTGCTCGATGCCATCGCCCAGATCATCGAAAAGGCGAACCTCCTCGGGATTACCTCCTCACTGTGCGGCCAGGCGCCGTCGACCAACCCAGCCTTCGCCGAACATCTTGTCCGGCAGGGCATCACGTCGGTGTCGGTTAATCCCGATGCGGTTGACGCGGCGCGACACGCCGTCGGCGCAGCCGAACGACGGCTATTGCTGGAAGCAGCGCGGCGATGATGGTCGGGCTAGGAGCGAGCCCGGCGGTTCGGTTAGTGCCGGGGCGGGATGTGTTCGTCTTGGTTCTCGAGGGACAAACTGTGCAGCAGTCCAAATAGTGTGTTTCTCACTGACGTCTGACCTGGTGGCTGGTGTCGCGCTGCTACCCATCGCTGTGTTGTCGCTACGTGAGGTGAAACATCGGCGCGAGTTGCGACATCTCCGCCGGGGCGGCCCACTTGGCGGTGTTCGCCTACCTCTTCATCGCGCTACCGTTGCTGCCGACGCTCTTGCCGCTCTCGGTGTTGCTGCTCGAACCGCAGGGGGCCCGGCTGCGGGTGACGCCCTTTGTGGTGCTGGGCGGCATCGTCTCGACGTACCTCGCGCTCGTAGTTTTCACCGATCCGATCGGGGTGACCCCGCACCCGCACTGTCTGACCTACCAGACGGGTGTTCAGTACGAAATCGTGTGGGCGGTGCTCTACATCGTGGCCGTCATCGGCCCGGCACTGATGTCGGGTTACCCCTCCATCGTGACTTTCGGGGTGCTCAACCTGGTGGGCCTCGTCGTGGTCGCAGTGCTGTACTACCAGGCGTTCACGTCACTGTGGTGCATCTACGCCGCGGTGATGTCGGTGCTTGTGCTCGTGCACATGGTGCTCCGTCGGCGGCTACCCGACCCGCATCGCTACCACGGTGTAGCGCTGCTTCCACCGGCGCCCACGCATGCCTGACGACATCGACTGAGCTCTAGCACTGAGCAGTCGGCGTCAAAGAACCACAGAGCGTTTCGCGGGTGGGCACTACAGACGTTCTTTACGGCTGGTCGTGGTGCGAGCCGGGGTGCCAGGAGTGCAGGGATCCCAGCAGTGCGTTCTTCTTGTAGTGGTGGTCCGTCATGCGCCGAAGGATGCTGTCAAGGACGACGACGGCGTCGTTGATATGCGGCCCTTTGTTGAGCATTGCGCATTCGGCCCGTTCGCTCATTGCCGCATCGCTGATCTCTGCGCGCGAGGGATTCCCTGTCTTGGTGAGCTGTTCGAGTATTTGGGTGGCCCAGATCACGGGCAGGTGCGCCGACTCGCACAGCCACAGAATCTCTTCCTGCAACTCGGCCAGGCGTTCGTATCCGCACTCGACGGCAAGGTCCCCCCGCGCGATCATCACACCGACGCGCGGATGCCGCATCGCCGTAAGCAGCAGTTGCGGAAGGTGTTCGAATGCTTGCCGGGTCTCAATTTTCAGCACGATTCCCAATGAGTCACCGCCGCGGCGGCTCAACTCGTCGAGCAACTGTTCGACATCGGAAGGGTCTCGCACGAACGACATCTCGACGAGATCGGCCAGCTCGACCACCGTTGACAGATCAGACAGGTCCTTTTCGGTCAGGGCGGAGATCGGGAGGTTGGCGTCGGGCACATTGACTCCCTTGCCGGCACGGAGGCGGGACCCCGCGTCTGCTGCGTGGTCGATCCGCAACCTCAGCACGCCAGAACCTACGCTGACTATCTCGCCTCCGATCCGGCCGTCATCGAGGTGGACCTTCTCCCCAATGTGTGCATGATCGAAGATCTCGGGCAGCGTGCAACCAATGCGCGGGATACCCTCGGCGGCTAGCGGTGCCGGCGAACAATCTTTGGTCAGCTCGAGGATGTCTCCGCGATGCAGGACAAGGCTCTGTTCGGTTTGCGGAAGTTCTCCGAGGTGTGTCGAATCCTTGACGCCGTGGACGTGCAGCACCGTCCCGGTGGCGAGGTAGGTGGTCTTGTCGGCAGTCACGACGAATCCGCCGGGGACGCCTGATTTCTGGCCAACGGCTTTCAGCACCAGTCTGCGCTTCGCGCCGCGAGTGTCGTGCAGAAGCAGGACGTCGTCGTCGTGGCGGCGGCTGAGCCATTGCCCGGACACCGGTAGCGACGCCAGGCCGGCTTCGGGCGGGTCAATCGGGTCTTCCGCCGCAGTCAGCCATGCCCGCGCCGGAGCGGTTTCCTGCCCAAGCGCGTTCCTGGATGGCCGGAGTTTCACGACGCGCGGCCCGGGTTCAAGCGGTCCAGTCCGCAGCTTTGGTCCCGCAAGATCCATCGCGACCAAGCAGGTTCGGCCGGTCGCTTCGGCCGCTTGCTTGAGATGCTGTGCCATGGAGCGCCAAGCCTCGGCATCGTCGTGCGCACAGTTGATGCGTGCGATGTTCACGCCGCGTTCCACCAACTCGCGAACCAAGACGGGGTCGGTTGCGGCCGAGGAGGGCAGTGTGACCATGATGCGGGTCACGCGATCGACCGGCTCCGGGCCCAGCAGCTGCTGCGTTCGGTAGCGGAGCAATTCGGGGCCGTCCTCGACGCTGGCGGCGGTTAGCGCAGGCTGTTGCCAGGTGTCACCGAGCATGGCACAGATCGCCGACCTCACCAAGAGCAGGGTGGCCTCGACGTGGGGCTCGCTTCGGCCCAATGAGGACAGCCCGTAGGCAGCGAGGCGGGCCTGCAGGTCGCGCAGATCACATTGCCGAATTGCCCAGTAGTGCAACATATTTCGGGCACTGGATCGATTCTGGGTCGCCACACCGGTGAGCCACCAGGACCACAGTGACTCAGCTGTGGCCAATCGCGCCAGGAGGTCGTCTACGTCTTCGCGCAACTTGCTCAACCGCCGGCTCGTGCGTTCAACGTCGATCTCCGTATTGAGCACTGGCGCTCCAATGTATTCGATTGCTCCGACGTCCGCCGACGCCCGACGAGATGGCGGCGCCCGGTGGTGGTGCGTGTGGTGACCTCGGCCAGTGGAGGCTGCGCCGACCCACCTGGCGTCTGTCCCTTGTCGGCCCCGACGTTACGGAGATCTCGACACCGGGCCCTAGAGGCAATGGTCCCCGATCCCCGAAAACATTGGATGAACGGCAGCGGTCAACAGAACGCTTCTTACCCCTCCCGCCGACTTTTCTGACCGGCTCACTAGGCCTCGGTGGAGCTGCGCTGGCTGCCGTCAACGTGACGTAGGCGTCGAGGAAGCGTCGGCGTTGGCGCCACATGGAGATTGGCACACAATTGATACTGGCGCCAATCGACCACGCCGCCGCGCTCGCAGTCTTCGCCCGAAGTGATCATCAGCAACGCAGTGTCGTCCGGGGAGAACCCCAGCGCGCTGCCGCAGGATAGACAAATCGAGTTCTCGAACGCCAGATGCTGCCCGCAGTTGGGACAGAGGAAATCACGCATGAGGCCCCCTTTCGAGTGGCGCCAGGTCCGCTGCCCGACCTCGATCACGCAACGCTGTGAGCCGGGGGCGCATGGGTCGGCATCGATTGTTCTCCTGCTGGTTGGGCTTTGGGCAAGGACGGATACATGTGCTCCACTGTTCTGAATTTGCACTGAGGCTGATGTCGAATCACCGACGCTGAACACCGGGGATCGCGGCGACCGCGGTCACGGTCAGGGAGGACGCCTCGGCTACAGGGAGCCATCTCACTTATCCATCCCAAGGGTGTCCCCCTACCAGCGGCCCAACGTCGACGGGCGTACGTTGGCCCCACCGACGGGTGGTCGCAAGATGAACGCTTCCGACGTGGCGGTCGCGTGTCGCAGCGTCGGGGTGTTCAATCGGCACAATGGTAGTCACCAAGCGGGAACGGCCGGCCGATCAGATTGCTGATCGCCGGGTGCGGCGACACCTGCGCGGCGATCTGCATCGGTTGACGGCCATCGGCGGTCTTGCCGCGTTGTCGTTGGACGCATTGTCCAGCGTTGCCTACGGTCCCGAAGCGATCGTGCTGGTTTTGGTCGCCGCGGGTGCGGCCTCAGTGCGGTTGACCCTACCGATCGCGATAGCAATCACGGTGTTGCTGCTGGTGTTGGTGGTCTCGTACCGGCAGGTGATTGCGGTCCACCCGAACGGCGGCGGAGCCTACGCAGTGGCCAAAAAGGACCTCGGCCGAACGGTGAGCCTGTTGGCTGCGGCAAGCCTGGTCGTCGACTACGTGCTGACCGTTGCGGTCAGTCTGGCGGCTGGGGCAGCCAGTCTGGGCAGCGTCTTTCCCGTGATGGCCCATCAATTACTGGCGGTGACGCTGGCCGGGCTTGCCCTGATCACCGCCATCAACCTGATCGGAATCGCCGAGTCGGCCAAGGTGCTGATGGGACCGGCGCTGGTGTTCGTCGTCAGTGTCTTCGCCATCATGATCGTCGGGTTCATCCGTCCGCATCCGGTAGCCGTTATCGGCGCGGATCTGGGCCCCATCCGTGCGACCGAGGCACTGAGAGCGGTGTTGATTCTCAAGGCGTTTTCGGCGGGATGTTCCTCGCTGACCGGCGTCGAGGCAATCGCCAACTCGGTGCCCCAATTCCGGACGCCCATCGTCAAGCGGGCCCAACACACCGAGGTCGCGTTGGGAGTGTTGTTGGCAGCCATGCTTCTTGGCCTGGCCGCGCTGATTCGGAAGCATCAAGTGACACCGCGCGGCGACGTCACTGTACTCGCGCAGCTCTCGGCGGGAGCATTTGGAACCGGGTGGCCGTTCTATGTGACCAACCTGTCGGTAACCCTGGTGTTGGCTCTCGCGGCGAACACCAGCTTTGGCGGTCTGCCGGTGCTGATGCAGTTGCTGGCCAAGGACCACCGGCTGCCGCACCTGTTCACGCTTCGCGCCGAACGCCCCGTGTTCCGGTACGGCGTTGCTACTTTGGGCGTGCTGGCCGCCGCGGTGCTACTTGTCGTCGGTGCCGAAACCCACAGGTTGTTGCCCGTGTTCGCGATCGGCGTCTTTATCGGGTTCACGATCAGCCAAACCGGACTGGTCCGGCACTGGCTGCAACAACGCGGCCGCGGCTGGGTGGGCAAGGCCGCACTCAACGGGACCGGGGCGGTGCTCACCGCCGTGGCGGGAGTGGTGCTCTTCGCCAGCAAATTCACCGAGGGGGCCTGGCTGCTGTTGCTGATCGTGCCCGGGCTGATGCTGCTCTTCGATCGGATCGAACGCTACTACTATCACGTCGCCGAACAGTTGGGGCTGGGCCAGCTGCCGCTCAAACCCATTCCGAGGCCCGCCGGCGAAGCGATGGTCATCGTGCCGGTCGTCACGATCAGCAACGTCGCCGGGCGCGCGTTGCAGGCCGCGATGCGGCTTGGCAACGAAGTGGTCCCAGTGGCCGTCGACACCGACCCCGACGCCACCCGCCGGCTCTGCGAGGTCTGGAAACAATGGGACCCCGGGGTTGACCTACGGGTCCTGCCCAGCCCGCACCGCACCCTGGTGGCACCCGCCGTCGGTTTCGTCCGAACCCAAGTCGAGAAAGGACGCTTCGTCATCGTCTTGCTCGCCTACATCGAACCGCGGCGCCGACGCTACCGAATCCTGCACAACCAACGCGGCCCGCTGCTGGCCACAACAGTTCGCGCACGCACCGACGCCATCGTCGCCACGCTTCCGATTCGCTTGGACTGAGCGCCTTCCCACAGGTCTTGACGATTGCTCCCGCGGAGTGGATCGTCAGCCAAGTTGGGACCCTCAACCAGTCCGGTATGGGGTCAGCCGTCCGCCGCTGTCCTCGCAGAGCAGTAGCTCGCGCCGAACACACCGGTGACAACCGCATGTCGGGGATCACCATGGATGCTCCGCCCGCCCCCTCAGTATTGCCGGAGGGCGGCTTTCTTTCCCAGCCGTGGCAGGGTCACACCGCACGGTTAGCCAGTCGTCGGCTCAGGTCATCGGTAGCTGTGATCAGCGCCCACGGCGGCATCGACGCATCCAACGCTGACACTCTGACCGAGTACACGCTGGGGCATCTCCTGCGTTGCCGCGGGCTGATCCTTGATCTGCGCGACCTGGATTTCTTTGGAACCGAGGGTTTCTCGGCGCTGCACAGGGTCTCCGTCTGCTGCGCGCGCGCCGGCATCGGCTGGGCAGCGGTATCCGGTGACGCAGTCTCCCGGCTGCTGCGGATCTGCGATCCACAGGCCTTGCTGCCCGTCGCCAGCACCCTCGAGGCAGCGATCGCCACCATCCAAGACCAGCCTCACCGTCCACCACAGCCCATCGCGAGCCGCAGGAACCCCGGACAATCCTCGAGATGCCAACGCACGGTGTGCTTGGTCTGCGGCGGCACAGAACAGGTCCGGCACGAACAGCGGACCTTGACAGAAGCGACCGCCAAGCTCGATGGTCCTGCCTTGACGGTGGTTGACGCTGGGGTTCGAGGATGCGAAATCTGAGGTTGTGGAGTGCGGCGCCGGTAAGGAATCTCGTGACGGCGTCGACCCCGACGGTTAATGTGTTGCGAGGGTTGGTGGCTCGCGCGACGACGCCGTTGCTGCCCGATGACTACCTTAAACTGCTAAATCCGCTGTGGTCTGCGCGGGAACTGCGTGGCCTCGTCGTCGATGTTCGCAAGGAAACCGAAGACTCGGCCACGGTCACGATCAAACCCGGATGGGGCTTTTCCGGCGACTACCAGCCCGGCCAGTACCTCGGCATCGGAGTGCGTGTTGGTGGGCGCTGGCATTGGCGGTCTTACTCGCTGACGTCGATCCCACGGCGCGACAAGAAGTTGATCTCGATCACCGTCAAGGCCACGCCCGAGGGCTTCTTGTCATCACATCTGGTCAACGGTGTCGAGCCTGGCACGGTTGTTCGGCTCGCGGCCCCGAGGGGCGATTTCGCTCTACCTAATCCGGCACCGGCCAAGTTGCTGTTCGTGACCGCGGGCAGCGGCATCACCCCCGTGATCGCGATGTTGCGCTCGCTGCGGCAGCGTGGCGAGAGTCCCGACATCATGCATGTCCACTCGGCGCACGCCGCCGGCGACGAGATATTCCACGACGAGTTAGGTGCGCTGGAGCGCACCCAGCCCGGCTACCGGCTGCACCTGCAGCTAACAGCGGACATGGGCAAGGTCGACTTCGCCGCGCTCGCCGGCCTCGTCCCGGACTGGAAAGACCGCTCCACGTGGGCGTGCGGTCCGCCCGCCATGCTCGACACGGTCGAAAAGGTCTGGACGGAAGCGGGTATGCGGGACAAGCTGCACACGGAGCGGTTCGCCATTGCCCGCACCGACAAAGGCGGCGAGGGCGGCACCGTCACCTTCAAGATCTCAGACAAGAGCATCAAACTCGACGGTGCGACAACGCTGATGGAAGGCGGCGAGAACCTCGGCATCCAGATGCCGTTCGGATGCCGAATGGGCATCTGCCAATCCTGTGTATTGCCGCTGGAATCAGGCTACGTGCGCGATCTCAGGTCCGGGACCGAACACCGCGCGGGCGATCGAATCCAGACGTGCATCTCTGCGGCATCCGGCGACTGCACCATCGACATTTAGGAGCGCCGCATGGCGATCACCGACATCAAGGCGTATGCGCACCTCACCGAGGCGGACATCGAGGAATTTGGCCGCGAACTGGACGCGATCCGAACCGATATCGAGGAGTCCAGGGGCGAGCGGGATGCCCGGTACGTGCGCAGGACCATCCAGCTGCAGCGCGGCTTGGTGGTCGGTGGCCGAATTGCCTTGCTGGCGAGCAGGAACAAGGTCGCCTGGGTCGCCGGGACCGCCCTGCTTGGCATCGCGAAGATCATCGAGAACCTGGAACTCGGGCACAACATCATGCACGGCCAATGGGATTGGCTGAACGACCCGGAGATCCATTCCACCGAATGGGAGTGGGACACCACCTCTCCGAGCGTGCAATGGAAGCACTCGCACAACTTTGTGCACCACAAATACACGAACATCGTCGGGATCGACGACGACGTCGGCTACGGCCTCCTGCGCGTCACCCGAGACCAGCGCTGGAAACCGGAGTATCTCGGCAACCCCGTCTTCAACCTGCTGCTCGGAACGCTTTTCGAGTGGGGTGTGGCGCTGCACGGGGTTGAATTAACGAAGGTCCGCAAAGGTGAGAAATCCATGGACGAGGTCCGTAAGGACTTGCGCGTGATCGGCAAGAAGGTCGCCAAGCAGGTCGGCAAGGACTACATCATTTTCCCTGCCCTGTCGGGCCCCGGGTGGAAACACACCCTGGCCGCGAACGCGACAGCGAACCTCATCCGCAACTACTGGGCGTATCTGGTGATCTTCTGCGGGCACTTCCCCGACGGCGCCGAGAAATTCACCCGCGAAGAATACGAAACGGAGACCCAACCAAAGTGGTACTTGCGGCAGATGCTCGGTTCGGCGAATTTCACAGCCGGCCCCCTGATGGCCTTCATGAGCGGCAACCTCTGCTACCAGATCGAGCACCACCTGTTCCCCGACCTGCCAAGCAACCGGTACGCCGAAATATCTGAGCGCGTCAAGGCTCTATGCGACAAGTACGACCTGCCGTACACGACCGGATCCTTAATGCACCAGTACATGCAGACGTTCTGGACAATCCTCAAGCTCTCGGTCCCGAACAAGTTCCTCCAAGGAACCTCCGACGACGCGCCCGAAACCCACTCGGAGCTGAAATTCCGAATCCGTGAGGGCGTTCGCGAGAGCTTCGGTGTCGACCCCGACACCGGCAGACGTCGCGGCCTGCGGACCGCGTTGCGCGAGCTTCAGACCAGTGACGTCGTGACGGCCTGAGCAGTTGCGCGTGGCGTCGGTCAGAGTTCGAGTCCGTAGTCTGGCTTGCGTCATGTCCTGGTCTACTGACCGCCAAGTTTGCTGACACGACGGACGCGCGGCACCCCAATGAGGGAACACCCTGAGCATCATTGTGATCGAACGTGAAGCTCCTCGGCTCCAGACCTCGCCCAGGCAATTGTGCGCAGCGAACCGCTCCTCGTAGTTCCCCGGAGGGATACCGCACGATTCGGATAAGTGCTCTGCTGGGATCACGCCCAGCAGTCCGCCCACCGCAGCGACTGGGGCAAGGTGTTATCGGTCCTGCTGGTCAGCGCTTGCCGCCCGGGAATCCGGCTTGCCCACACCGTGGGGCGCCATCGCGGATCGGCATGGTTTACGCCTAATCGGGCTAATCGATGTCGCTCACCGACGGTGTAGTGGGCTTCGGGTGTTGGTCCGGCGCGTGCGTCGGCTCCGATGTCCGGTCGAGCTGATCGTCGCTGAGTCCGAAGCGTTCGTGCAGCCAGACCAGAGGCTCGGGGGCCCACCAGTTCCACGTGCCCAGCAGATGAATGAATGCCGGCACCAAGACCATCCGCACCAGCGTGGCGTCGACCAACACGGCCAGCGTCAGGCCCAGGCCGAACATCCGCATGAACGACACATGCGCGGCTGTCAGCGCCGCGAACGAGATCGACATCACCAGC
>NZ_JBKQQD010000008.1:0-15781 GCF_052144515.1 Mycobacterium sp. | reverse complement strand
ACCGGCAAGCAGAAGATCCTCGACAGCGGCGGCCGCGTGGCCCGCTTCGAGAAGCGCTACGGCAAGCGCACCAAGGCCGAAGCTGCCGCAGCCGACAAATAGCTGCCTTACCGACGCCCGAACTGTGCCGCAACGTGCACAGGCCGGGCGTCGGTTCGCGTTTGCGGTACGGATCCTGGGGCAGGTAGAGGGGAGCGTGACATGACGCAGCCCGTGCAGACGATCGACGTGCTGCTCGCCGAACACGCCGAGCTCGAGCATGCGCTGGCGGATCCCGAATTGCACAGCAAGCCCGACGAGGCACGCAAAGTCGGGCGCCGGTTCGCCCGCCTGGCCCCCATCGTCGCCACACACCGCAAGCTGGTGTCGGCGCGCGACGATCTGGAGACCGCGCGTGAACTGGCCGTCGACGACGAGTCGTTCGTCGATGAGGTCGCCGAGTTGGAGTCGCGCGTCACCGAACTGGACACCCAACTCACCGACATGCTGGCTCCGCGCGACCCGCACGACGCCGACGACATCGTCCTTGAAGTCAAATCCGGTGAGGGCGGCGAAGAATCGGCATTGTTCGCCGCCGATCTGGCCAGGATGTACATCCGCTACGCCGAGCGACACGGCTGGACCGTGACGGTCCTGGACGAAACCACGTCAGACCTCGGCGGCTACAAGGACGCGACGCTAACCATCGCAAGCAAAGGCGACAGCACCGACGGTGTGTGGTCACGCATGAAGTTCGAAGGTGGGGTACACCGCGTCCAACGTGTTCCCGTGACGGAATCCCAAGGCCGCGTGCACACTTCGGCGGCCGGCGTGCTCGTCTACCCGGAACCGGAGGAAGTCGGGGAGGTGCAGATCGACGAATCGGATCTGCGCATCGACGTGTACCGGTCGTCCGGCAAGGGCGGCCAGGGTGTTAACACCACCGACTCCGCGGTGCGAATCACCCACCTGCCTACCGGGATTGTGGTCACCTGCCAAAACGAACGGTCGCAGCTGCAGAACAAGACCCGCGCGTTGCAGGTGCTGGCCGCACGACTGCAGGCGCTGGCCGAAGAACAAGCGCTGGCCGACGCGTCGGCGGATCGGGCCAGCCAGATCCGCACGGTGGACCGCAGCGAACGCATTCGCACCTACAACTTCCCGGAAAACCGGATCACCGACCATCGGATCGGTTACAAATCCCACAATCTCGACCAGGTCCTCGACGGTGACCTGGATGCGCTATTCGATGCGCTGAGCGCCGCCGACAAGCAGGCCAGGCTGCAACAGGCATGATCCCCGCGCCGACGACGATGCAGAGCGAAGCGATGAGGTGGGGGCACCTCCCGCTTGCGGGGGAGAGCGGCGCCATGACACCTCTGCGGCGCGCGATCGACTCCGCGACGGCGCTACTCGCCGACGCGGGAATCGATTCCGCGCGTTGCGACGCCGAGCGGTTGGCCGCTCACCTGGCCGGGGTCGACCGTGGCCGGTTGGCCCTGCTGGACTCGCCCGGCGACGAGTTCTTCGAGCGTTACCGCGAGGCCGTCACCGCGCGTTCGCGCCGTGTGCCGCTGCAACATGTCACCGGGACGGTGGCGTTCGGGCCTGTGCAGCTGCATGTCGGCCCGGGCGTGTTCATACCGCGCCCGGAGACCGAGTCCATCTTGGAGTGGGTAACCGCACAACGGCTTCCGGCGCGGCCGGTGATCGTCGACCTGTGCACCGGATCCGGCGCGCTCGCGGTCGCGCTGGCCCACCACCGGCCCGCGGCACGAGTCATTGGCATCGACGACTCCGACGCCGCGCTGGATTACGCGCGCCGCAATGCCGACGGGACAGCGGTGGAACTCCTGCGGGCCGACGTCACCGTCGACGGCCTGCTTCCCGAACTCGATGGGCAAGTCGACCTAGTCGTGGCCAACCCGCCCTATATTCCCGATGCCGTCGAGCTGGATCCGGAAGTAGCCCAACACGATCCGCATCACGCGCTGTTCGGTGGGCCGGACGGCATGAGCGTGATTGCCACCGTTGTCGGCCTCGCCGGACGCTGGCTTCGCCCCGGTGGCCTGTTCGCCGTCGAGCACGACGACACCACGTCGTCGGAGACTGTCGAATTGATATGCAAAACAGGACTTTTCGATGACATCCACGCACGCCGGGATTTGGTCGGCCGGCCGAGGTTCGTGACGGCTCGGAGAAGCGACGCCGATGACTGACGTGTTCAACTGCGCCGATCCCGGCCAGCGTTCGCGCGGAATCGCCTCGGCGGTAGGGGCGCTCAAGAGTGGGCGGCTGGTTGTCATGCCGACGGACACCGTCTACGGCATCGGTGCCGACGCCTTCGACAGCGCCGCGGTGGGAGCGCTGTTGTCGGCAAAGGGGCGGGGTCGCGATATGCCGGTGGGCGTGCTGGTCGGTTCCTGGCACACCATCGAGGGACTCGTTTATGTGATGCCCGAGGGTGCCCGCGAACTGATCCGCGCATTCTGGCCGGGCGCGCTCAGCCTGGTGGTGGAGCAGGCGCCGTCGTTGCATTGGGATCTCGGCGATGCCCGTGGCACCGTGATGCTGCGAATGCCGTTGCACCCGGTGGCTATTGAGCTGCTGCGCGAGGTGGGCCCGATGGCAGTGTCCAGCGCCAACATCTCCGGCCGCCCGCCCACCGTCGACGCCGGCGAGGCCCGCAGCCAACTCGGCGATCTCGTCGAGGTCTACCTCGACGCGGGTCCGTCCGCGCAGCAGGCGGCATCGACGATCGTCGACCTGACCGGAGCCAGCCCGCGGATCCTGCGGCCGGGTCCGGTGAGCGAAGAGCGCATCGGCGAGGTGCTCGGGTTGGACCCCGCTAGCTTGACCGCTTGAATTTGATCCTGCGCTAGTGGCGAGGATTACTCGCACTTTGTCGCCGTAGCCGCAGAATCAACGCCGAGCTTGCCCACCCTGCTCGGCCTCTCAGGTTGGTGCAGTACGGTCTGCAGGTGTCCAGCGACATGACCAGCCTTGCCGGTGGTTTGCTCGCCTTGTCTGATCGCAGCGCCGGCGTCCCGCTTCGCGAGCTTGCCCTGGTCGGCCTGACCGCAGCGATCATCACCTACTTCGCAACCGGTCCGGTGCGGGTACTGGCCACCAAGCTGGGAGCGGTCGCCTACCCGCGGGAACGCGATGTGCATGTGACGCCAACGCCGCGGATGGGCGGGCTGGCGATGTTTGTCGGCGTTGTCTCGGCTGCCTTTCTGGCATCCCAACTTCCGGCGCTGACCCGCGGGTTCGTCTACTCCAGCGGCATGCCCGCGGTGTTGGTGGCGGGTGCAGTGATCATGGGCATCGGGCTGATCGACGACCGTTGGGGCCTGGACGCACTGACGAAGTTCGCGGGCCAGATCACCGCGGCCAGCGTACTGGTCACCATGGGCGTGGCCTGGAGCGTCCTCTACATCCCCATCGGTGGCGTCGGCACGATCGTGCTGGACCAGGCCTCATCGATCCTGCTGACGCTCGCGCTGACCGTGTCGATCGTCAACGCGATGAACTTCGTCGACGGACTGGACGGACTGGCTGCCGGGCTTGGACTGATCACCGCGATGGCGATCTGCGTGTTCTCGGTCGGTCTGCTCTTCGACCACGGCGGTGATGTGCTGTTCTATCCGCCGGCCCTGATTTCGGTCGTGCTCGCGGGAGCCTGCCTGGGCTTTCTGCCGCACAACTTTCACCCGGCGAAGATTTTCATGGGCGATTCCGGGTCGATGCTGATCGGCTTGATGCTCGCCGCCGCCTCCACGACCGCCGCCGGCCCGATCTCGCAGAACGCCTACGGTGCCCGCGATGTGTTTGCTCTGCTGTCACCCTTTTTGCTGGTGGCGGCGGTCATGTTCGTGCCGATGCTGGATCTGCTGCTGGCGATCGTGCGCCGCACCCGCGCGGGTCGCAGTGCGTTCAGCCCCGACAAGATGCACCTGCACCACCGGTTGCTGCAAATCGGTCATTCACACCGTCGCGTGGTGCTGCTCATCTATCTGTGGGTGGGCATCGTCGCTTTCGGCGCGGCGAGCACGATCTTCTTCAACCCGCGCGATACCGGAGCCGTCATGTTGGGGGCGATTGTGATCGCGGGCGTTGCGACGGTGATCCCGCTGCTGCGCCGCCGCGACGACTACTACGACAGCGAGTAGTAGTGCCGTCTAGCTTGTGATACGGTGCAGCTAGAACCCCGAAACAAATCTCGCGGGTTGCCGGCCACCCGGCCCGTCGGATGCTCATCCGATCGTGCCGATTCACGACCGACACAGGGAGCTACCCCTTGGGTAAATCCAGCGCGACGCTTGCGATACGCTCGGCGGGTCACCGATCAGTCGATCTGGCGGTTTCCGCTTCACCAACCCGGGATTGAGGTGCTGCAGTGACGACACCAGCGCAGGACGCGCCGTTGGTGTTTCCCGCTGTTGCGTTCCGCCCGGTTCGCCTCTTTGTCATCAGCATGGCGCTGACGGCAGCGGCGACGCTCGCGGCTGGACTCGCCGGTCGGCTGATGCTCGGGGTGTTCTTCGGCATCGGACTGCTGCTGGGTTTGCTCAACGCTCTTCTGGTGCGCCGGTCCGTGGAGTCGATCACCGCGAAAGAACATCCGCTGAAGCGCTCGATGGCACTCAACTCCGCGTCACGGCTGGCAATCATCACCATCGCCGGGCTGATCATCGCCTTCGTCTTCCGGCCCGCCGGATTGGGCGTGCTGTTCGGCCTGGCCTTATTCCAGGTGCTGCTTGTGCTATCGACCGCGCTCCCGGTCTGGAAGAAGCTGCGCACCGAGGGGACGGAAGGAGGGAGCGCCAGCGATGACTGAGTCCATCCTGGCCGCCCAAATCGAGGTCGGCGAGCACCACACGGCCACCTGGCTCGGCCTGACGGTCAACACCGACACGATCCTGTCGACGGCGATCGCCGCGGTGATCGTGATCGCGATGGCGTTCTACCTGCGCTCCAAGGTCACCTCGACCGATGTGCCCGGCGGGGTGCAGCTGTTCTTCGAGGCGATCACGATCCAGATGCGCAATCAGGTGGAGAGCGCCATCGGCATGCGGATCGCGCCGTTCGTGCTGCCGCTCGCGGTGACGATCTTCGTTTTCATCTTGATCTCCAACTGGCTGTCGGTCCTCCCGCTGCAGTACGAGAACAAGAGCGGAAAGACCACCGAGGTACTGTCGTCGGCGGCCGCCGACATCAATTACGTGCTGGCGCTGGCCCTGTTCGTGTTCGTCTGCTACCACGCGGCCGGGATCTGGCGCCGCGGCATCATCGGGCACCCGCTCAAAGTGCTCAAGGGGCACGTGGCGGTCCTGGCGCCGATCAACCTCGTCGAAGAACTCGCCAAGCCGATCTCGTTGTCGCTCCGACTTTTCGGCAACATCTTCGCCGGCGGCATTCTGGTCGCGCTGATTGCGCTGTTTCCGCCGTACATCATGTGGCTGCCGAACGCGATCTGGAAATCGTTCGACCTATTCGTCGGCGCAATCCAGGCCTTCATCTTCGCGCTGCTGACCGTCCTGTACTTCAGCCAGGCGATGGAGTTGGACGAAGACCACCACTAAACCGTCAGGACTTGAAAACCCAGTTATATAGGAGGAAAGAATGGCTCTTGACCCTCAAGTTGCTGCCGCTGCTCTCATCGGCGGTGGAATCATCATGGGCGGCGGCGCGATCGGCGCCGGTATCGGTGACGGTATTGCCGGTAATGCGCTGATCTCCGGTGTTGCGCGGCAACCCGAGGCACAGGGGCGGCTGTTCACGCCGTTCTTCATCACCGTCGGCCTGGTTGAGGCGGCCTACTTCATCAACCTGGCGTTCATGGCGCTGTTCGTCTTCGCCACACCCGTCGGCTAGTTCGTCGTGATGGGTGACACGACCCTGAGTGTTCTGGCATCCAGCCAGGCAGCAGAGGCGGGCGGTAACAACTTCCTCGTCCCCAACGGCACCTTCTTCTTCGTGCTGGCCATCTTTTTGCTGGTGCTCGCCATTATCGGCACCTTCGTCGTACCTCCGATCCTGAAGGTGCTGCGCGAGCGCGACGCCATGGTCGCCAAGACCGCCTCCGACACCAAGAAGTCGGCGGAGCAGTTCGAAGCGGCCCAGGCCGATTACGAAGAGGCTATGAAGGAAGCCCGCGTTCAGGCGTCGTCCTTTCGCGACAATGCCCGGGCCGAAGGCCGTAAGGTCGTCGAAGACGCGCGTGCCCGTGCCGAGCAAGAGGTGATGTCCACGTTGCAGCTGGCCGCCGAGCAATTGAAACGCGAAAGGGACGACGTGGAGCTGGATCTGCGCGCCAACGTGCCCTCGATGTCGGCGACGTTGGCCAGTCGGATCCTCGGCGTCGACGTCACCACCTCAGCCGCGACGAAGTAGCCCAACGATGTCGACATTTATCGGACAGCTCATCGGGTTCGCAGCCATCGTGTTGCTGGTCTGGCGGTACGTCGTGCCACCCGTGCGGAACATGATGACCGCCCGCCAGGACACCGTTCGTCAACAGTTGAAAGATTCGGAAAAAGCCGCTGAGCGCCTCACCGAGTCGACCGCGGCCCATAGCAAGGCCGTGGAAGCCGCCAAATCGGACGCCGCGCAGGTCGTCGACGAGGCCAAGGTGGACGCGGAACGGATCACCGAACAGCTGCAGGCCCAGGCCGAGATCGAGGCGGCGCGCATCAAAACACAAGGCGCCCGCCAGGCCGAACTGCTGCGGGCCCAGCTGAGCCGTCAGCTTCGGCTGGAGCTCGGGCACGAATCTGTACGCCAGGCAGAGGAATTGGTGCGCAACTACATCGCCGACGCGGAGCAGCAGTCGGCCACCGTCGATCGCTTCCTGGACGAGCTCGATGCCATGGCGCCTGCGGCCGCTGACGTCAAGCACCCCTTGATGGCGAAGATGCGCTCGGCCAGTCGGCGGGGGCTGAAAAGTGTCACGGACCGGTTCGACACCATAGCCAAGGATCTCGACAATCAGGGACTGGAAAAGCTCTCCGGTGAGCTGGTTTCGGTCGCCAAAATGCTGGACGGCGAAATCGTCGTCACCCGGTATCTCACCCTGCCTTCCGAAGACGCCGCGCCCAGGGTCAGGTTGCTCGAGCGGCTGCTCTCCGGCAAAGTCGGCGATCCCACTCTGGAGCTGTTAAGGGCAGCCGTTTCGGAGCGATGGTCTGCCAACTCGGATCTGATCGACGCCGTCGAACACGTGTCGCAGCAAGCGTTGTTGGAAGTCGCCGCACGCGAGGATCGGGTTGACGAGGTCGAAGACCAGTTGTTCCGGTTTGCCCGGATCCTCGAGGCGCAGCCACGCCTTAGTGTCCTCTTGGGCGAGTACGGGGCTCCGGCGGAAGGCCGACTCGGGTTGCTACGCAACGTGCTGAAAAGCGCGAGCGGCAGGAGCAACAGGATTACGAACTCCTTGCTGGCCCAGACTATCGAGCTGTTGAGAGGCCAGTCGGCCGACAAGGCCGTGATGTTCTTGGCCGAAGCGGCGGTGGCACGGCGCAACGAAGTGGTCGCGCAGGTGAGTGCGGCGGCCGAGCCTAGTGATGCTCAGCGCACTCGCGTCACCGAGGTCCTCAGCCGCATTTATGGTCATCCGGTGGCCGTGCAGCTGCAGATCGACGCCGCGCTGCTGGGTGGGCTCCTCATCTCCGTGGGCGACGAAGTGATCGACGGTACGCTCTCGTCTCGCCTGACCGCGGCCGAGGCTCAACTGCCCGATTGAACACGAACTAGTCAGCAATAACCGAAGTAGGAAGACGAAAAGCTATGGCCGAGTTGACGATCTCCGCTGATGACATCCAGAGCGCGATCGAAGAGTATGTAGATTCCTTCACCTCCGACACCTCGCGCGAGGAGGTCGGTACGGTCATCGATGCCGGGGACGGCATCGCACACGTCGAGGGTTTGCCGTCGGTGATGACCCAGGAGCTGCTCGAGTTCCCGGGCGGTATCCTCGGCGTCGCCCTCAACCTCGACGAGCACAGCGTCGGCACGGTGATCCTCGGTGACTTCGAGAAGATCGAACAAGGCCAGCAGGTCAAGCGCACCGGCGAAGTCCTGTCGGTCCCCGTCGGCGACGCGTTTCTGGGGCGGGTGATCAACCCCCTCGGCCAGCCGATCGACGGCGGCGGAGACATCGATGCCGAGACGCGCCGCGCGCTGGAACTGCAGGCGCCGTCGGTGGTGCAGCGGCAGAGCGTAAAGGAGCCGCTGCAGACCGGGATCAAGGCCATCGACGCAATGACACCGATCGGCCGTGGCCAGCGTCAGCTGATCATCGGCGACCGCAAGACCGGCAAGACCACCGTCTGCGTCGACACCATCCTCAACCAGCGCCAGAACTGGGAGACGGACGACGAGCGCAAGCAGGTGCGCTGCGTCTACGTGGCCATCGGGCAAAAGGGCACCACGATCGCCTCCGTTCGCCGCGTTCTGGAAGAGGGCGGCGCGATGGACTACACCACCATTGTCGCGGCGCCGGCATCGGATGCCGCAGGCTTCAAATGGCTTGCGCCGTATACCGGTTCGGCGATCGCTCAGCACTGGATGTATCAGGGCAAGCATGTGCTGATCGTCTTCGACGACTTGACCAAGCAGGCCGAGGCGTACCGCGCGATCTCGCTGCTGCTGCGCCGCCCGCCCGGTCGCGAAGCCTATCCCGGCGACGTGTTCTATCTGCACTCGCGGCTGTTGGAGCGCTGCGGGAAACTCTCCGACGAGCTCGGTGCCGGTTCGCTGACCGGTTTGCCGATCATCGAGACCAAGGCCAACGACATCTCGGCCTACATCCCAACCAACGTCATCTCGATCACCGACGGGCAGTGCTTCCTGGAGACCGACCTGTTCAACCAAGGTGTCCGGCCGGCCATCAACGTCGGCGTCTCGGTGTCCCGGGTCGGCGGCGCCGCCCAGATCAAGGCGATGAAAGAGGTGGCAGGAAGTCTCCGTCTGGACCTGTCGCAGTACCGTGAACTGGAATCCTTCGCGGCCTTTGCTTCTGATTTGGACGCCACTTCGAAGGCGCAGTTGGAGCGTGGTGCGCGGTTGGTCGAGCTGCTCAAGCAGCCGCAAAACCAGCCGATGCCCGTCGAGGAGCAGGTGGTTTCCATGTTCCTGGGCACCGGCGGCCACGTGGACTCGGTGCCGGTCGAGGATGTCAGGCGGTTCGAAACCGAACTGCTGGACCACATCCGGGGCTCCGAAGAAAAGATCCTCGAAGAGATCCGCAGTAGCCAGAAGCTCAGTGAGGAAAACGCCGACGCGCTCACCGAGGTCATCAATCACTTCAAGAAGGGCTTCGCGGCAACGGGCGGTGGGTCGGTGGTGCCCGACGAGCACGCCGAACCCAAGGACGCAGACGCCAAAGAATCGGTGAAGGTCAAAAAGCCCGAACCCAAGGACAAGGACACCAAAAACGAGTCCAAGAAGGACAAGAAGTAGCTAACGATGGCTGCCACACTTCGTGAACTACGCGGGCGGATCCGCTCCGCGGGCTCGATCAAGAAGATCACCAAGGCCCAGGAGTTGATCGCGACGTCGCGCCTACCCAAGGCGCAGAATCGGCTCGAATCCGCCCGGCCCTACGCCTTCGAGATCACCCGGATGCTCACCACCCTGGCAAGCGAAGCCGCTCTGGACCATCCCTTGCTCGTCGAGCGCCCCGAACCGAAACGGGCCGGTGTACTGGTGGTGTCCTCCGACCGCGGTCTGTGCGGCGCATACAACTCCGGCATCTTCCGTCGCTCCGAGCAGCTTTTCGCCAAGCTTCGAGATGAGGGAAAAGAGCCGGTCCTCTACACGGTGGGCCGCAAGGCGCAGAACTACTACACCTTCCGGAACTGGGACATCGCCGCATCGTGGTCGGGCTTCTCCGAGCAACCCCAGTACGAGAACGCCGCGGAGATCGGTTCGACCTTGGTGGATGCGTTCATGCAGGGCACCGGGGATGACGACGATCAGCAGGCCGACGACGTGCAGGGCGTCGATGAACTGCATATCGTGTACTCGGAGTTCAAGTCGATGATGTCGCAGACGGCGGTGGCCCACCGGATGGCTCCCTTGGTCGTGGAGTACGTCGAGGAAGACACCGGACCGCGCACCCTGTACTCGTTCGAGCCGGACGCGACGACGCTGTTCGAGGCGCTGCTCCCGCGCTACCTGACCACGCGGGTTTATGCGTCCATGCTCGAATCCGCCGCATCGGAGCTGGCATCGCGTCAGCGGGCAATGAAATCGGCCACCGACAACGCCGACGACCTCATCAAGGCTCTGACGCTAGAGGCTAACCGCGAGCGGCAGGCCCAGATCACCCAGGAAATCAGCGAAATCGTCGGTGGCGCAAACGCGCTCGCCGACGCCGCTAAGTAGCCCCACAAGGAAGCGAAATAGATATGAGCGCTACTGCCGAGAAGACCGACAAGCCGACAAAATCGGACACCAGCGGGCGCGTGGTACGCGTGACCGGGCCGGTCGTTGACGTCGAGTTCCCGCGTGGTTCGGTCCCCGAGCTGTTTAACGCACTGCACGCCGAGGTCACGTTCGAGGAGCTCAAGAAAACCCTCACGTTGGAGGTGGCGAACCATCTCGGCGACAATTTGGTGCGCACGATCTCGATGCAGCCCACCGACGGCCTAGTGCGCGGCGTCGAGGTGATTGACACCGGTAACTCGATCACGGTGCCGGTCGGTGAGGACGTCAAGGGCCACGTCTTCAACGCGCTGGGATACTGCCTGGACAAGCCGGGATACGGAGAAGACTTCGAGCACTGGTCGATTCACCGCAAGCCGCCTGCCTTCGAGGATCTCGAACCCCGCACCGAGATGCTCGAGACCGGACTGAAGGTGGTGGACCTCCTCACCCCATATGTGCGCGGCGGCAAGATCGCGCTGTTCGGCGGTGCGGGCGTGGGCAAGACCGTGCTTATCCAGGAGATGATCAACCGCATCGCCCGGAACTTCGGCGGGACTTCGGTTTTCGCCGGCGTAGGGGAGCGCACCCGCGAGGGTAACGACCTATGGGTCGAGCTCAAGGAAGCCGACGTGCTGAAGGACACCGCGCTGGTTTTCGGTCAGATGGATGAACCGCCCGGCACTCGTATGCGAGTGGCGCTGTCGGCGCTGACAATGGCGGAGTGGTTCCGTGACGAAGCGGGCCAGGACGTGTTGCTGTTCATCGACAACATCTTCCGGTTCACTCAGGCCGGGTCGGAGGTGTCGACACTGCTCGGCCGGATGCCATCGGCGGTGGGTTATCAGCCCACGCTGGCCGACGAGATGGGCGAATTGCAGGAGCGCATCACCTCGACTCGTGGTAAGTCGATCACCTCCATGCAGGCGGTCTACGTGCCGGCCGACGACTACACCGACCCGGCTCCGGCAACGACGTTCGCCCACCTGGATGCCACCACTGAGCTGTCCCGTGGCGTGTTCTCCAAAGGCATCTTCCCCGCCGTGGACCCGCTGGCGTCGAGCTCGACCATTCTCGACCCAAGCGTGGTCGGCGAGGAGCACTACCGCGTGGCGCAGGAAGTGATCCGAATCCTGCAGCGTTACAAGGACCTTCAGGACATCATTGCGATTCTGGGTATCGATGAGCTGTCGGAAGAGGACAAGCAGCTGGTCAACCGGGCCCGCCGCATTGAGCGGTTCCTTTCGCAGAACATGATGGCGGCCGAGCAGTTCACCGGTCAGCCAGGTTCGACCGTCCCGGTGAAGGAGACCATCGAGGCGTTCGACCGGTTGTCCAAGGGCGATTTCGACCATGTGCCCGAGCAGGCCTTCTTCCTGATCGGGGGCCTTGACGACTTGGCCAAGAAGGCCGAGAGCCTCGGTGCCAAGCTGTAACGAGCATTCGACTGAGTCGAAAGGTGGTGTGAAATGGCCGAATTGAACGTTGAGATCGTCGCCGTCGACCGCAAGATCTGGTCGGGGGAGGCGACGTTCTTGTTCACCCGCACCACCGTCGGCGAGATCGGCATCCTGCCCCATCACATCCCCCTGGTCGCCCAGTTGGTCGATGACGCCATGGTGCGCGTCGAACGGGAAGGCGACAACGATCTGCGGATCGCGGTGGATGGCGGGTTTATGTCGGTCACTGAGGAGGGAATCACCATTCTCGCTGAGTCCGCGGAATTCGAGTCGGAGATCGATGAGTCCGCCGCCAGGGAGGATTCCGAGTCCGACGATCCGAAGACCGCCGCCAGAGGCCGCGCCAGATTGCGCGCCGTCGGCGCGATCGACTAATAACCGACGATGAGCGCGCCCATGATTGGCATGGTCGCGCTCGTCGTCGTGCTCGGCGTAGCCGTCCTCGCCCTGAGTTATCGGCTCTGGAAATTGCGTCAGGGCGGAACGGCCGGGATCATGCGGGACATCCCCGCGGTCGGAGGCCATGGCTGGCGCCACGGTGTAATCCGTTATCGCGGAGGCGAAGCCGCGTTCTACCGGCTGTCCAGTCTGCGCTTGTGGCCAGACCGTCGGCTCAGCAGGCGAGGTGTGGAGATTGTGGCCCGGCGCGCGCCACGTGGCGACGAGTTCGACATCATGACCAACGAAATCGTCGTACTGGAGTTGCGTGACTCGACACAGGACCGCAGGTCCGGTTACGAGATCGCACTCGACCAAGGCGCGTTGACCGCGTTTCTGTCTTGGTTGGAGTCCCGTCCTTCGCCGCGCGCACGTCGTCGCAGCGTGTGAAACGCTAAACGCCCTAACGGGTCCACCAAGGCGCGACGGTCTGGCACCCAAACTCTTCTGGGCTGACGTCGCGCAGAGTTTCGCTGAATTGCCAGCGATGGCCGGCGAGGTCTTCCACGGTGCACTCGCGCTCGCCATACTCACGGTCAGTGGGAGGCTCTAACACCCTGGCCCCGGCCGCGCGGGCACGCTCGAATTGGGCGTCGACGTCATCCACGCGCACCTTGATCTCGTGGGTGACGATGTTGGCCTGCGGTGGTTGCCGCTGACTTGCCACATCGGCGACGATCACTGCACCGTCTGCGCCGATACTCATCTGCGCTCGGTGCCTTTCGCCGATTCGGACTCGCTCGGCAAAGCCGAAAGCCGCGGTGAGCCAGTCCACCGCCGCTCGCACGTCGGGATAGACGAGCACAGGGATCACCGTCACCGGCGGAATCGATCGGTTGTGTTTCATTGCGATGCTCGGGCTTTCACCTAATCCGCGCTTGGGGCGCCGCCGCCCGGTTGCCAGAGCACATCACCGTCGGGGTTGGCCGCCCGAGACAGGATGAAGAGGAAATCCGACAACCGGTTCAAATATTTCGCCGGCAACACACTGACGCCTTCGGGATGGGCCTCGACCGCGGCCCACGCCGATCGCTCGGCCCGCCGCGCCACGGTGCGGGCGACGTGCAATAGCGCCGATAACGGCGAACCCCCTGGCAACACAAAGGATTTCAGCGCGGGCAGGGGCTCGTTATACGTGTCACACCATCCTTCGAGCCGCTCGACGTAGGCCTGCGTGATGCGTAGCGGAGGGTGCTCGGGATTTTCCACTAAAGGGGTGGACAGGTCCGCGCCGACGTCGAACAAGTCGTTTTGGATCTGCCGTAGTACGCCGGCGGTCTCCTGATCGGGATTGCCCAGGGCGATTGCGACGCCGATCGCCGAGTTGGCCTCGTCGCAGTCTGCGTACGCCACCAGGCGAAGGTCGGTTTTCGAAACCCGCGAAAAATCGCTCAACCCGGTCGTCCCGTCGTCGCCGGTTCGGGTATAGATGCGGGTCAGGTGCACTGCCATGAGAAAACCGTACCGGGCGGATAAACGCACCGGGGCTCGGCTGACTGACAAGCCGATACCGCTTCACTAGACTGACGCGGGTGGCTGAGCGTTTCGTAGTGACCGGCGGCAACCGGTTAGCGGGCGAAGTCGCAGTGGGGGGCGCCAAGAACAGCGTGCTCAAGCTGATGGCCGCGACCTTGCTGGCCGAAGGCACCAGCACGATCACCAACTGCCCCGACATCCTCGACGTGCCGCTGATGGCGGAGGTGCTGCGCGGCCTCGGGGCCACCGTCGAGCTCGATGGCGACGTCGCCCGAATCACCTCTCCCGACGAACCGAAGTACGACGCCGACTTCGCTGCCGTACGGCAGTTCCGCGCTTCGGTCTGCGTGCTGGGACCACTGCTAGGCCGCTGCAAGCGGGCCAGGGTCGCGCTGCCGGGCGGTGACGCGATCGGATCGCGTCCCCTGGACATGCACCAGGCGGGTCTGCGCCAGCTGGGCGCGCAATGCAATATCGAGCACGGGTGCGTGGTGGCTACCGCAGATACGTTGCGCGGCGCGGAGATTCAGTTGGAGTTTCCGTCGGTGGGAGCCACCGAGAACATCCTGATGGCCGCCGTCGTGGCCGAGGGTGTCACCACAATTCACAATGCGGCGCGGGAACCCGACGTGGTCGATCTGTGCACGATGTTGAACCAGATGGGCGCGCAAGTCGAAGCCGCGGGTTCGCCGACGATGACGATCACCGGTGTTCCGCGGCTGCACCCGACCGAGCACCGGGTGATCGGAGACCGCATCGTCGCCGCCACCTGGGGTATTGCTGCCGCGATGACCCGGGGTGACATCACGGTGACGGGCGTCGATCCGGCGCACCTTCAGGTGGTGCTGCACAAGCTGCACGATGCGGGTGCCACCGTCACCCAGACGGACGCCAGTTTCCGGGTGACCCAGTACGAGCGCCCGAAGGCGGTCAATGTCGCGACGCTGCCGTTTCCCGGGTTTCCGACCGATTTGCAGCCGATGGCGATCGCTTTGGCGTCGATCGCCGACGGCACGTCGATGATCACGGAAAACGTCTTCGAGGCGCGGTTTCGATTCGTCGAAGAGATGATTCGTCTTGGTGCGGATGCCCGCACCGACGGGCACCACGCCGTCGTGCGGGGTCTCCCACAACTTTCGAGCGCGCCGGTCTGGTGTTCGGACATCCGGGCCGGTGCGGGGTTGGTGCTGGCGGGCCTGGTCGCCGACGGTGACACCGAGGTCCACGACGTCTTCCATATCGATCGCGGCTACCCGCTGTTCGTGGAGAACCTGGCGTTTTTGGGAGCGGAGATCGAGCGGGTACAGTAGGCACTGCCCGACTGACGCGGTCACCGCACAGGATGGCCGAAAACCGGGGCTTGACTCCTCTGCCAGAACTGTATTAAGCTGGTAGGGTTGCCCGGAATCGGGTAAAAACAAGCGGGTGTGTTGTTTGAGAACTCAATAGTGTGTTTGGTGGTTTCATTTTTTTGTTGTTGTTTTTTTGACCATACCTAGCACTCCCCGTGTGTGGGTGTGGTTGTCTTTATGGATGCCAGTTTTTGGCGTCTTTGTCAGGTATCTCTGATTGTAAATTCGCCTCGTTTACGAGGAGTTTTTGTTTGGAGAGTTTGATCCTGGCTCAGGACGAACGCTGGCGGCGTGCTTAACACATGCAAGTCGAACGGAAAGGTCTCTTCGGAGACACTCGAGTGGCGAACGGGTGAGTAACACGTGGGTGATCTGCCCTGCACTTCGGGATAAGCCTGGGAAACTGGGTCTAATACCGGATAGGACCATGAGATGCATGTCTTATGGTGGAAAGCTTTTGCGGTGTGGGATGGGCCCGCGGCCTATCAGCTTGTTGGTGGGGTCACGGCCTACCAAGGCTCCGACGGGTAGCCGGCCTGAGAGGGTGTCCGGCCACACTGGGACTGAGATACGGCCCAGACTCCTACGGGAGGCAGCAGTGGGGAATATTGCACAATGGGCGCAAGCCTGATGCAGCGACGCCGCGTG
>NZ_JBKQQD010000007.1:0-6101 GCF_052144515.1 Mycobacterium sp. | reverse complement strand
CCGCGCAAAAGTTCGGCGGCATGATCGGCGCTCAGGTGGCGCCTGGCACCAGCCGGAACCAGCCTGGTGAGCACGACATGGAGTCGGTTGACGGTCTGGGTGCGGGTCTTCACTAGGTCATCGCGGTGCTCGACGACAGCGCACAAAGCCGTGGTAGCAGCATCGATCTCGACAGTGCCCAGCGCGGGTGACGTGAGCGCAGCAATACCGACCGACAGCGCGTCGGCGTCGTCGTTTTTGCGGCCGTGCCCGCTCGAGAGCACTCGCACCCGAGCGGCCAGCTTCGCCGGGACGTCGATGACCTCGATGCCATCGGTACCCAGCAGCGTAGTCAGCGGTGCCCCCAGACCGGCGGCTCCTTCGATTGCCCAGCGGGCGTGCGGCCAGCGGTGCGCGAACCGGCGCAGCGCCCGATAGCCGTCGCGGCTGACCGGCACGCGCACGGTGGCCAATGGCTGCAGTGAACCATCCACCGCGGCCGCGGTCCACGACGCCTTGTGCGGATCAACCGCAACCACGACCCGATCACCGGATATCCTCGTCACCGCAACCGGCACCAACCTCTCCTTTGCCTCGACACAATTCAAAAGCGAGGAGGGCACACCAACTTTCGGCAACGCAGGCCTCTCTTCAGCCACTCCCCGCAGGGGCGGCGGTGACCGGGCTGGCAAGCCAGTAAGTAGTCAGCCAGCAGGCGACAGGGATTGAGCGAGCCACACCCGATCACCGCCTAGAAGAGCATGGCTGCAGACCACGCCCTCCTGGCCACATTCAACAAGTTGGGATTGAACCAGCCATCCATATTGCGGGCTTGCTCGTCGTAAATCCCAAATAGACTGACCTTGCTTCACGAGACGCTGTCGCCAAGCTCCGACTGGACAGCGCGCCAACCCCACGCTCGTGGGTGGCTCGGATGACGAAGCGGCCGACACCAACCGGTGCCGGGCAAGAGCGCCTCCCGAGCGGAGGCTCGAAAGTCTGGATTCTCCATGGCCGGATACATCTGGGATCTCTCTGGCACTGATGAACAGTGCGATTCGTACGCGCCGGGCCATCAGATTCACTGGATCCACTTCAACCACTCCATGCGGGAACCGTCGGCGGTCATCCCCGTCACCGCATCGGTCGCCGACAACGGCCTGGTGCATATCGAGGGCGATGACCTGTCCCTGGTGCGGTGGAATCACCGACCGGCGCTGGTGCGCGCCGCCTTGCAACGCTTTGGCGGGAGGGCAGACTGGAAGCCCCGCTGGTACCTCCTGGCGGTCCCCACCGAGGCTTTCATGGGAAGTGCGCGCAGCGTATTCAGCTTGGCAGCGCTCGACGAACGGCGAGATTGCCGCGTTATCCGCACGACTAACCCCGACCACCTGGTTCCTAGCGCGCCGTCTCCGACGAATGTGCCGCCCCTGCGGATCGCCGCCCGGTACGCGGCGGGGAGACCTCGGCCCACGGTTAGCCCGCCCGATTGACCTGTTCCCCTTCGCCGACGGCCAGGCCCGGCATGCGGTCATGCGGTCGGCAATCTCTGCGGGTCGAACATCGCGATGGGGTGGTCGGTGGCCCGATCGATGGCCAGGTCGGCAAGGATCTCGCCGACCACCGGAACGAATTTGAAGCCGTGCCCGGAGAATCCGCACGCCATGATGACGTCGGCGCATTGCGGGTGGCACCCGATCACGAAGTGCCGGTCGGGAGTATTGGAGTACATGCAGGTCGCCGCGTGCAGGCACTGGCCAGCCAGCGCCGGCAATAACTCGGCGACCCGCGCCCTAATCTCGCTGATTTCCCGCTCGTGCACCACCCGGTCGATGGTGTCCGGCGTACAGGCGGTCCCGTTGCGGGCGAAGCCGACTTTCACGCCGCCCCGCGGTCCGTCGATCGCCGGGAAGCCGTATGTGTGTACGCCGACGGCGTTCTCGTGGATGAAGATGGGGTGATCCTCGAACCCCGAAACACCGCCGATCGGGTCCAGCCAGTACATCACCTGACGTTCCACCGTTATGGGAACACCGAACTGACCCAGCACCTGCGGGGCCCAGGCGCCCAGGCAGATCACCAACTGCCCAGCGGTGTACGACCCACGACTCGTAATGACCCGCATCCCCGCGGCGGTCTGGTTCCAATCCAGCACGGGTTCACCAAATTGCAGTGTGGCCCCCGCTTTTTCGGCGATTTCGACATGTGCGCGCACTGCCAGCTCCGGTCGTGCAAACCCGGCTTTGGCGTCGTAGAGCGCGATATC
Organism: Mycobacterium sp.; assembly: GCF_052144515.1. Lineage (GTDB taxonomy): Bacteria > Actinomycetota > Actinomycetes > Mycobacteriales > Mycobacteriaceae > Mycobacterium. The sequence continues at coordinate 3,856 of NZ_JBKQQD010000007.1, read as the reverse complement.
TTCGGGGTGGGGCGTGAAGTTCGGGAACCGGGCGGTGATCTCGGCGGCGTCGAGCAACTCATGCGGCAGATTCCATTGGCGGCTGGCGCGCAGGCTACCGGATACGATCAGGCAGTCCGGTGGCCCGATGAAAAGGCCCCCGGTGAGTCGACAAACGTCACGTTGGGAGTCGGCAGCCAGCTTCTCCCACAGCTCGTAGGCGCGCAGCAACAGCGGAACATAACCGGGGTCCTCGAAATAAGCCTGGCGGATGATCCGAGACCCGCCGTGGCTGGATCCCTTGTCGTGGGCGGGCTCATGCCACTCCAGGCCGAGCACCCGGCGTCCTCGGGCGGCCAGATGATAGGCGGCGGCACTTCCCATACCGCCCAATCCCACCACGATGACGTCGTAACCCCTTGTTGTGCTGACCATGTCGAGTTACCTCCGGATCGGGGCCATCTTAGGATCGACAACCGGTTGTTGGTGTACGACATCGGGTTTTAATCGCCGGTGCGCACAAATTTTCCGCCGAAACGGCCAGAGACTGGTGCCAGCGTCCAGGACCACGTATTGCGCTGCGGCCTCGCCGAACTCGCCACCGCCACGCCCACCCCAGGCCGTCTGCGATCCGCCGCCAACGCGAAATCGATGTCGAGCGCGGCGGCCGCCGAGACGGTTGTCTTTCTTGTTGTCTTCTTCTCTCTCTCGACGCAGGCGTCTCAAAAGTTCCGTTTTCTTTGTCGTATTCTCATTTTCAGTGTCATCGCAATGTCATCGATGACACGAAAACGAGAATACGTAGCTATGATTTTTTAGTTGGGTGTCCCTATTCTGGTTGTCGTCTGCCTACCGCGCGATCTGGCCCACGTAGTATCCGAGCCGATCTTCGACGTCCCCAGGCTTGTGAAAGCCGCTGGCCATGAGCGCTGTGATTCCTTCCTGGGCGGCGGGTCGCCCAAGCGATGCGATGCACGCATCCCACCCGGCGGCGAGTTCGACGTCCGGCGGCAGGCTGGTGTTGACGAGGCGCTTGGTATTGGCGATCGCCCATTTGTCGAAACCGGCGATGCGGGTCGCTAGCGCCTCGACGAACGCGTCTAGATCGGCGTCGGGGAGGGCGCGATTGACGTAGCCGAAGGCGTCGGCCTGTTCTCCCCGGATGTCTTCGGAGCTCAAGAGCACCTCGAGGGCGCGGTTTCGGCCAATGAGTTGGGGCAGCCGGGCCATGGGGCCGCCGCCGGCGACCATCCCCACGCCCACCTCCCATTGCGAGAGGATGGCCTTTTCGCGGCTGGCGAAACTCATGTCGAACGCGAGCGTGATCTCGCTGCCGTTGCCCGTCGCACGCCCACGGATGAGGGCAATGGAGACGACTGGCAGGCGGGTCAGACGCGCGAGGAAGTCCGGCCAAGGCGGCAAGCCCGTCGGACCGGCCGGCATTGCGGTCAAGTCTTCGAGCTTGGCCAGGAAGTCGGAGTGATTGAGAAAGTAGTCCTCAACGGCGCTGTCGAAGACCACGACCCTGACGTGCTCGTCGGCTTCCAGGGCGTTGATGAGTTCCTGAAACTGCTGGACCATTACCGGGCCCATGACGTTGATCGGCGGGTTGTCGATGGTGACTCGCCAATAGGCAGGCGACCGTCGGTCAAGGCGGATCTGTTCGGAGTTGGTCGGTGAGTTCACCGTTGTCATTGGGTTCTCCTCGTATTCGTAGTGTCGTAAACCGGTTGAGTTCCCTTAACGGCCTTCTCGAGCAACGGATTATCCGTGCGTCGCCGCGACTACTGCCGCGCCCGCCTGACTGACGATTTCGTCCTGGCAATCCATTTCAGTGGCCTCCGGTGGTTTGGGAAGTTATCTTCAAACGGCTATGCCGTCCCCGACGCCATCCCCGACGCTGGTCGTCGGCGTCTTACTTGTTAGCCAGTGGAACTTCTGCACGGCGATACTTACGTCTGGTCGACGGTGCACGCGCCCGGACGATGGCGTTTTCATTCGGGTGGTTCTGCACCGGGGTATTCGGCCACCATGTATTCGGCGTACCAATCGGGCCAGTTCGGATCGGGCTGTCCGATCCGGTTCTCGTGCTGTCCGTGAGCGGTCGCCGCGCGTCGAAGTGCATTCGCGAGCTCGCCAGCAGAACTGAACGACGTCGTGGCGTCAATTCGCCCCGGCAGCCGAGCCGTGATCTCTTGTAGCCACCAGCCGTTGCCGTCGGGGTCGCTGAAGCAAGCGAACGAGGCATAGCTCTGGTGCTCCGGGTGTGGGCCCGGGACTCTGCCGTTGGTGCCGGCGTGGTGAAACACGCCGCCGACGTCGTGGAAGACCTCACTGACCTCGACTCCCGCTGTCATCAATTCGGTTCGCGCGGCCTCGATGTCGGTGACTGCGAGATGCAGTCCTGTGACGGGGGCCGTTCCTGCTGTGATGATCCCGGCACCGAAGATGATCGAGCACGGTGAGCCGGGCGGTGTGAATTGAACGACACGGAAGTCGTCGCCTGCGGCGATATCGGCGTCTAGACGCCATCCGAGTGACAGGTAGAAGTGTTTGGCCCGGTCGACGTCGGTCACGGGAAGCACTACGACTTCGAGTTTAAGGTCCATTGCTTTGTTCCTCTGGGTAAGGGCCGCCGTGGTGCTCGCGACGCGGGCTGATTGCTTTCGTTGGCTGTGCTCGCACAGCGAAGACATTGGCTCCATCGAAGAGCGCCATGGCGGCAATGGCTGCACCGCGGGCGATCTGACGCGTCCCGCGTAACATCAGCATCTTGCGCATCGATGACGGCTGAGCCATGGCGTTGCAGGCGGACATGATGTCACGCCAGGGTGGCGGGGTCACTGGGATGTGGCGAGAGTTGCGTAGTAGTCGTCGCCGTCATCCACGGGTAGAGGGGCAACGACCTCATGATGCCGGCGAGTTGATCTGGGTCGCGGGCGTTCCACAAGCCGAGAGTTCGCCCGACGGACTCGTCTGCGGGCAGCGCCCACAACCGCCGGAGGTGACCTCGGCTGGAAAGCTCACGAGCCCGCTGGGCTTCGCGGTCCAACTTGTCATCCACGGCAATGGAAGGCGTCCCGCCCGGGACGGTAATCGTCATGGCGATCAGATACTCCCGGCCTGGCCCGACACCCGACAGCGCGGGATCGTTCGGGTGCGGCGAAAGCGCCGTCACTTCGTCGGTGCGCCAGATCCGCAACGGCATCGACGCGAGCACGCTTTCAAGGTCATCGGCGTCATCGGCAGAGAAGAGACCCAGCGTGCGCCACTCGCCGGGTTGCAATGGGGGACGCCACAAACGGTGCAGGCATCCGCGCTCTGCGAGGTCGTGCGAGTGGGCGGCCTCATGCTGCCGCACCTCGCTCACTGCTTCCTCGGTCGTGCCTTCAGGAACGTGGGTCGTCATGGTGACCAGGAACTCCACGATGCCTCCTTGGCGAAGTTACCTGTGGGCCAGGTGATTCGGATCGATGCGACCTCGTTGTCGCGCACTGTCAATCCTGGAGCGAGTTTGTTGAGCCCTACGCTTTTTGAGAATCGACAGCGCCGCTGTCGGTTCTCATCCAAGATGGCGGAATTCTCACAGTAATGGCGGACGAGTGGCGGATCCGCCACAAAGATGAGAATCTGATTAGCTGATCTACGCATCACGGAAGGCGGTTTCCGGGTTTCCGCACGAAGGGGTAACTCCAGTGTCACGCTGAATTAGCGGCGGTTTGACCGCCCGGAGTAAGCAGTGTTGGGCGCTGCAAACCTTCCTGGATGAGGTCCCCTGGGAGCAGCTCAGCGGTGTCACGGACAGCTGAAGTAAGGAAATTCGGCCGTGATCCGCGCTGGGTCGGGCGCGACACCGGCGCCCAGCGGGGAGTTGGTC
>NZ_JBKQQD010000006.1:0-7047 GCF_052144515.1 Mycobacterium sp. | reverse complement strand
CACCGTGCTGATATCCCAAGGCGTGCCGATGATCCTGGGTGGGGATGAGATCGGGCGCACCCAGGGCGGCAACAACAACGCCTACTGCCAAGACAACCCCATCAGCTGGTACGACTGGAACTTGGATCAAGAACGCCTTGATCTGCTCGCGTTCACCGCCCGCGCGATCGGACTCCGCAGGGAACACCCCGTTTTCCGGCGCGGCAGCTTCTTGACCGGCCAGGAGCCACGGCCCGGCAGCGGCGTGGACGTGGCCTGGTTATGGACAGACGGCACGCCAATGACATCGGACCGCTGGAATTCGGGGTCGCTGGCATTTGCCGTGTGGCTCAACGGCGCAGCGCTGACCGACACCGACGCCAACGGAGCACCGCTCACCGACGACACGTTCCTGATCTTGTTCAACGCCTCGTGGAACCCGCAGGTCTTCACCCTGCCGCAGCCCAGCCGAGGTCCCGCGTGGGAACCGGTGCTGGACATCACACAGGCCACCGGATCACCGGGGCCGTCGTCGACCGCGCTGCCCACCGGCTCGGGCTACACGTTGAGCCCACGCAGCCTGCTGGTGCTGTGCAGAACAGGGTGACCATCTGCAGTCGTCGCCTCTTTCAACGCGGCAACGCTCGCAAGCAGTAAAAGACTCAGATATCAGAATGACCGGCACAGGCGCTTACTGTCACCCGTCCGCACAACAAGATCGCTCGGGAGGAAGCAAAAGCTATAGGCGATACGACAGCGCAAATCAGCCAAGCAGACAAGAGCACAAGCCGCTGTAACCAAAAATATCCGCCCAGCAGAAGAGGAAGGGTGTAATGGCAGGGGACCGACAACCAATCAATCAGCCGTCGATGGCACCCACCACGAAGGTCGCCGCCGGGGGCGTCGCCGCCGCACTGACCGTCCTGGTGGTGTGGATCCTCGGTCTGCTCCACGTGCCTGTGCCCCCTGAGGTTGCCTCAGCGCTCACGGTCATAATCTCATTCGTCACCAGTTACTTTGTAAGGCAACGTGTTCCGGCCGCTGCCAACAACCCCAGCGCAGGTGACGGCTGAGTTTGTCAGTACTCGACTCCCGGATTTCCACGCCGGCTGCGGAATGTCGACTATTGCTGGCAGTGGAGCGTTGCTGGCCTGGCCTGTGAGTGGGGTCACGGTGTAGTTGTCGCGCTGCGGAGGGCCGAAACCGGTCAGTCCGGGATCGTCGTGGACGGCGGTGATCAATTCCGTTTGCACGGTGGCGGGTTGCCCGGCGGCGAGCGCGACCCTCGGTGTAAGGAGCGTAGCCGTCGTCCAATAAACCGCCTCTTGACGCGGACGGGAGGTGGATTGGAGGGTTACGGATACGCATGTGCCGAGATCGATGTCGAGCCCGAACGAGTCGACCCGGGCCTGCTTGCCAGGAAATGTCAGTGATTGGTGTGGGTCTCGATACGCCAGAATGATCGGCCCGTCGTCTGTCACGGGTGCGGCGCCTGCGGGGGCGGGGAAGGTCGGGGCACGGTCGCTCGCCGCCTCATGCTGCCGCGTCGCGCCGCTTGGCACTGCAGCCGGTGCACCACTTTCGGCGAACCCGCGGTGGGGGTGGCGCACCCGCGAGTGGTCGTCGATGACGGTATGGACGAACACGTGCCCAAGATGGGGTTGGCGACGGCGGTGTGTGATGCCGGGGTCGGTCCGCTCAGCGGACCCGGGTGTTGACTGCTGCCGCGCCGAAACGTTCGATTGTGAAACATTCGGCCACCGGAGGGCCGTACGGGTGGACTTTTTGGAAAGACCCGGGGTGCGGCGCTTTGCTAGGAGATCCGACCATGGATGTGAAGGCGGCAATACAATTCGGCCAGCTTCTGGCTGAAACCTACGACGTATCGCCCAGCGACTTGACGAATTCGGCCGGTAAGGTGCTGACTGCCGGCGGAACAGTGGTCACGACGGTCTATGCCAACGATCTTGCGACCGACATGAACCCGAGCCGGGTCGACGACACGGTCTCCATCGGGCTGATCTGCCAGGCGAATGGAGCAGGCGATGCGGTGATTACGCTCCGGGGTACCGAAGGAATCTTGGAGTGGATTCACGACGCCGAGTTCCTCACGGTTCCCTGCCCCTTCCTTGTCGGCGCCGGTCACACGGAGGATGGTTTCACCGCCATGTACAACTCGCTGCGAACCGGTGCCGCGCCGAATTCGCCGACCGTGGCCAAGTCAATCGGCAGCCTTCCGTTCCCGCACCCTGTGACCTCTATGACGGTTTGCGGGCACAGCTTGGGAGGAGCCCTGGCGACGCTGCTCGCCCTCGACCTGGCGGCCAATACGGTCTTCAGCCACCCAGTTGTCTACACCTACGGCAGTCCGCGTACAGGGGATTCCCTGTTTGTAAGCACGTTCAATCAGGTGGTCACCAACTCGTACCGGATCGAAAATCGCCTCGATATTGTCCCGAAATTGCCGCCTCCACCGAGCTATCAGCATGTGGACGAGCGTTATGAGCTAACCCCGGTGCGGCTCTTGCCACTCCCCGCAGAGATCCTGGTCGATTTCACCCCGAGTTGCGAACATGCGGTCGCCACGTACCTCCATCTGCTGTCCCTGCGATCGGGCGGCTCAGTCATTCCACTCGACGTCAACTGTCAGCCCAAAGCAGCGGGCACCGGCTCGGGCGCTCAGTGAGCGGCGATCGGTGTTCAGCCGTGACCGCAACCCCGCGGTGTCCGGCGGCGTATCCGCTGAGCGGACCGGGATCGATCCCAATGGACCGATTGGTCGGCGAGGATCCGGCTGGGGCAACTATTAACGGGCTTGGCAACGTCACCACCTCGACGCGTATTAAGGACGCTTAATGACAGCCGCCGCTAACAGACTCGGATTGGTTAGGCACATTGTGGTGCTGGTGCTCGAGAACCGCTCGTTTGACCACATGCTGGGGTTTCTTTATGCCGACTCGGGAAACGTCTCACCTCTGACCAATCAGCCGTTCGAGGGTCTGACGAGTAAGGAGTCCAATTCGGATGCCACCGGCGCATCCATCCCGGTCACCGCTTTAGCCGCAGGGACGCCGAACGTCTATTTCACGCCGGGGGCCGACCCAGGCGAGGGGTTCGTGGCCACCAATGTGCAACTGTTCGGAGAGGCCAGCCCGCCCGCCGGGAGTTCGGCGACCAACAGCGGATTCGTCACGGACTTCGCGGCAACGCTGAAGGGCATAGACGCGCACCGGCCCGTCATTTCGGGCACAACTGGTGCCGACATCATGGGGATATTCACCCCCGAGCTGCTGCCGATCCTGTCGGGGCTGGCGCGCGGTTTCACGGTATGCGACCACTGGTTCAGCTCCGTGCCGACCGAGACATTTCCCAATCGGGCTTTCCTGTGCGCGGCGACCAGTCAGGGCCACATGGATGACTCGACATCCAAGTACACCTCGCAGAGCATCTTCGGGCTGCTGAGCGCGCACAACCTCGCCTGGTCGATCTACGGCTACGCCAACCCACCACTGACCCGCCTGAATTTCCCCGACACCACCAACGCCCCGGAGTCGCACTTCGGCGTTTTTCGTGACTTCCTTGCGGCTGCGGCGGCGGGAAGTCTTGGCGCCTATACGTTTCTGGAGCCCAGCTGGGGATCGTCTGGCAATAGCCAGCACCCCAACTACGACGTCTCCCTCGGCGAGCAGCTGATCCACGATGTGTATTACGCCCTGCGCAACGGGCCCGCTTGGGACCAGACCCTGCTGATCGTCACCTACGACGAGCACGGCGGCTGCTATGACCACGTCGCACCGCCAACCGGTGCCGTCCCCCCGGACAGTTCTGCCGGCGAGTTTGGGTTCGACTTCACCCGGTTCGGTGTCCGGGTGCCGGCCGTGCTCGTGTCGCCTCTGATCGCTCCCGGCACGGTCTTTCGCCCGACCGGAACTGTTCCTCTTGATCACACGTCGATCCTCAGAACCGTCGAAACCCGTTGGGGCCTGCCGGCTCTCACGGCCCGTGACGCGGCGGCTCCCGGCGTCGGGGACGCCCTCACACTGTCGCAGCCGCGGACCGACGACCCGTTGGCCGGCGTCAGTGTCCCGGCGTCGAGGAGCGCGAATCCGGTTGCGGGCACCCCCTCCCACATTCAGCAGGTATACGCCCAACTGGTTTCCACGCTGCCGGTGACCGACACCCAGGGGCAGACCCATGCCGCGATGCCCGCGCTAACAACCGAGCAGGACTACCACGACTACATCAGGTCACGTTCGGCGGCGTGGACAGCGGCCCGGGCCACCCCACCGTCGTAAGGTTGCCATCCTCTCGCGTCACTGATCGGAGACCGTGATGAGTGCTGGCTCGCCGGCCAGCGCCGGGCCCTCGGCGCTGATCTATGTCATTCGCCACGGCGAAAAGCCAGCCGATCCGCCGACCCCGACCGCTGCACCGGAGCCGCCGTTTGGGGTTGACGTCGACGGCAACCAAAGCATCCACGCACTGCTGCCGCGCGGATGGCAACGCTCGGGCGTCCTCGCGGTGCTCTTCGCGCCCGCGCTCGGACCGCTGCAGGCCGGCCTGCGCACCCCTGCGACCCTGCTCTGACCCGACTACGGGGATCCGGACAAGACGCAGGGACACCGGACCTACCAGACCATTCAGGGCCTCAGCGCCCGGCTCGGGGTGTCGATCAACTCTCCGTTCGCCGAAGGCCAGGAGTCAGCACTCGCCAGCGCTGTCGTCGCCGACTACGCCGGTGTCGTGCCCATCTGTTGGGAACACCAGCACATACCTGCCATCGCTACCGCGCTGCCGACCGTGTCCGGCACTAAGATCCCTGCCGCCTGGCCGGGTGATCGGTTCGATGTGATCTGGTCCTTCACCCTCCAACCCGGAGCTTCACCGGCCGAGTACGTGTTCTCCCAAATCCCACAGCAGGTGCTGGCCGGCGATGCCGCCACGATCATCTAGGAGTGGGGCTGGAATGGGCGGCGCGCCAACGCATCTTCCCGCGCAGCCGCCGCCTCGGCACGGCGGCGATGTCGATCAGGATCTCGTGACCGCTCAGGAGGTGTCAGAGACGACCGGGCTGTCGGTGCACACGCTGAGCTGGTGGCGCTTTTCAGGGTCCTAGGTCCCGCGTACATCAAGCTCGGCATGCGAACCTAGTCGGAGGATCCGAAATTCCATCGCGTTCGAGCGGTCGTCATGTCCAGCAACAATCTAACTGTTGTCCACCGAACGTGATAGATAAGGCCTGTCGGCGAGGCGTCGCTCGGCCGCGGCGTGGGGGAGAAGCGTCACCGTGACGCAGCAGGCCGGGCTCTTGCTCGAGGACGACCTGCCGTTGCCAGCGCTGACCATCGACAATGCAACTGCCACTATTCACCGCATGGCCTGGTACTGGATCCTGTTGACGTACCGCCGTCGGCCCGTGCCGGCAAACGCTTTCATACACGCCAGCGTTGCACAGCGAATGGCGAAGCAACCGGGGTATGGCCGACACCTGCCGCGCGACTCGTGGGCCGATCCCGGCTGGTTGACCGATCTACCCGGAAACCCGTGAGCGCCTCTTGCCGCCACCAGCGGGACCGGAAAATACACCCTACCTACGGACCATCGCCGCGATGATGATGGCGCCCCGTGCGGTCCACTGTGCAGCAACACCTCCACCCTCGCCTCGTTGACCCCAGGCCAACAAAGTGAGCTCCCAATGTAGGCACGCACATGTGTGGACAGTGGGCTAATGGTCGGTACTGCGGCGCAAAATCCGCGTTCCGGCGTGAAGGTTCGGCGTCCGTGGACGCTCTCATCGCAGCGGAGTCGCCTCCATCGGAATCGTGAAGTCACCAACAATGCTGCAGCCGCCCGGTCAACCTGCCACAGTTCGTCGCTGGGTTCCTCTAGCCAGCCAAGCCCCGTCAAAAAACCGTGCGCAGGCGGAACCTGGCAGGCATCCGTCCGAGCACGGCTGTCCGTCCGTCGGTGACCGGTCCACTCAGCGGACCACGCTCTTGCGTAATCGACGGCGCTCGATGCGCAATGGGGTGTCGATGGCTTCACAGAGAGAGTGCACCAGGGGCGAAAAGCGGTCATTGAGCGCGCTCGCATCAACAGCACTCCGGTACTAGGAAAGGATGTGAACGATGGCTAAAGCAACCAATCGGCCGCTCGTGACAGACGCTGGGGACGGCGAGGCTGCCTCGCCAGAACAGCCAGCCAACAGCGACCCCACGCCCAGTCCCGCCTCCTCGAATACCCTGCAGACGTTCACGCTCGACGATCTTGCTCAGTACACCCGCGAGGGCGCGTTCGGGCCGACCGCCAGCCCTGATTTCCGGGTGTTCTACGTCGGCCGCGACGACGTGCACGGCGTGCTCGTGCACCTGTACACCCGGGTGCGGCTGAGCGTGAAGATGAACATGTTCGGCTACGACGACGACCAGCTCAACCAGATCCTGGACGGCCTGGTCAAGGACCCCACGGTCATGGTGCAGGTCACGCTGGACAGGTCTCAGGCCTCCGGCGCCCACGAAAAGGCGATCTTGTCCTCTGATGAAGCCAACGACCCGACGGGGTACGCGGCCGACTTCGCGGTCGGCCAATCGGACACCCACCAGATCAGCCACACCAAGGGCGGTGTGCTCGACGGCATCGTCGCCTTCGAAGGCTCCACCAACTGGTCATCCTCCGGCGAAGGCACCGGAATCAGCCTCGCTACAGCTACACAGCACCCCGGGTTCAAGGCGCAGAACAACACCCTGGCGGTGTACGTCAACCCGTACGAGATCGCGAAATTCTCCGCCCGACTCGACTACGAACACGGCGTCGCAGCCCGGCAGGCCCAGCCCGCACGCGCAAAGTCGTAACCATCGCCCAGCAAAGCCATTTGGGCTCAGCTGTCTGCGGGTCGTTGATGACCGAGTTGCTGCGGGCGCGATCTCGCCCGGTGCGTGGCGGCGGCTTCACCGGCTGCCACGGTCTAGGACGCCGCTGATTTAGTGTGCCGGTTTCGGCGTGGCTGGGCGGGGTTGGCGCGGGTGTGCCTGGAGAATCGGTGTGTGGCTTTGGGACGTGAGAATCGGC
>NZ_JBKQQD010000005.1:0-3805 GCF_052144515.1 Mycobacterium sp. | reverse complement strand
GTGAACGAAAACCACACCGCCGCGCCGGCGCCCTTCTTGGTAGCCAGGAACACCGGCGCGAACTCCTGCGCCACCCCGATCGCGGCCACCCCCGCCCGACCGGTCGCCGCCTGCCGCGCCAGATACGGCCGCATCCGATCGATCTTGCGATCGTCCTTACCGAAGCGCACCACCGGGATCTTGTTGTCGACGGCGAACCGATCCACCGCCCTGCGGAACGCGGTACCGATCTTGTCCATGATTGCCGGCGAGGGGATCGGATAGCCAAGATGCGCGGTCATAAACGACGCCACCTGCCCGCTCACCTGCAGACTCGGCACATAGCCATTCAGATAAATCCGATCCATGCACTCCAGATCCAGGCCTACATGCCCGTCGAGCACATCATTGACCGTCACCGTCTCAGCCATCACCCCAGCCTGACCGCAACACCCACCCCTGACCAGAGCCCACGCTCGGCGGTCAGAGGCGAAGCCTCACTGGTAGTCCTCCGACCAGAACAGTTTGGTTTTTATCGGTGCGGCTCAACTGCGTTCCTATCGGGAACTCCGCCAGGAGCGAAGTACGCCAGCCTACGCCGTGTGCGGCACCGAGGCCATCGCGCCTTCGGATCAGGGCGCCGATTCGTCGCTGCCGTGGTGAATTATCTTGGCGCCCAACGCGAGACGTTCACGGGCGGCCTTGTTTTCCTTTTTCGGTAGCCCGCAGTCGACGATCAGTGTGTGTGTGCCGCGTCGCGGAGATGACCGTCACTGTTGTCGGGGTACGGGTCGAACGCCACGCCCAACAATTCACTCCGAACATCTTGTACGACTAGCGAAAACACACCGTTCTTCGGTTCACGTTTGATGTCCACCCAACTCAATCCGTGCTTATGTAATATCGGCTCGCGGTAGCACGAGATTCCGTCGTCGTCCCAGCTCAGCGCGGCGAGCGCAATATGAATTTCTTTCGTCTCTTGGTCGACGACTGTCCAGTTTTTATGCGGAATGCTCGGCGAGTACCGGTAGAGCACTTCATCATTGCCAACTGAAGGGTCATTTGGCTTCACGACTTGAAGAGTTGATGCTGAACTCGCGGGCTGATCTTCAGCAGGAAACCCCGGGCCTCATTGATCGCACCCTCAAGCTCACTTTCAAGGAATGTCCGGGGATTTGGTTCGAAGTCACGACTAAACGCCTCAGAGCCACCGCTCAAGACGCCGCGGACGCTCATTCCGTCTGGCTCGAGTTCTATCGCGAGCCTGTCGCCACCAACTAGCCAGGTGACGTACAGGCCGCCGTTCGGTAGCGGGGAGAACTGCGGTGTTGCCAGCCCGTCGTCAACGGTCACCAGGTCGACAAGTAATAGCGCCAGGGTGGCTAGACCGGGCCGCAAGGCAATCCCCTTGCCCCCATCCCAGCCTTTGGGCAGGCGTCGAAGGCCTGCCAGCTCGCGCTGGGCATACCTTAAGACGTCCGCCCGCGACGGCATCGCCGGCGGGTTCCCCGATAAAACCCACGTGCGTGTTTCTTGATCCTGAGCGAACCGTGGCGCCACAGGAGCTTCAATTGTGCCCGACGTTGGCCGGTCAGCCGTTGCCTGCATCGTGCCTCCCCCATGCGGAATGTGCATTCTCTGTGGTCACCGAATCGAAGGTCAAAACGCCAGTGCGGTGCGCGGCGTCCAGGGAATTCATCACCTCTGACGCCTCACCTGTTGCAGTATCAATCTCAATTCGCGTGGATATCTCTAGCTGCATGTGTCCGTTTTCGGGCCGGAAGTTGAGCGCGATGTTCTGGTTACCCACTACCGGGCCGTCTGCTATCTCCCGCTCCAATTGATACGCGGCCGCGAGTTGACCGGTGAGTTTCCAATGAGGATTCAACGCGTTGACGAACGTGGGGATTTGGGTCGCACCCTCCATCGGCACCCGGTTGAAGAAGCTCACTTCGGCAACGCTTGGCTGCAAGACCCCGTAGTCGTCGCGGTAGTCGACGTAGGTGCTGAACTCTTGCCACACCTCAGCGAAATCGCCGCGGAGCCGCTTGTATCGGGGGTAAGGATCGTCGTCCTTGACTTTGCGCCAGTTCAACAACAGGCGATCATGCTGGACTTGAATCAGGGTCGACTGATCTTCAGTTAGCGACCAAAGTCGGATCGGCGGCGATCCGGCCTTCAACTGGAACGCCAGCATCGGGCCCCTTCCCGGCGGCGATAACGGCGGCGAGAGAGGTTGCTCGATGGTCCGCGGAAACCTGTCACGCCACAAATCATCCACAAGCCGAACAAGGCTGACCGTGTTCAAGCCAGGAAGTTGGAGGAAATGAACCCCGACAGCGACCTCGACCACCGGAGGCCGGTCAAACGACGGGAGATCATCAAAAGGACCAGTCTCTCCCATGGCTGTAATGGTAATCATCGTAACTTCGGGTCGCCTCACCTGGCCGTTTGGCTCGTTTCGGCCGTGTCGCGCGTGTGTCCCGCCCTACCGCGCTCGCCGAGACAAAACTACCTGATCGGATTAGGGCATCTCGGATAATCGCAGGGCACGACGCGCCGGCGAACTGGCAGCGAAACCGGGATGCGGCGGGCAGGCCGACCTCGTTTTCACCGTTCGCGCTCCACGTAGACGCAGGCGGGGACGTCGTACCGTGTTTCCAATTCTCGGCACGATGCGGCGGTGACGTGATTTAGCTCGGCTGCGAGGATGCCCAGCTCGACGATGGTGCCGTACCGTGCTTGCCACTCCTCCTCGGCGCCGCCCTGGCGCATCATCGGCGGCGGCCGATACGGAACCCACGTCGGTCAGTGCGACTTTGCCGACCACAAGGTGGTCCCACGGGGCATAACCGCGCAGGTTGACCCTGTATGAGCGGGCCCGCGCGATCGCATCGGACTCATGGAGGTAGGCATACACGCTCACGCTCCATCCCACCGCCTAACCGGCACAACCACGTCATCGACGTGCACTAAGACGGCAACAATCTCGTGGTCTGCTGACTCCGGCGCGGTAGGCGTACGCGTTCCTATCCCATCCTCGCAACGATTCTGTTGTGCCGCAACGAGTTTCAGCGACGGCACATAACGACGGTCAGCGCGCGCTGGCGACGGCCGCGGTCGACGTTCGGCGACGACACGCTATCCTGACGCGATCAGGCGTCGGCAGCCGAACGCATCGGCTGCTCGCCACGTTCAGTCTCTCCTCTCGGCCGGGTCGGGCTTGGGCCACGGCCACAGCCCCGCATCTCGGGGCAGGAACAGTGGGTGCTTCGGCGAACCGTCGTGGTTATAGCCCAGGCACATCAGGGCCGAGCGGCGGGCCAGGGCGGATATGGCATGTGCCCTAAGTGCCACCACCGGGTGGACACCCCAGCCGACCACCGTCAGCGGGCCGCGCTCTATCGCCAGGAAGCGGCGATTCCTCGGGCCTACCGGATCGTCGGCGACCAGCAGCCGGTCCGGGTGCGGGCTGCGCAGCGCGAACAGGTTCGTCACCCGGATACCGTGGAATCCCCAATCGCTAGCGAACTGGCAGCACTTGCGGGTCGAGGGATCATCCACCTGCGTGTCCGCCTTAGACGGGTTCAGCAGCACCCATTCCAGCAGCGGGCCATCCCCCCAGCGACGGGTCATCTCGTAGCGGTAACGGCCGTTCCGGGAGATCACCGCATTCCGCTCCACGTTCTCGAGGTCGAGTACCAGCTGGTCGCTCACGGCTGAACTGTAGCGCGGGGCTGCGAAGGAGATGTTCGGCCGGAATGGTTGGGCGGCGTGGCCCGTGCTTGAGCGTTGCTCCTATGTCAAGCGGCCGCCGTTTGGGGCG
>NZ_JBKQQD010000004.1:0-21824 GCF_052144515.1 Mycobacterium sp. | reverse complement strand
GCCAGGCAACCGCTGGGAGCCGTGATTGGTCACTACTACCCATGGGATCCATGACCCACAAGCCCTAAGCCTGGACTTCGAGGACCCCGACACGCCACAGCGCTGCGTAGACGTGACGCACCGGGATGGTCAGCAAGCGAGCGGCACCGTGCACCAGCGGGTCGCCGCCGACGCCGAAAAGCGGGAGGTCACGCTGGCGCGTCGCCTTCGTGGGCGCGGGGGCCTGTGTCGGGGTCACATCGCGCACCACCGTCAGCTTGCGGGCGGGCGCTACGGTTACCACTTCGTCGTACAGAGCTGCGGTCATGATCGCCTCCTAGACGGAAATTCCAAACGAGCACTACATGGACTGACGTGTCCCGTCCCGTACTGGTTCCGATCCGAGAATGCTTGGCTGTAAAGCCAATTGACGTTTCAGCGGAGAACGCCGTGCCGGAGAACCGATCGGGACGAAACATGGCCCGGACTTCGACCGGGACTATCGCTGGAACTCATTCGCCCCTCACCTCCTCACAGTCACAACGCGCACGGGTGGGTGCCCGCACGGTCTACGCGCAGCAAAGGAGTACAGAAAGCCGACGAACGTCGGAAATCCGCACCCCACTCGTCAGAGCTTTGGCACCACACGACGTGTCCGGTAACCCGGAAGCCACCTGGGCTCAACCCTTAAGCCGGGAGGAGCTGTCCTGACCCGGGGCGTCTTTCGACGTTCGGGGTCAGTGGCCTGTATTCGCGTAGACGCCTCACCTAACGAGGTGCATACCCGACCGATGATGCATGACGAGCGTGTACCGGTCAACTTCATCCGTGTCTTGTTTCCCAATCTTTATGCATCCATTACGGGTACGCACAGGTTCTCGCAAGGTTTAGGGGCCCACGACCTGGGCAAATACCGGGCAGCCCGTCGAGTACCAGCGAAACGACGAAGTCGGCCACCTGGGCCGCGGTGACATCTGGCCAAGGCGGGTCATCGGTGCCGAGCCTCCGGTGCGCCAGCTGGCCGACCAGTGCGGCCAGCGTGTACGCCACCATCCTGGGCGAGGCGGCCACCACCTCACCACGCTGTTGGCAAGCGACGACGAAGGCTTCGATGTCGTCGATGAACCGCTCGTAGATGCCACCGAGGTGCTTTTCGAATCGGTCGCCAAGCGCATAGGCGTCACGGAAAAACAGCTTCACGGTGGCTTGCCGGCTTCGAAGTCGGCTTCGAAGAACTCGAACGTCGCCTGCACGGAGCTTTCCAAGAAGGCCCGAAATCCGTTCTCGCCCAGGACATTTTCGGCCGACGCGCCCTGTGCGGTCAGCGCCGCGCCCACATACGCACGCAGGGCACCCTCCTCGACCGCCATCAAGGCGTGGAACAGCTCGTCCTTCGAATCGAAGTACCAGTAGATCGATCCCTAGGCGAGGCCGGCCTGCTTGGCGATATCGGCGATCGTCGTCGCGTGAAAACCCTTGCGGGCGAACACTTCTTTAGCAGCCGCCATGATCTCGTCGCGCAGCCGCGACTTGTCCTCGGCACTGACAGTGCGGCGCCGGCGGGTGCTCACTCGGATTACCTATCGACCAGGGACTCGAGCCGCCCGATGGTGTCGATGAACTCCTCGACCATGTCGAGGACCACGGCGCGCGTTGGCCGCACCCGGTCGAGCGAGCCGACGACCTGGCCGACGAAATACGTCGCCAGCTCGCGGGCCTTGGCGCCAGGTTGGCTGGCCGCCTGGTTGATGCGCACCTGCGAATCAGTGATCAGCGCCGTCTGCAGCGGCATGCCCAGGGGGGCCGGACTGTCGGGCCGGTCCCACTCGTCGGTCCAGGCGGTGCGCAGCATCCGCGCCGGCTTGCCGGTCATCGACCGCGACCGGACCGTGTCCGAGGAGCTCGCGGCCAAGAACTTGTCCTTGACCACCGGCGCCGTCTCGGCTTCCTCGGTGGTCAGCCAGACCGAGCCGCACCACACACCCTCAGCGCCCAACGCCAAGGCCGCGGCAATCTGACGGCCGCGGGCGATCCCGCCGGCGGCCAGGACGGGCGTCGGCGCCACCGCGTCCACGATCTCGGGGACCAGCACCATGGTCGCCACCTCGCCGGTGTGACCACCGGCCTCGGTGCCCTGCGCCACGATCAGGTCGACACCGGCGGCGGCGTGCCGTCGCGCGTGCTGCGTCGTGCCGGCCAGGGCGGCCACCAGCACGTCATGGTCGTGGGCGCGGTCGACCAGATCGGAAGGCGGCGGACCGAGCGCGCTGGCGATCAGCCGGATGTCATGGTCGAACGCCACGTCGAGCAGCGGCTCGTAGCCCTTGGGCGAGATGTTGAGCCCGCCGCCGCGCGACGTACGCGGCCGGTCGGCCGACTCGGTCGATACGGGGATGCCGTAGCGGACCAGCAAGTCGTCCAGGAACGCGCGGTGCTCCTCGGGAAATAGCTCGGAGACCTGGCCCGCGTCGATTCCGCCCTGCTCTGCGCCGACATACTTTTGTGGCAGCAGCAAGTCGACCCCGTACGGCTTGCCGCCGGTCTGTTCCTCGATCCAGGTCAGCTCGTTGTGCAGCCGCTCGGGACTGTGCGCGACGGCGCCGAGGATCCCGAAGCCGCCCGCATTGGACACCGCGGCCACGACATCGCGGCAGTGACTGAAAGCGCAGATCGGAAATTCAACGCCGAGCAGTTCGGCGACTCTGGTTCGCATTAGCACGACGCTAAAAGTTATTGATTGTTATGTCAATCGACTACGCTACGGCATCGCCCGAGCTTTCGAATATGTTCGGGCGCAACATATTCCACGGGCCGCCAGGTGTTAGGCGGACGCCGCCTCATCTTTGACAAAGAGATGGACCCGGTACGTGGTTGTCCCTGCTTTCAGGCCCTGATAATGCTTCCCGCCCGCCACCGGGGCGCCGTCGCGAAGAGTGTTCCGCAAGAAGAACGGCGCGCGCCGCTCGATGGTGTCCACCCAGTGTTGCGAATACATTTCCATGCCGCGCAATGGTCTCGGCGTTGATATCGCGTTGCGAAAGCTTGCGCAGCGGTGCGTTGGCCAGCGTGGCCTCCCAGACCTCGACACCGGCGGCGGGCTGGCAGTCGGTGTACGGGAAATGGCCTCCCGGGCGCAGCACGCGGGCCACCTCGCTGAAAAAGGCGGCCTGGTCAGGGTAGTAATTCGCGGATTCGACATTGACCACCGCGTCAAAGGACTGGTCGGGGAACGGCAAGTCCTGGGCATCGCCCTGCACGAAATCCAGGCCCGGCAGCATGTGCCGCTTTTTGCAGAACGCGATACCGGATGGGTTCAGGTCCAGTCCGGTGTAGGACGCCGGACCCAGATAGCGCTTGATGTAGGAGGCGCCGCCGCCGTGACCGCGCCCGACCTCCAGCACCTTCTTGCCGGTGAGATCCACCTGGCTCGCCGTCGCGTGGTAGAGCTCGATGCAGCCCCTGTCCCGCTCGTCGGAGGCTTCAAGCTCCAGACCCATCGGCGGATTCTCTTCATAGGCGAAGTTGAGGAACAGCACGTCGTCACGGCTGACCCAGCGCGTCAAAATCATGTAGGCATACTTCGCAAACCTCTGATTGAGCTTCTAGAAGAAGGGGCGCTGCCAGACGCGGTCCAGGATTGACGTGGATTGTGCCATCTCGGAAGTATGACAGAGGTCACATCGGGATCCCTCGAGGTGGCTCGGCGCCCGTCAGGGAGATCGGCCGTCGGGCGGCCAGCTGGCCACGCCGTCCTCCAGCGGGACGTTGAGGCTGCGCAGGATCGAGGCAACCATTCGCCACGCGCCGATCGCGGTGACGAGTTCAATGAGAACCGTTCTGTCGCCCCCCAATTCGCGCTCACAGGCCGCCCAGCTATCGGCGCTCACCGCGCCGTCGCGCACCACGTCGTCGGTGGCCGCCAGGACCGCCCGCTCGGTGGGCCCGAAACCCTCGTACACGCGCCAATCGCGCACGCCGAGCAGGTCGTTCGCCGGCACACCGAGTCCCGAAGCGACGCGCCAGTGCTGGGTCCATTCGTAATCGCATGCGGTCAGCCAGCCGATGCGCATGATCACCAGCTCACGCAGCCGCCAGTCGAGGGCGCCGTGCCACAGCATCGAGGCGAGCAGATCGTTGAGGGTCCGCGCCAGTACCGGATGGTGCAGCAACACCTGGAAGATGCTGAGCTCGGCCATGTAGTCGGGCACGCCCGCCTCGTCGGCCGCGGCCTTGGCCTCGTCCAGCGGCAGTCGGGGTATTCCGGATGTTGTCATGATGTGCGCACTCCGCCGTCCGGCATACCAGCACAGTAAGAGCTATTGACGCGCCGGCCAATCGTCAGTTGCCCCGATGCCCTGACGACACGGACCAGCAAATCCGTTGCGCCCTCGCTCGGCACGCGGCGTGGCTGGCTCTCGAACGGCCACTGAGCCGATACCCTGCTGTTCAGCGTGGTCGGGTGTGGCGCCGCGGCGTTCGGCGGCAAAGCACTGGTTCGAAGACGTGGGGTGCAGCGTGGATAAGCCGCGGGTCACTCCGGTTGCCGTGATCGGCATGGCGTGCCGGCTGCCCGGAGGTATCGACTCCCCCGACACGTTGTGGCAGGCATTGCTGCGCGGCGACGACGCGATCACCGAGGTTCCCGCCGACCGCTGGGACGCCGACGAGTTCTACGACCCCGAGCCGGGCGTGCCCGGCCGGTCCGTGTCGCGCTGGGGCGGCTTCCTCGACGACGTCGCAGGCTTCGATCCGGAGTTCTTCGGCATCAGCGAGCGAGAAGCGACCGCGATGGATCCGCAGCACCGCTTGCTCCTGGAGGCCTCATGGGAGGCCGTAGAACACGCCGGCCTGGCGCCGACGTCGTTGGCCGGCTCGCTTACCGGTGTGTTCGTGGGTTTGGCCCATGGCGATTACTCGTTTGTCACCGGGCAGGCCAATGCCCTGGAAGACCCGTACGGTTTCACCGGACTCCCGTTCAGCATGGGCTCCGGAAGGGTCTCGTACGCAATGGGGCTGCGCGGTCCCGCGCTGACCGTGGACACGGCGTGTTCGTCGAGTCTGCTTGCGGTACATATGGCTTGCCGCAGTCTCAACGACGGCGAGAGCGATCTGGCCCTGGCGGGCGGCTGCATGGTCATGATGGAACCGCAGCTGTATGCGTCCGCTTCGGCGCTGGGCATGTTGTCCCCCACCGGACGGTGCCGCGCATTCGACGCGTCGGCCGACGGGTTCGTTCGTTCCGAGGGCTGCGCCGTGGTGCTCCTCAAGCGGCTGCCCGACGCGCTCAGCGACGGCGACCGGATCCTCGCCGTGCTGCGTGGCACCGCAACCAACCAGGACGGACGCACCGAGAACATTTCCACCCCGTCCCTGGATGCGCAGGTGGTGGCGTATCGCGCGGCCTTGTCGGCGGCCGGTGTCGACGCCGGCACTGTCGGCATGGTCGAGGCGCACGGCACCGGCACCCCCGTTGGTGATCCGATCGAATTCGCAAGCCTGGCAAAGGTTTACGGCATCGACCGAGCCTGCGCGCTGGCGTCGGCCAAAAGCAATCTGGGTCATCCCGAGGCCGCCGCGGGCGTGGTGGGATTGGTCAAAGCAGTCCTGTCGTTGCAGCATGGCCTGGTGCCGCCGATGGTGCACTTCACTCGGCTCCCCGATGAGCTTGCCCAGATCGAAACCAAACTTTTTGTGCCGCAGCAGATTACGCCGTGGCCAGCCCAGGACGGCACAGCGCCACGGCGCGCGGCGGTCTCGTCATATGGCATGTCGGGCACCAACGTGCACGCCGTTCTCGAGCAGGCTCCCCCGCACAACCGAGTAACCCCATCCGGGCCGGCCGGTGCTTTGTTGTTTGCGCTGTCGGCCACCTCGGCCGACGCGTTACGCCGGACAGCCCGTCGGCTGGCCGACTGGGCGGACGACACGTCGGTGGCACCGGCCGATCTGGCCTACACGCTGGCACGCCGACGCGCCCACCGACCGGTGCGTACCTGCGTGGTCGCTGCCACCCACACCGAGCTGGGCGAGGCGTTGCGGGAAATCGCCGACGGCTCGTCCAATCACGTGCCCTACATGCCCGCCGTGGGTCAAGACGACCGCGGACCGGTGTGGGTGTTCTCCGGGCAAGGTTCGCAGTGGGCTCAGATGGGCGCCGACCTGCTCGGCACCGAACCGGTCTTCACCGCGACGGTGGCCGCCGCCGAGCCGTTGATCGCAGAAGAATCCGGCTTCTCGGTGACCGCAGCGATCACCGCGGCTCACACCGTGACCGGGATCGACCGCGTGCAGCCGACCCTCTTCGCCATGCAGGTCGCGCTGGCGGCCGCGATGAAGTCCTACGGGGTCCGCCCCGCCGCGGTCATCGGCCATTCCCTCGGTGAGGTGGCGGCAGCCGTTGTCGCGGGCGCACTTTCGCTGCAAGACGGCGTGCGCGTCATCTGCCGGCGGTCCCGCCTGTGCACCCGCGTCGCCGGTATCGGCGCGATGGCGTCGGTAGAACTGCCGGCCGCGCGAGTTCGCGAGGAACTGGCGAGTCGCGGCGTCAAGGACGTCGTGGTCGCCGTGGTGGCGTCGCCGAACTCCACCGTGATCGGGGGCGCCACCCGGACGGTTCGCGAACTCGTCGCCGCATGGGAAGCTCGCGACGTAACGGCGCGCGAGGTAGCCGTCGACGTCGCATCGCACACGGCGCAGGTCGATCCCATCCTCGCCGAGCTGTCTGCGCTGCTGACCGACATCGCCCCGATGAAGCCCAAGGTTCCCTACTACTCCGCGACCCTGTTCGACCCTCGCGAGCGCCCGGCATGCGATTCCCGCTACTGGTCGGACAACCTGCGTCACATGGTGCGGTTCGGTGCGGCGGTGCGGGCGGCCCTCGAGGACGGGCACCGGGTGTTCGCCGAACTGTCCCCGCACCCGCTGCTGACGCGCGCCGTCGAGCAGACCGCCCAAGGTCTTGACGTCCCGGTCGCCGCCGTGGCGGCGATGCGACGCGAGCAACCGCTGCCGCAAGGGTTGCGCAGTTTGGTGGCCGAGCTGCACAGCGCGGGCGCCGCGGTTGACTTCTCGGTGCTGTGTCCCGGCGGGCAGTTGGTGGATGCGCCCCTGCCAGCGTGGGCGAACCGGCCGCTGCTACTGGCTCCTGAGCATCGGACTCGCCAGCTGCCGATCGCCAATTCGGTTGCAGCACATCCGCTGTTGGGCTCATACGTGCGGCTGATGGAGGAACCGGAGCGCCATGCCTGGCAGGGCGAGATCGGCACCGCCGCGCTGCCCTGGTTGTGCGACCACCAAATCCATGACGTGGCAGCGCTTCCCGGGGCTGCCTACTGCGAGATGGCGTTGGCCGCGGCGCACCGAGTCCTGGGCGAGCAGTCCGAGGTTCGCGACCTCCGCTTCGAGGAGATGCTGCTGCTGCACGACCAGACCTCGGTGGGCACCGTCGCGTCGGTCGAAGCGCCCGGTGTCGCCGACTTCGTCGTGGGGACCGAGCAGCACGGCGAAAAGCTGCAGCGGGCCAGTGCGGTCCTGCGCGCGGCGACCCCGGAAAATCAGCCCCCCACCCACGACATAGCCGCCCTGCTGTCGGCCCATTCTCGCCGCGCGGACGGCAACGAACTGCGGGCGTGGTTCGCCGAACGGGGTGTGCGGTTCGGTCCCGCCTTCACCGGGCTGACCGCCGCCCATGTTCCGGAAGGCCCGGTGAGCACCGTGCTGGCCGAGGTCGGGCTGCCGGGCACGATCCGCACACAACACGGCAGCTATGGCGTGCATCCCGCGCTGCTGGATGCCTGCTTCCAATCCGTCGCGGCCCACCCTGCCGTACAGGCTCTCGGGAACGGTGGTCTGCTGCTGCCACTGGGCGTGCGGCGGTTGCGTTCCTACGCGTCGACCCGCAACGCGCGCTATTGCCTGACGCGGGTGACCGCGTGCGGCACAAACGTCGAGGCCGACATCGAGGTGATCGACGGGCGCGGGACCGTGCTACTGGTCGCGCGTGGACTGCTGATGGGCACCGGGGCCTCCGAAACCGCCGACCGCGATCGTCTGCTGAACGAACGGCTGCTCACCATCGAGTGGCAACGGTGCGCACTACCCGGCGTCACGGCCCCCGACGCTGGAAAGTGGCTGCTGATAAGCATTCCCGACACTTCGAGTGCCGAAGATACGCTGGCACCCGGCTTGATCGACGCGCTGAAGCAGCACGGCGCGGAATGCGTAGCCATGTGCTGGTCACAGCATGCCGATGAGGCGAGCCACATCATGGATGGATTCACCGGCGTGGTCGTGCTGGCGCCTCCGTGCAACGGCGCACCCGATCCGCGGGGCGCCGCTTACGGCAGCGATTGCGTCCAGCGTCTGGTGCGCGTCGCCCGCGAGCTGCCCGGGGTCTCCGGCCAGGCGCCGCGCCTGTATCTGGTGACCAGGAGCGCACAAACGGTGCTCAGCGACGACGCCGTCAACCTCGAGCAGGCCGGGTCGCGTGGTCTGCTGCGGGTGATCGGCGCAGAGCACCCGTACCTGCGCCCCACGAATATCGATGTCGACGAGCGAACCGATCCCGAGCAGCTGGCACGCCAACTGCTGACCGGATCCGACGAGGACGAGACCGCCTGGCGCAACGACGAGTGGTACACCGCCCGGCTGTGTCCGGCGCCACTGCGCCCGGACGAGCGGGAAACCACGGTCGCCGACCACCGGCATGATGGTGTGCGTCTAGAGATCCGCACGCCCGGCGACTTGCAAACGATGGAACTCGCGGCGGTCGACCGGGTGCCGCCGGGTCCCGGCCAGATCGAGGTCGCCGTCAGCGCGTCCAGCGTCAACTTCGCCGACGTGCTGGTCGCATTCGGCCGCTACCCCAGCCTCGACGGGCTTATCGATGAGCATTCGCCCCAGCTTGGCACCGATTTCGCTGGCGTGGTGACCGCGGTCGGGCCCGACGTCACCGATCACCGGGTCGGGGACCGCGTGGGCGGCATGACATCGGCCGGGTGCTGGGGCTCGTTTGTCACCTGCGATGCCCGCCTTGCCACGGCGGTTCCACCGGGCCTGACCGACGCCCAGGCCGCCGCGGTGACCACTGCGCACGCCACCGCCTGGTACGGGCTGCACGAACTGGCCCGCATCAAGGCCAAAGACAAGGTGCTGATTCACTCCGCGACCGGCGGGGTGGGACAAGCGGCGATCGCAATAGCCAGGACCGCGGGGGCCGAGATCTTCGCCACGGCCGGCAGCCCGAAGCGCCGAGAGCTATTGCGCGACATGGGTATTGAGCATGTATACGACTCACGCAGCATCGAGTTCGCCGAGCGGATCCGTGATGACACCAACAGCTATGGCGTCGACATCGTGCTCAACTCCCTGACCGGAGCGGCCATGAGCGCCGGGATCAAGTTGTTGTCCTTCGGAGGTCGATTCGTCGAGATAGGCAAGCGCGATATCTACGGCGACACTCGGCTGGGACTTTTCCCGTTCCGCCGCAACCTGATGTTCTACGCCGTCGACTTGGGGCTGATGTCGGTCACCCATCCCGCCCAAATCCGCGAATTGCTGACCACCGTCTACCGGCTCACCGCCGAGGGCACGCTGCCGATGCCCCAAAGCACCCACTATCCGCTCACCGGGGCGGCGACCGCGATCCGGGCGATGAGCGCCGCCGAGCACACCGGCAAACTCATCCTGGACATCCCGCAGACCGGGCACAGCACTGTAGTGCTGCCGCCCGAACGGGTCGGAGTTGTCCGGCCCGACGGCGCTTACATCATCACCGGCGGCCTGGGCGGCCTCGGGCTGTTCCTGGCCGAGAAGATGGCCGCCGGCGGCGCGGGCCGGATTGTACTGGCCTCCCGGTCCGCGCCCGACCAAAAAGCCGCGGAGACAATCGAACTCGTCCGCGCCACCGGATCCGACGTCGTGGTGGTGCGTGGCGACATCACCCACCCCGGCACGGCGCAGCGGCTGGTGACCACCGCAACCGCCACCGGGCTGCCGTTGCGCGGCGTGCTGCACGCGGCCGCGGTGGTCGAGGACGCCACCCTCACCAACATCACCGACGCGCTGATCGACCGCAACTGGGCGCCCAAAGTGCACGGCGCCTGGCACCTGCACCGGGCCACCATTGACCAGCCGCTGGATTGGTTCTGCTCGTTCTCCTCGGCCGCCGCCTTGCTGGGCTCTCCGGGCCAGGCCGCCTACGCGGCGGCCAACAGCTGGCTGGACGGCTTCACCCACTGGCGGCGCGCTCAGGCCCTTCCGGCCACCGCCATCGCCTGGGGCGCCTGGGCCGAAATCGGCCGCGGCGCAAGCCTTGCGGAAAGCGGCGACACCGCGATGATCACCCCCGACGACGGCGCATACGCATTCGAGGCACTGCTGCGCCACAAGCGCGCCTACTGCGGTTATGCCCCGATCACCGGATCCCCGTGGCTGACCTCACTGGCCCAGCGCAGCCAGTTCGCCGCGGCGTTCCGATCCACCGGGTCAGATCGATCCGATAGCCGCAAACTCCGTGCCGAGCTCACCAACCTTCCCCCGGAAGAGTGGCCCAGTCGGCTTCGTCGTCTGGTCTCCGAGCAGGTCGGCCTGATCTTGCGCCGAACCGTTGACCCTGACCGTCCGCTCGCCGACTACGGACTCGATTCACTGGGCAATCTCGAACTGCGCACCCGTATCGAAACTGAAACCGGTATCCGCTCCGCCTCCACCGACATCACCACAGTCCGGGATTTGGCCGATCGCCTCTGTGAAAAACTCGCGGCCGCAAACCCTGCTGACGTGAAACCTGCTGCAGTGGCGCAACTTTAGGAGCTGAAGTGCTTGTCTTGGGCAATATGGGTTTGGAAAGCGTCAGCAACTGGGTTCCCGCTCCCGGTTCGGTGTGGCTTTGGCATACCTCGCCGGCAACGCTCGAGAAGGCACGACATGCGCCGATAAGTGCCGTGCCGCCCAGTTACATCCAGGCCCGGCATCTGCGTGGCTTTCGCGAGCAGACCGCGCGCGGCCTGGACATGTCGCGGCTTCTGGTCGCCGCCCTGGACTTTCCCGGTCAGTGCGATATCCGCGCGATGACCTACGTCATCAATTCGCACCTACGCCGCCACGACACCTACCGCAGCTGGTTTGAATTCACCGACACCCAGCACATTGTCCGGCACACCATCGGCGATCCCGCCGACATCGAGTTGATTCCGGTCGAGCATGGCGCGATGACGCCACAACAATGGCAAGACTACGTTTTGACCACGCCCGGCCCGGTGGAGTGGGATTGTTTCAGGTTCGCGATCATTCAGCGCGATGACCACTTCACGCTGTGTATCAGTATCGACCACTTGCACTTCGACGCGGCATTCATCGGCACCATATTTGTGGAGATCCGGTCGATGTACGACGTCCTGATGGACGGCGGAGTCCCCATTCCACTGCCAGAGGTCGGCAGCCATGCCGAGTACTGCCTGCGCGAGCGCGCATACACCTCCGCCTTGACCCTGGAATCCCCGGAGATACGCCAATGGATCGAATTCTTCGAGCACAACGCCGGATCCCTCCCCCGTTTCCCCTTGCCGCTCGGCGACACATCGCGGCTCGCTGCCGGTGCCGTGCTGTCGCTACAGCTGATGGACGCGCGCCAAACCGCCGGCTTCGAAGCTGCCTGCACGAACGCCGGCGCCCGGTTCAGCGGCGGGGTGTTCGCGTGCGCTGCCCTCGCCGAATACGACCTCACCGGTGCTGAGACCTACTACGCGGTCACGCCCGCCGGCACCCGCAGCACCCCGGCGGAATTTGTGACCAGCGGCTGGTTCATCGGCCACATTCCGCTGAGCCTGCCGGTCGCCTCGTCATTCAGTGAGACCGCGCGTGCCGCCCAGGGTTCATTCGATTCGAGCACCCATCTGGCCAATGTGCCGTTCGAGCGCGTGTTGGAGCTGGCGCCCTGGCTTGAGAAACCCCCCTCTCGAGGAGGCTTTCCCATGTTGTCGTTCCTCGATGCGGGCGTCCCACCGCTTTCCGCCGTCATCGCGACACAGCTGGGCCGAGCCAATACCAGGGTGTTCACCGATGGCAAGATCGCCGCCCGGGTGTGCATGTGGGTCAATAAATTCCACGACGAGACCACGATGACGGCGTCCTTCCCAGACAACCCGATCGCCCATGACTCAGTCGCGCGGTACCTCGACGCGATGAGATCCGTGTGTGTCCGCGTCGGCGAGGGCCGCACCGAGATGGAGGACGCGCGTAACGGCGCTCAGCTTCAACGGCAACCGTTCTGATTAGGTGAAGATAATTCTTTGAGAGATTTTTTAGTTTTCCGATTTCGGACAAAATCCCGTGATGCAAATCACGCTACAGTCACGGCGGCACAGCGGACTTCGAGTCTTACACGTTCGTCAATTTTCGGCTGCGCCGGCGGCTACTCGTCCAGGGCCCGGGGGCCGTCCCGCGGCCGGCATTCCGGTCGTTGACGCTGCCTGACGCTGCCCGCCAGCAAAGTTCCGTTCCCGTCCTGCTGGCCGTATCGGTCGCGACCCATGCCACCACGGGCGTTCCGCATCGCGGGATCAAACAATCGCCTCCCGGCGGTCTCTGGCTACCGGGCAAAGCCCGGGCTCGCCGGCCAGGATGCCTACCGAGGGCTCGCGGACACGCCGCCTCAAGACTCTCGGGGACAACGTCGGTTTCAGCACGCTGGCGTTATGTCGGCTATTCGCCCGAGATCGGTGCAGCTCAGCCCGCGGCCCACGACCCCAGCAGCGCATCGGCATCGCCGACGCCCCGGGTCAGCAAGCTTCCCGACGATGGGCGCTTCCAACGCCCCGACTCGGCGCCGACAAGCCCGTGAACGGGCTAAAAGCGTTGTTGATTGATGGGTCAATCACAGCTTGGTGCGGCCGGCCCTCCGAGTTCAGCAAAGACAGCGTAAATTTTTTGGTACGTTCGCAAGATTTTGGCACATCCGTCCAGGTAAACAGCTACGCTGCATAAAGCGCACAAACAAATTGGCTTCGATGTGGGGGGCGGTGGGTCGATGCTGGCTGCGGCAATGCTCCCAGCTTGTAACGAAATTGGGCGATGTCTCATAAGGCTCCTGAGATGAGCCTGCCACAGCGATATGAACTTGAAGATTGCTAAGAAGAGGTAAAGGTCTTGGAACAGCCACGTGTTACGCCGGTTGCCGTCATCGGCATGGGTTGTCGGCTTCCGGGAGGCATCGACTCCCCGCAGCGGTTGTGGGAGGCGTTGCTGCGCGGCGACGACCTGATCACCGAGGTGCCGGCCGACCGCTGGGACGCCGACGAGTACTACGACCCCGAGCCGGGCGTGCCCGGGCGGTCGGTGTGTAAGTGGGGAGCTTTCCTGGATGACGTCGCTGACTTTGATCCCGAGTTCTTCGGGATCAATGAGAAAGAAGCGACCGCGATGGACCCGCAGCACCGTCTGCTCCTGCAAGCCTCGTGGGAGGCCATGGAGCACGGCGGCCTGACTCGCGAAGCACTGGCCGCCGCGCGGACCGGCGTGTTCGTGGGATTGATGCACGACGACTACCAATTGGTGCACGCCGACGCCGAGGCCTTGGAGGGGCCGTACGGATACATGGGCAACAGTTTCGCCATGGGCTCCGGGCGAATCGCCTACGCCATGGGGCTGCGCGGTCCGGCGATGACGGTAGATACCGCGTGCTCTTCTGGCCTGACAGCTATCCACCTGGCCTGCCGCAGCCTGCACGACGCCGAAAGCGACATTGCGCTGGCGGGCGGAGCCTCGGTGATGTTTGAACCCCGCAAAGCCGCGTCGGGGTCCGCCATCGGCATGTTATCTCCGACCGGACGCTGCCGTGCGT
Source organism: Mycobacterium sp. (assembly GCF_052144515.1). Classification (GTDB taxonomy): domain Bacteria; phylum Actinomycetota; class Actinomycetes; order Mycobacteriales; family Mycobacteriaceae; genus Mycobacterium. The sequence continues at coordinate 8,005 of NZ_JBKQQD010000004.1, read as the reverse complement.
TCGACGTCGCCGCGGACGGTTTCGTGACCGGCGAGGGTTGCGTCGTGGTGCTGCTCAAGCGATTGCCGGATGCGCTGGCCGATGGCGACAGGATCCTTGCAGTGATACGCGGGACGGCCGTCAACCAAGACGGTCACACGGTGAATATCGTGACGCCGTCGGAACCCGCACAGGTCGAGGTGTATCGCGCGGCATTGGCCGCCGCCGGCGTCGACCCAAGCAGCATCGGCATGGTGGAGGCGCACGGCCCTGGCACCCCCGTGGGTGACCCCATCGAATACGCGAGCCTCGCCGAAGTGTATGGCACCAATCACCCCTGCGCGCTTGCATCGGTGAAGACCAACTTCGGACACACCCAGTCGGCCGCTGGAGCGCTGGGTCTGATGAAGACGGTCCTCGCCCTGCAGCACGGTGTGGTCCCGCAGAATCTGCACTTCACCCAGCTGCCTGATGAGATGGCCCAGATCAAGACCAACCTCTTTGTGCCGCGGGTGAACACGCCGTGGCCATCAGAAAACGGTCAACAAAAGGTCCGGCGCGCGGCGGTGTCGTCGTACGGGTTCTCCGGAACCAACGTGCACGCCATATTGGAGCAAGCTCCGACGACGGTTGTGCCGAACGACGCGCAAACCGCTCCCGCCATCGACAGCCCGCTGATCTTCCCGCTGTCGTCGACCTCGGCCGACGGATTGCGGCAGACCGCAGCGCGCATTGCTGACTGGGTCGACGCGCGCGCGTCGGACCTGGTGGCATCGGATCTGGCCTACACGCTTACCCGCCGACGTGGGCACCGGCCGGTTCGCACAGCGGTCATCGCGGGCAGTGCCGAGGGGTTGGCCGACAGTTTGCGCGAGGTCGCCAACGGTGAATTTCCGTATCCGGCCGCGGTCGGGCAGGACGATCGCGGACCGGTATGGGTGTTCTCCGGGCAGGGTTCGCAGTGGGCGGCAATGGGCGCTGACCTGCTCGCGACCGAACCGGTGTTCGCAGCGACCGTCGCGGAAGCAGAGCCTTTGATCGCCGCGGAGTCCGGGTTCTCGGTAACCGAGGTGATCTCGGCGCCCGACACGGTGACCGGCATCGATCGGGTTCAACCCGCGCTGTTCACCATGCAGGTCGCGCTCGCGGCCACGATGACGTCCTACGGGGTGCGGCCGGGCGCGGTGATCGGCCACTCGATGGGAGAGGCCGCGGCAGCGGTCGTGGCGGGCGCGTTGTCTCTGGAAGACGGGGTGCGGGTGATCTGCTGCCGCTCCCGGTTGATGTCGACGATCGCTGGTTCCGGGGCGATGGCGTCGGTGGAACTGCCCGCCCAGCAAGTGCTTTCGGAACTGATGGCACGTGGCGTCAACGACGAGGTGGTGGTGGCCGTGGTGGCATCACCGCAGTCCACTGTGATCGGCGGGGCCACCGAGACGGTGCGCGATCTGGTCGCGACCTGGGAGCAGCGTGAGGTCATGGCCCGAGAGGTGGCCGTTGACGTCGCATCACACTCCCCGCAAGTCGACTCGATCCTCGACGAACTGACCGATGTGCTGGCCGAGCTCAACCCCAAGACACCGGAAGTTCCCTTCTACTCCTCGACCATGTTCGACCCGCGCGACGAACCCGAGTGCGATGCCTGGTACTGGGCCGACAATCTTCGGCACACGGTGCGATTCGCCGCGTCCGTGCAAGCGGCGTTGGAAGACGGCTACCGGGTATTCGCGGAGTTGGCCCCGCACCCGCTACTCACCCATGCTGTCGAGCAAACAGCGCGAAGCCTCGGCATGCCGCTGGCCGCTCTCTCCGCCATGCGCCGCGAGCAGGAGCTGCCGCACGGGCTGCGCGACTTCCTGGCGGATCTGCACAGCGCCGGTGCCGCGATCGACTTCTCGGTGCTCTACCCCCAGGGTCGACTGGTGGACGCGCCGCTACCGACATGGAGTAACCGTCCCCTGCTCTTGGCCGCCGGCGGTCAGGATTCGCGGGCGCGCGGCGATTGCACGGTTGCGGTGCATCCGCTGATGGGGGCGCACGTGCAATTGCAGGAGGAGCCGGAGCGCCACGTTTGGCAGGGCGAGGTCGGCACCGGGGCGCAGCCGTGGCTGGGCGACCACCAGATACACAACGTGGCCGTTCTTCCAGGGGCCGCCTACTGCGAGATGGCATTGGCCGCGGCTCGCACAGTTCTCGGCGAGGCGTCCGAAGTCGGCGACATCCGCTTCGAGCAAATGCTGCTACTCGATGAAGAGACCCCGGTCGGCGCCGTCGCATCGGTTGAGGTGCCCGGCGTCGTCACCTTCGCGGTGGAGACCCACCAGGATGGGCAACACCAGAGGCGGGCCAGCGCGGTCCTACGAGCCGTCGAGGACGAGCACCAGCCACCTGTATACGACCTGACCGCCTTGCGCGCCACCCACTTATCCGACGTGGATTTGGAAGAGATCGCGAAGCGGTGCGCCGAGCAGGATGTGCAGTATGGTCCCGCTTTCGGCGGTCTGGTCGCCGCGTACGTTTCTGACGGGCCGGACAGCACGGTGCTGGCCGAAGTCGCGCTGCCCGGTTCGATTCGTTCGCAGCAGCGTGCGTACGGAATTCATCCCGCTCTGCTGGACGCCTGTTTCCAGTCGACCGGGGCTCATCCCGCCGTCCAAGGCGCGGGCAGCGGCGGTCTGCTGGTGCCGTTAGGCGTGCGCAGGCTGCGTGCCTACGCGTCTGCCCGCACGGCCCACTGCTGCTACACGAGGGTGACCCAAGCCGACGCGGCCGGGATCGAAGCGGACCTTGATGTGCTCGACGAGCAGGGGACGGTCCTGCTCGAGGTGCGCGGATTGCAAATCAGCACCGGGGCTTCCATGAGCGGAAACCAGGATCGCCTGATGAACGAGCGGTTGTTGACCATCGAATGGCAACAGCGAACACTGCCCGAGGCGGACCTCAGCGATGCCGGAAGATGGCTGCTCATCAGCACGTCCCCCACTGCTGATGTGGTGGCGACCGAGCTAACGGATGCGTTGAAGCTGCAGGGTGCGGAATGCACGGCTATGTGCTGGCCGCAGCATGAGGACCACGTGACTACTGCCCGGAGGCTGCGCGGTCACCTCGGCGAACAGGCAATCGCCGGTGTGGTCGTACTCACCGGTCCGAGGAACGGCCAGCCCGACGAGGAATCTGCCGTCCTCGGCGGTCAGTACATTCAGCATTTGGTGCGCATCGCCCGCGAGCTGCCAGACATCGAAGGCAAGTCGCCCCGACTGTATGTCATCACCAGGGACGCTCAAGCGGTGCTGTCCGGCGACTCCGTCAATCTCGAGCAGGGCGGGCTACGCGGCCTGCTGCGGGTGATCGGCGCCGAGCACCCGCACCTGCGCACCGCCCACATCGATGTGGACGAGCAGACCGAAGCCGACCAGTTGGCGCGCCAACTGCTGAGCGGATCCGACGAGGATGAGACCGCGTGGCGGAATAACGAGTGGTTCGCGGCGCGCTTGTGCTCCACTGCGCTGCGCCCCGAGGAGCGGCGCACCACCCTGGTGGACCACGAGCACGACGGCATGCGCCTGCAGATCCGGACGTCCAGCGACTTGCAAACAATGGAACTTGTTGCTTTCGAACGGGTTCCGCCGGGTCCCGGACAGATCGAGGTCGCGGTCACCGCATCGAGCGTCAACTTCGCCGATGTGCTGGTTGCGTTCGGCCGATACCCCGACTTCGAGGGGCAGCTGCCGCAGTTGGGCACCGATTTCGCGGGCGTGGTGACCGCGGTCGGACCCGACGTCACCAACCATCGAGTCGGTGACCGCGTGGGCGGTTTCTCGGAAAATGGCTGCTGGGCGACCTTCGTCACGTGCGATGCCCGAGTCGCCGTCACGCTCCCGCCCGGGCTGACCGACGACCAGGCAGCCGCCACTAGCACCGCGCACGCCACCGCCTGGTATGCGCTGCACGACCAGGCCAGGATCGCTGTCGGCGACCGGGTCTTGATTCACTCCGCCACCGGCGGCGTGGGCCAGGCCGCGATCGCGATCGCCCGGGCGGCGGGAGCCGAGATCTTCGCGACCGCCGGCAGCCCAGAGCGTCGAGACCTCTTGCGCGACATGGGAATTACGCATGTCTACGACTCCCGCAGCACAGAGTTCGCCGCGTTGATCCGCCACGACACCGACGGATACGGCGTCGACATCGTGCTCAATTCTGTGACTGGCGGCGCACAACGTGCCGGACTGGAACTGCTGTCCGTCGGCGGACGATTCGTGGAGATCGGCAAACGCGACGTCTACGCAAACAACCGGCTCGAATTGTTCCCATTCCGCCGCAACCTCACCTTCCACTACGTCGATCTGGCGCTGATGGCAACCAGCCACCCGCAGCGGGTCGGCGTTCTGCTCGGCAAGGTGTACCAGCTAGTCGCAGACGGCGAGTTGCCGCTGCCGCAAAGCAGCCGGTACCCGCTTGCCGACGCGGCCGAGGCTATTCGCTTGATGGGCGCAGCAGCGCACACCGGAAAGCTTGTGCTCGACATCCCCCACACCGGGCGCAGCCAAGTCGTGGTGCCGCCCGAACAGGCACCGGCTTTCCGGCGCGATGGCTCCTACATCATCACCGGCGGCCTGGGTGGCCTCGGGCTCTTCCTTGCCGAGAAGATGGCCTCGGCCGGCTGTGGCCGGATAGTGCTGAACTCGCGGTCGGCGCCCAATCGAAAGGCGCTGGACACAATCGAGCTCATCCGGGCGATCGGTGGCGACATCGTCGTTGCGCGCGGCGATATCACCGCACCCGGTACAGCCAACCGCTTGGTGGCGGCCGCGACTGCGACCGGGCTTCCATTGCGCGGGGTGCTGCATGGGGCCGCCGTGGCCGAGGACGCCACCCTGGCGAACATGACCGACGAGGTGATCGACCGCGACTGGGCTCCCAAGGCCTACGGTGCCTGGAACTTGCACAAGGCCACGGCGGGGCAGCCGCTGGACTGGTTCTGCCCGTTCTCCTCGGCAGCTGCCCTCGTGGGTGCGCCGGGCCACGCGGCCTACGCGGCGGCCAACAGCTGGCTGGACGCCTTCGCCCACTGGCGGCGGACTCAAGGCCTTCCGGCCACGGCGATCGCGTGGGGGCCCTGGGCCGACATCGGCCTTGTCACGGCCATGACCATCGAAACCCCGATCACTCCGGAAGAGGGTGCCTACGCGTTCGAGGCGCTGCTGCGCCACGACCGCACCTACACCGGGTATGCACCGGTCACCAGAACGCCATGGCTCACCGCTCTCGCGCAACACAGCCGGTTCGTTGAGCGGTTCCGGGCCAAGGGCCAAACGGACAAAGGCGACCTGCTTGACGAGTTGCACGCGTTGCCGGCGGAGGAGTGGCCGACACGGCTTCGGCGTCTGATCTCCGACCAGGTTACGGTGATCCTGCGTCGCACCATTGACCCGGACCGTCCCCTCGCCGAGTACGGCCTTGACTCGCTGGGCAACCTCGAGCTGCGTACTCAGATCAAAGCGGCAACGGGGGTTCGCATTACGGCCACGGATATCACCACGATTCAGGGGCTGGCGGCGTTCCTTTGCAAAAAGCTCACGGCGCCGGAAGCCGTCTCAGAAGCGTCGTGACGTAGGTCTCCGTGTAATGGGTATCGTCAAAGCCATTGAGTCTTCCATTCCCGCGGTGCTGCGGGAACGTGCGAGTCTGCGGCCGGGTGAGACAGCGTTCACGTTCGTCGATTACCAGCAGGATTGGGCGGGCGTTGCGGAAAGCCTGACGTGGTCGCAGCTGTATCGACGAACTCTGAACGTCGCGCAGGAGCTCAAAGCTTGCGGGTCAACGGGTGACCGCGCTTTGGTGTTGGCACCGCAGGGACTCGAGTACGTCGTTGCGTTTCTCGGCGCATTGCATGCCGGTCAGATCGCGATTCCGCTGTCGGCTCCGCAGGATGGTGCCAACGACGAGCGTGTCATTTCGGTCCTTCGTGACGCGTCGCCTTCTGCAATTCTCGCAACGTCATCTATCGCCGGCACCGTCGCCGAGTACATCGAGTCGAAGCCCGGCGAGTCCGCGCCATCACTCATCGAAGTTGATTTGCTGGACCTGGACTCCCCGAACGGACCCGCTGCCGAGGCCGATAGCCTGCCAGATATCGCGTATTTGCAGTACACCTCCGGGTCGACCCGTACTCCAGCGGGAGTCGAGATCTCGCACGAAAACATCGTGGTCAATGTCGAACAAATTCTGACCAGCTACTACCGGGACCGCGGCGGGGTTCCGCCGGACACCACCGTCGTGTCGTGGCTGCCCTTCTTCCACGACATGGGTTTGATAGTGGGAATGCTCATCCCGATTCTGGGCGGATTTCACGGTGTGGTCACGAGTCCGCCGTCGTTCTTGCAACGACCAGCGCGCTGGATGCAATTGCTGGCACGCAACAGTCGCGTATTTTCTGCAGCGCCGAACATTGCTTTCGAATTGGCGGCGGCAAAAACATCAGATGACGATATGGCCGGGCTTGACCTCGGCGACGTGCGCAACATTCTCAATGGTGCCGAACGCGTACAACCCGCGACGATGCGGCGCTTCGCTGAGCGATTCGCCCGCTTCAACCTCGACCCCAGGGCGTTACGGCCCTCGTATGGGCTTGCGGAAGCCACGGTATACGTGGCAACCCGCGAATCGGATCAACCAACGCTGACCGTGTACTTCGAATCCGACGAACTGACCGCCGGCCACGCGAAGCGGTGCGCGAGCGGAGAGGGTACGCCGCTGGTCAGTTACGGCACGCCGCAGTCGCCGATCGTGCGCATCGTCGACCCCGAGACCAGCATCGAGTGTCCGGCGGGAACGGTCGGTGAGATTTGGACGCATGGCGACAACGTCGCTGCCGGCTACTGGCAGAAACCTGAAGAGACAGAACGCACCTTCGGCGCGACGATTGGCGGTCCGCCGGCCGGCATGCCCGAAGGGCCTTGGCTGAGAACCGGAGACTTGGGCTTCTTCTCCGACGGCGAGATGTTCATCATCGGCCGCATCAAGGATCTCCTGATCGTCTACGGGCGCAACCACTCTCCCGACGACATCGAGGCGACGATCCAGGAGAGCACCGCAGGCCGCTGCGTGGCGATAGCGGTTCCGGATGATGACGGCGTCGAGAAGCTGGTCACCATCGTCGAGCTCAAGATGCGCGCCGACTCCGAAGAGGCCGCGCTGCAAACCATGCGCGTCGTACGGCGTGAAATCACCTCGGCGATATCGAAGTCGCATGGACTGGGTGTGGCGGATCTCGTTCTGGTGCCGCCTCATTCGATTCCCCTCACCACAAGCGGCAAGGTCAGACGAAGAGATTGTTTGCGGCGGTATCTGCGCGATGAGTTCACTCGCCTCGACAAGCAGACCCGCCGGCCGGTGCAGAGCGTGGCCGCTGACGCCGCTGCGGGCCCCAGGCCCGACTCGGGGTGGGCGCAACGCCTGCGCACGCTGCGCCAGCAGCAACATGACCTGCTGGTTGGGGTGGTGTGCTCGCAGGTGGCAACGGTGTTGGGCCATCCCAGTCCTCATGACATCGACCCTGACTGCCCGTTGCAGGACCTGGGTTTTGACTCGGTGAAGGCCACCGAGTTGCTTGACCGGCTCAAAACCGAAACCGAGCTGGCACTGCCACCCACCCTGGCCTTCGACTACCCCACCCCGGACGAGTTGGCCACCCACCTGGGCCAGCTACTGAGCGGGTCGGTCGCGGCGGCTCCGGCGGTGGCATCGCGGGTGGGCTCAGACGAGCCGGTAGCGGTGGTGGGGATGGCGTGTCGGTTCCCCGGTGGGGTGGATTCGGCCGCGGGGTTGTGGGATCTGGTGGCCAGTGGCACCGAGGGGGTCGGGGGGTTTCCGACCGACCGAGGCTGGAACCTGGCGGATTTGTTTGATCCTGATCCTGATGCGGTGGGTAAGACCTATACCCACGTTGGAGGGTTTCTGGCGGAGGCGGCCGAGTTTGACGCGGAGTTTTTCGGGATCTCGGGGCGCGAGGCCCAAACCATGGATC
>NZ_JBKQQD010000003.1:0-4896 GCF_052144515.1 Mycobacterium sp. | reverse complement strand
CTTGGTTACCGGCGAGATTCACCTGGACGGTTACGGCCTTGCCGTCGTTGCTTTGTGCGCCCGCCGCCGTGAGTGGATCCCCCCAGAAGTCCTGGATGCTCAGCACGTGCACCTTGTCTTCGCGCAGCTTGCGCATCAGGGTGTCGTAGAACTTGTGGGCGTCGTCACCCAGGGGCTGCTCGCCCTCGAGGACGATCATCGCCACACTGTCGGTTTCTCCTTCGTTGAACGCGTGGCCGATGTGTTTCATCGCCACCATCGATGGCGCGTCGTTAGGGCTCAGGGATACCGACCGCTCTTGGCCGACATCTTCCAGCGATGGGACGAACACACTGAGGATGACGGCAATTGCCAGCCAGAACAGGATGATCGGTATCGCGAGGGTGTGCAGCATCCTTGCGATGAAGGGCCGTTCGGCATGCGTGTCCCCGGGCAGTCGGGCGAACGTGGTACTCACTCGGACTTCACCAGGCAGAAGGTGAAGGCGTTGACCTCGTTGGAGATTTTCTCTGCTTTGACGACGCCGTCCACCACGATGCGGCAACCAATGCTGTCGCTATTTCCTTGTGCCACGAGGTCTCCCATCATCGCCGCTTTCGTGGTGGTGATGTGTAGCGACCAGGGCAACGGTGCCCCATCGACACGCTTCGGATCAGAGTTGACGTCGAAATAGCTGATGTCGGCGGTTGTTCCGGGTGGGCCGAAGACTTCGTAGGAGATTTCTTTCGGGTTGAACGGCTTGGCGCTCTCCAGGTTGCTGTCGGCATACGATGCGCGCTTTTCGGAACCGAAGTAGCCGTGGACTCGGTCCACGACGAATCCGCCGGCGACCGCCACCGCCAAAATGACCAGTGGGATCCACGTCCGGGACAGCACCTTGAAAATATGACATCCCCTTACCGGTCGGCATTCCTCTTCGCGGACGGGTTCGTCGCGCCGACCGCTTGCCTTCACCGCAACTAAGCCTTGCCTAAGTAAATCATGGGCCTGGCGGTGCTCCGATTCCTTCCTCTGGCCCGCCTGAAGTGTAACGCATATCACGTGCGTAACAGAGCCCTTGCATCCGCTCGATCTGCCAACAAATCACATGATGTGCGTTATACAAATCACATGATGTGCGTTATCCTCAGCCGGTGGCGCCCCTGACGTTTCAGCGTGCCCGGACGGAAGAAAACAAGCGCCGACGTGCGGCGGCGCTCGTCGAGGCCGCGCGATCACTGGCAGTCGAGACCGGTGTCGCGTCGGTAACGCTGACCGCCGTCGCCGGCCGCGCCGGTATCCATTACTCCGCGGTGCGCCGCTACTTCACTTCCCACAAAGAGGTACTGCTGCACCTCGCCGCCGAAGGTTGGGTGCGATGGTCGGGCACTGTGTGCGAAAAGTTGGCCGAGCCGGGCCCGATGTCGCCGCCGCGGGTCGCTGAGACGCTGGCCAACGCTCTGGCCGCGGACCCGCTGTTTTGTGATCTGCTGGCCAACCTGCACCTGCACCTCGAGCACGAGGTGGATCCCGAAAGGGTTGTCGAGATCAGGCGGACCATCGCCGCCGCCGCGATCGCGCTGGCCGACGCGATCGAGCGCGCGTTACCCGTGCTGGGGCGTTCGGGCGCCTTCGACATGTTGATCGCCGCTTATTCTTTGGCCGCAGCTTTCTGGCAGATCGCCAACCCCCCGGAGCGACTGTCTGACGTCTACGCCGAGGAACCGGAATCCTTGCCGCCCGAGTGGAATATCGATTTCGCGTCCGCGCTGGCCCGAGTGCTCACCGCGACCTGTATCGGTCTGAGCTCCGGATCGCCCGCAATCGAAGAAGGTGGGACGTGAGGACCGTATTGCGCGCGGGTCCGCAGCTGCGGCTAAGGTACTTAGCGCACCAAAGCAAACAGTGGGATAACCACGGCGGCGGGCGTTTTCGCGTGTCTTATGAAGCAATCAAATGGGCGCATATGCGCCCGGTGAGCGGGAGGTGATTCGATGGTTAAGACTGCAGTTGCCAACGCGGTGAAAAAAGCATGGATCGCCTTGGTCATCCTGGCCGTAATTCTGGTGGCGGGGTTCGTCGTCACTCGGCTGCGCAGCGTCTTCGGAAGTCACGACAACCGCCCGATTACCAGCGGCAGCGCCGATGACATCAAGCCGTTCAATCCCAAGCACGTGGTCTATGAGGTCTACGGGGCCGGGTCCACCGCGAACATCAACTACCTGGACATCAACGCCCAGCCGCGGCGGATAGACAACGTGCCCCTGCCCTGGACGCTGTCGGTCATCACGACGCTGCCGTCGGTGAGCGTCAACGTGGTCGCGCAGACCGACGGTGACCAGATCGGCTGCCGAATCATCGTGAATGACGTAGTCAAGGACGAAAGGTCGGTCAACGGAGTGAACGCCGAAACCTTCTGCATAGTGAAGTCCGCATGACCACGACTGAGCCCGTTAAGGGGCCCAAAAACGAAGCCGTGGGCCTCCCACACATGCCGTGGTTTGCGCGGTCGGTGCACAAGTTCGCGCCGCTGATAATCCTGGTCTGGGTCGGGCTCGTCGTATGCCTCAGCATGTTCGTGCCCTCTTTGGACAAGGTCGGTAAGGAACACACCGTATCGATGAGTCCGAAAGAGGCGGCGTCGATGCAGGCGATGCAGCGCGTCGGCAAGGTGTTCAACGAATTCGACAGCGACAGCGCGATCATGATCGTCCTCGAGGGCAGCCAGCCGCTCGGCGATGACGCGCACCACTACTACGACCAGCTGATCAAGAAGCTGGAGGCGGACACGGCGCACGTCGAGCACGTGCAGGACTTCTGGGGGGATCCGCTGACGGCGGCCGGCTCGCAGAGCTCGGACGGTAAAGCCGCCTATGTGCAGGTGTATCTCAGGGGTAATCAGGGCGAGACCAAGGCCAATGATTCCGTCAAATCGGTCCGCAAGCTGGTGGAGCAAACGCCTCCGCCGCCCGGGGTCAAGGCCTATGTGACCGGCGCGGCGGCCCTGACCGCCGATCAGTCGGCGGCCGGCGAGAAGGGCGTCATCTTGGTCACCATGCTCACGTTCGTCGTGATCATCGTGATGCTGCTGTGGGTCTACCGCTCGATCGTCACCGTCTTGATCACCCTGCTGATGGTGGTGCTCGAACTGTTCGCGGCGCGGCAGGTTGTCGCGTTTCTGGCCAATAACGAGTTCATCGGCCTATCGACCTTCGCGGTGAATCTGCTGGTGTTGATGGTGATCGCGGCGAGTACCGACTACGCGATCTTCGTGCTGGGCCGGTATCAGGAGGCGCGGTCGCTCGGCGAGGACCGAGAACAGGCCTTCTTCACCATGTTCCACGGGACCGCGCACGTGGTCCTGGGCTCCGGCTTGACCATCGCCGGTGCGATGTATTGCCTCAGTTTCACCCGGCTTCCGTATTTCCAGAGCCTTGGCGTCCCGTGCGCGGTGGGGACACTTGTCGCCGTGCTTGCGGCGCTCACGCTGGGCCCGGCCGTGTTGACGGTGGGGAGTCGGTTCGGCCTGTTCGACCCGAAGCGGGCGATGCGGACGCGGGGCTGGCGGCGCGTGGGCACCGCCATTGTCCGGTGGCCCGGGCCGATTCTGGCCGTGTCGATCGCCATCGCGCTCATCGGGTTGCTCGCGCTGCCCGGGTATAAGACGGATTACGACAACCGCGATTATCTGCCTGAGAGCACGAAGGCGGTCGTCGGATATGAGGCCGCGGAGCGGCATTTCTCCAACGCCCGGATGAATCCGGAACTGCTGATGATCGAGACAGATCACGATATGCGGAATCCGGCGAACATGTTGGTGCTGGACAGGATCGCCAGGGGCATCTTCCATATCCCCGGCGTCGCTCGCGTCCAGACGATAACGAGGCCGCTGGGAGCGCCGATCGAGCACACCTCGATCCCGTTCCAGATCAGCATGCAGAACACGACGCAGGTCGAGAACCAGGAGTATATGAAGAAGCGCATGGCGGACATGCTGAAGCAGGCCGATGCGATGCAGCAGTCCATCGACACCATGCAGCGCATGTACGACATCACCGCGAAGATGGCCGCGGTCACCCACCACATGGACGGCCTGACGCATGAAATGCTGGATGTGACAAACACATTGCGCGACAACATCGCCAATTTCGATGACTTCTTCCGGCCGATCCGCGCCTACTTCTACTGGGAGAAACACTGCTTCGACATCCCCGGCTGTTGGGCGCTCAGATCTATCTTCGACGCGCTCGACGGTCTGGATCAGATCACCGAAAAGTTCACTTATCTTACGGACGACATAGCCAAACTGGATGCGTTGTTGCCGCAGATGCTCGCGCAGATGCCGCCGATGATCGCGACCATGACGACGATGAAGACGATGATGCTGACGATGCACAGCTCGATGAACTCGATGTATGACCAGATGGACGTGATGAGCCAGAACTCCACCGCCATGGGTCAGGCATTCGACGCGGCCAAGAACGACGACTCGTTCTACATTCCGCCGGAGGTCTTCGACAACCCCGACTTCAAGCGCGGTCTGAAGATGTTCCTCTCGCCCGACGGCCACGCCGCTCGGTTCATCATCTCCCATGACGTCCCTCCCGCGACGCCCGAAGGCATTTCACACGTCGATCCGATCAGGACTGCGGCGAAGGAAGCCATCAAGGGAACGCCACTGGAGGGTGCCAAGATTTGGCTCGGCGGCACGGCCGCGGTCTACAAGGACATGCGTGACGGATCCAAATACGACCTGATGATTGCCGGGATATCGGCGGCCAGTCTCATCCTGATCATCATGTTGATCATCACCCGGAGCCTGGTTGCCGCGATCACCATCGTGGGGACGGTACTGCTTTCGTTGGGGGCCTCATTCGGCCTCTCGGTGCTGGTCTGGCAGGACATCCTGGGCATTCG
>NZ_JBKQQD010000002.1:0-4401 GCF_052144515.1 Mycobacterium sp. | reverse complement strand
TTGTCACATTGATGACGTTCAAGCGGATGTGTTGATGATGGTCTTGCCAGTCGGCTGCCGGTGGTGACTCCCGTTGTCACTGACACCCCGTGGGTTGTCTTTCAGTTGATCTGTCCCACCGGTGGCGGGCTGGCACCGAAGAGGCCCGGCAGGGCGGACATGACTTAATCAGGAGCCTGGCAGTTCCTCATCAATGTGTTGTCTGCACGCCCCACCGGGTGACCCATCCGCTAGCGATCACCAACGAGAAGGGACACCACCATCGTGACAGCATTACGGCGCGTCGTCATCGGCGCCGACACCCATCTGGACACTAACCATCTGGCTGTCCTCACGGACGCCGGGAAACCCTTGGCAGACGCCGAATTCCCGACGTGCCCAGCCGGCTACGACGTCGCAGTGAAGTGGGCCCAAAGCTTCGGCACCATCGTGATCGCCGGGGTGGAAGGTACTTCGAGCTACGGCGCGGGTCTGACCCGGGTCCTGCAGGCTGTGGGGATCGAGGTGGCCGAGGTCAGCCGCCCCGATCGGGCCGCACGCCGCCGCCAGGGCAAATCCGACCCGTTGGACGCCTACGCCGCTGCCCGCGCCGCACTGGCCGGCCATGGCCTGGCCGTGCCCAAAGACGAACACACCACCGCCCTGCGAGCGCTGCTGACCGCACGCCGCAGCGCGGTCAAGGCCCGCACTGCCGCGACCAACCAAATCCACGCCCTGCTGGTGACCGCGCCCGCCGAGCTGCGCGAGCGCTACCGCCGCCACAGCCCCACGGCACTGGTCAAAGCATTGGCTCGATGCCGGCCCGCCGCCCACAGCGATTCCATCACCGTCGCGGTGCTGACGGCCGCCAAGGCGCTGGCCCAGCGCGTCGAATTCCTCGAGCAGCAAGACCGCGACCTCACCGCACACCTGGATGCCCTTGTCCAGCAGATTAATCCCGCGCTACGCGCCGCCTACGGCGTCGGTCCTGACACCGCCGCCCAGTTGCTCGTCACCGCCGGCACCAACCCGCACCGGCTACGCAACGAGGCCTCCTTCGCCGCTCTGTGCGGGGCGGCTCCCGTCCCGGCATCCTCGGGCAAAATCACCCGCCACCGACTTTCCCGCGGCGGGGACCGCGCCGCTAACAGCGCGCTTCACCGCATTGCGCTGGTCCGCATGTCCAGCCACCCCCAAACTCGCGACTACGTGAAGCGCCAAGGCACCAAGAACCGCACCAAGAAAGAGATTCTGCGACTCCTCAAACGAGCCATGGCCCGCGAAGTCTTTCGACTGCTCACCCGGCCCGGCCCGATCGATGACTACAGCGACCTACGACCGGCCCGGCAAGCCAAAAACATCACCCTCGCCACCGTCGCCAACCATTTCGGCGTCCCGGTAATCACCGTCTCGCGGCTCGAACGCGGACACCAACGCAACGACACCCTGGCCAACAACTACCGCCACTGGCTCACCGCCGCTTGACCTTTTAACACGAATAGGAGCATCGAGTCGAGTGAGATGTAAAAGGACAGATTGGGACCACCATGGACGGTCTGCCCATGTCAGAGCCTGTCGCTGCGACAGCAGGCGACACGTCGGGATACCACCACGCGGACTGGAAATCCGTCGGCTAACGCCTGCACAGGTTCGAATCCGTACCTGCCACCAGCATCACGGCAGGTCAGAGCCACAAAACCAGCCCTGATAGGGCCGGTGTGCAGCGAACGTACGATCCCGGTCAGCGAATTCTGGCCGGATGGGTTCGCTGGCGGCAGCCAGCCGAAACGGGCGTAGCGCACGGTGCCGACACACGCGGCCTCTGCTCCGCATGGGTGACGGGTGTCATCTCTAGACTGGCGTTCCGTGGAGAAACCTCGCCGCCTGGTCAACCAAGTCAGCGAGTGGTGGCGCTACCTGAGCGTAAGGCAGACTGCCGGTTACATCTGCGCTCTCGCCGGTATCGTTCTGACGATTTTCACCGCTGTCACGAAGGGGCCTAATCAACTTCTGATTGCGGTGATAGCGGTTTTCGCACAGGGTATCGCGGCTTTTTTATTTTCGGGGCACGGTAAGGCACATCCGGCCTATGCGAAGCGGGCCGTTGAAAGATTACTAGATCTCTCCGCACGCGTGATCAATGCCGAACAGATGGCTTCTACTAGCTTCGAAAGTAAGACGATGAAACCGACTCAACTCCGCGACAATATGGGCGTATTGAGCGTTGAATTAAGTTGGACAGCCGAAGGAATACGCAACGCCGTAGCCGATTGGGTTGCTTTCAATGAGCCGCTGGTGCAATTGGTCGATAAAAAGCAACAAGGCGAAATACTAGAAGAAGCGAAAGAGGCTACGGCAGCGATCTTGTCGAGAAGCGAGTTACAGCAAGAAAGCAGCGGCGAGCTTAGTCAAGCTGTCGAAACAGGAGACGAGATCAATGACCGAACATAATTTACCGGAAGACGTAGAGGCCGGGATGGTCGAAGACGACGAGGTCATCAGGGGCAAGGTTGTGGACTTCGTCAATAACCGCGAAATTATCATGAATGTCGGTAAGGCCAACGGCGTCAAGATTGGTATGCAGTTTGTAGTGTTGGTGCCGGGGGGTGTGCCGGTCGAATTTGGCGAAGGTGACGAAAAGTTTGTAGAGAACGTGGAAGTTCCGAAAGCGGTTGTCAAGGTAGTCCGGTTCAGTGGCGAGCGGTTATCGATTGGCCGCACGTTCATGACAATCAAAGGCCGTCCTGCCTATGAAATCCGCAACCCGATGTACCCTGGCTCTTCACTTGCCAGCCTCGGGGAAGCCATACGTCAAATTCCAGCCGTACCTGATCGAATCGAAACTTTCGACGTTGACCGCAAAGACACAATTCGTGCCGATGTTGACTTGGAAGTTCGCAAAGGCGATGAAGTACGTCTAACGACCGGCGACGAATTCATTTTCCCCGGCTAGCCGTGGCGGTCTGGTCGGCAGGAACCCATAACGCGGCGGTCGGCCTGGGCTTCATCGCAGACGCGACTTAGCGTTGACGTATGAGCACACCGGCTCCGCGACCCACCACAGCCCGCTTGCTACAGGTCGGGGACATCATCAGCGTCTCGGCACCTGACGGCACGATGCATGTGGTCACCATTACCGCCCTGGACGACGACGAGCCGAATCGGCGCATTCTGATCACGGTGCGCGACGACGCTACGGGCCCGGTGGGTGATATCAACGCCGCGCCGGGTGACAAGTTCAATCGGCTGGCGCAACCCGACAATGTGCGCGAAACGGTGATCGTTGAGGCGACCGATTACTGGAAATGGATCGGCACACACGTCAATCACCCGAACACCGGCCAGCGGGTCATGGTGATGGACGTGCGACCCGCTCAGCATCCCGAGGATGGCCGCGAAATCGTCGCGATTGTCGTCTCAAACGGGCCGCTGGTTTTCTCGGAACGCACCGGACACTTTGTGTTTGAGGACAACTAGCTGAAAGGACAAGCACCGTGACCGAACCCGATCCATGGAAAGCCGAACCGCTCGGCGAAGACCGATACGAGTTCACCAACATTTCGGGCCGCAAGCTCGCAGCGATCGCGGTTGACCCGTTCCCAGGCGGGGAGGTTGAAATCGAAGACAACGCCGGGAATATTCCGCGCACCGTTCGCAACCGCGAACCCGGTGAGAGCTTCATCGCCAAGGTGCGCGGCTCGGTGCGGATCATGGCAACGGACCCAGCGACATATGAGCACGTGCCTTGGAAGTTCGATGCGCCCTAGCCCGGTCGGTTGCGCATCACTGGGCGCACCAGCCCGTAACGCGAATCTCGCGGCGGTCTGCGCGGTGCCCACACCCACCACAACGCCAACACGGGTCATCCCCTTCGGCGAGCGGCGCGCTTGGCCTTGATTCGGGCCTGAAGCGCCGCGACAGCTTTCGTGGGCTTGGCCGGTGTCCGCTGGCTTAACCGGTTCGTTCTGTTTCGGTGTGCGACGTCATACTCTGCACCCTGTGCTGTCATCAATCATGTCCGACCCGGCCGTGAGCATTTTTAGATATGGCAATCAATTGCGACGCCAGATAACCGCGTGGCCGCCATGGTCTGCCTGCGCAGTCCCCACAATCTGGCCAGCCGAGTTGATGGCTTTCGGAAACGTGTCATGGCCGATGGCGTACGGCAACATGATTTCTTGCCCGGTCGCCAATCGTATCCACGGTCGACACATTCCTTCTTGCTTGACAAACCCGACGACATCGCCTGCGTCATTGATATCGGCCGGGGACCAATTCTCGGCCGTCCCCAGTGGTTCCCATGCGCCACCAGGGCGACAAATGACAGCCTTCGACATATCACGTGCATAACCCAGAACCACACCATCGTTCGCCAGGGCGACGGGCATAACGAAGTCGTTGACGCCTCCTACCCACGCCCAA
>NZ_JBKQQD010000001.1:0-5763 GCF_052144515.1 Mycobacterium sp. | reverse complement strand
GGATCCGACGGCGGTGTCGGTGTTGGCCAGGTTTACACCGGCGGTTTGCAATTTCTGCCCGTGCGCATTGGCCCGCTCGCAGATCACCTGGAAGTTTCGGCCCTGCTCGGTGATGAAATGTTGACAGGCCACTGGCCACAACATCCACCCAACCCCTTCAACCGTGGCCGCACTGTGGATAGCGCGACCCTGCCACAAAGTTTGAGTCAGTGGACACGCCTACAATCGAATACATGTTCGACACGCTCAAGGATACGGACCCGGCCGCCCTGGTGGCGGTGGTCGAGTCCACGCACCGGGAGGAGTCGGCGCTGGTGGCCCTACCAAAACCTTTTTCGAAGGTTCGACATTTGGTCCGAATGGTCGGTGAAGTCGGGGTATCTTCTACGAAAATGTAGCCCGGGAGGTTCGACGGCTGGTGCAAACGGGGAGCGGGTCGCAGTGGCCGATAGTGGCCCGCGATGACGAGCTGCGCCGAGCGTTGGCAGCACTCGACGGCGGCGCGGAATTCCACGGCGTGGCGTTGGTCGGCTATAGCGGGGTTGGCAAATCGACGCTCGCTCGCGCACTTGCCGACACACTCGAGTCGGGCGGGGCGACGGTGCGGTTTGCCCTGGGCACCCAAACGGGGTGCGCCATCCCGTTGGGTGCGTTCTTTCGGTCGGTGACGGTTGAGGCAGCACATGAACCTGCGGCGATGCTGGCCGCCGCGCATAAAACCCTGGAGCGGGAAGAGAACCTGGTTGTCGTCGTCGACGACGCGCAGTTGCTCGATCCGTTGTCGGCCATGCTGGTGTACCAGCTCGCGGCCGGCGGCAGTGCACGATTGATCGTGACGATCCGGTCCGGCGACCCGGTGCCCGACGCGGTGACAGCGCTTTTGAAAGAGCGGTTGTTGCTGAGCCTGCGCATTGAAGCATTTACCCGGGAGCAGACCGAGGCGCTCGCCCGCGCCGTGCTCGGCGGCGTCGTCGATACCAGGCTGATCAACGAGTTACACGGCCGGACCGCGGGCAGCCCGCTGCTGCTGCGCGGCTTGCTGGGCGCGGGTCGGGAAAGTGGTGTGTTGGTGCGCAAGGATGCGGGCTGCCAACTTCGAGGTGCGCTGCGTGCCGACCGCCAACTCTCCGATCTGCTCGAGTTTCGACTGCAATCCTTCGCGCCGGAGGAATTGGAGGCGGTAGAGATCTTGGCGGCCGCGGAGGTGCTGGACTGGGAGATTCTGCGTGAGCTTTGCGATGCCGACGCGGTGGGACGCCTTGAGCGCCGTGGAGTAATCCAGATGGTTGCCGACGGATCAGACACGGTGGCGCGGCTGAATCACCCCCTCGTGGCTGAAGCGGCAATCCGACACGCCGGTGTGGTGCGCACGCGACAGCTCAATGGCATGCTGGCACAACAACTTCAGAAGCGCGTTGAGGCCGAAGGGCAGCGGTCCAGATTGCCTGACGTGCGCGTTCAAATTCGGTTGGCGCAGTTCATGATTCGCAGCGACCTCTCGCCGGACCTCGATGTGATCATCGATGCAGCGGCGAGCGCGATGACCATGTCGAACTTCGCTTGCGGGGAGGAGTTGGCGAGATTCGCGTTCGAGCGTGGCGGTGGCCTGCCGGCCGCGATCGTGCTTGGTAGGGCGCTGAGCTGGCAGGGTCGGGGCGACGAGACCGAGGCAATGCTTGCCGACGTCGACCCCCCCGATGGTGCCGATGAGTGGGTGATCGTGCAGTGGGGTGGTCTGCGAGCCTTGAGTCTGTTCATTAACTGCGGGCAGGTCGAGCAGGCGCGGCAGGTACTCGCCGACGTGAAGAATCGTGTCGATTCGGAAGCAGTCGTGGGTCTCGTCACGGCCCTAGAGGTGTCGTTTGGGTTCTTCTCCGGGGATGTTGCGACAGCGATTGAGACGGGGCCGAGCTTGTGTGGATCGGATATGTTGCCGTTGGCGGCGTTGTGGGCGGCGGTGGCAACGTCGTCTGCGCTGGCCCTCGCCGGCCGGTTTGGCGAAGTTCACCGGATAGCGGATGCGGGGTTGCGGGCGGCTGCGCTCAGCGAATCGGGATCGGACCGGTTCAACATCGGGTTGACTGAGGCCACGGCGTTGACTTGGGCCGGGGATTTCCCGGCGGCCGAGCGGGTTTGGGACCGCTTTGCCGCAATGGCCGCGGGCGTGCCGGAAGCAAACGCGATGGTGTGCGCGATGCTCGGGGTCGTCCAGCTTGGCCGGGGTGCGCTGCCGGCCGCGTGTTCTGCCTTTCAGGATTCGATATCGGCGATGTCGCCTGGTTTTCCGTCAGGCTGGTTGATGCTGGTATCAGCCTGGTCCGCGCAGGCCGAAGGTGCGCGGGGAGACAGTGCGGCCGCCGCTGCGGCGCTGCGCAGGTCGGAGGACGCCTACGGACCGCAGGTCGCGGTGTTCCTGCCGGAACTCGAACTGGCCCGGGCCTGGGAGCGGGCCTCCGTCGGCCAGACGTCGGCCGCGCAGACACATGCGGTGCGTGCCGCACAGGTCGCGCGACAATCCGGGATGTACGCCGTCGAGATGCGCGCGCTGCACACCGCCGTCCGGTTCGATGACCGTTCGCAAACCGAGCGGCTAACGGAGCTGGCCAACACACTGAACACTCCGTTGGCGGAGGCGATCGCCGCGCACGCCCGCGGCCTGGCCGACCACGACGGCGATTTGCTCGACGCCGCGGCCAACCGGTTCGCTGACATGGGCGCAGTGGCGCTCGCCGCCGACGCGGCAGCCCAGGCGGCGCGCGAACACGCGCGCACACGCCAGCGTGGCAAGGAAGTAAAGTCTTCGACCCGCGCGCACAGGTTGGCCCGGCAGCACGAAATACGAACACCCGCAGTTTATTCCGTGGCCCAACCGCTGCCGATTACCGACCGTGAACGCGAGATCGCGACCTTGGTCGCGATCGGTTTGTCCAACCGCCAGATCGCCGAAAGGCTTTCTGTCTCAGTGCGGACGGTGGAGGGACACGTCTATCGCATCTTCGCCAAGCTCGGCATCGAGCACCGCGAGCAGCTCATCCACTTAGTGAGTGGCGCCCTCTCCGGGATGTAACTCGACGGCGGCAACCAACCCGGTTTCAAGCGCGTCGAGCTCGTCGGCCGCGGCCAGCAGATCCGCAGTGACCTCCCGGGTGGTGTCCGCGTCGACCCCGGCGAAGCCGACGACACGGACCAGGATGACCCGCTTAGCAACCGTGCCGTCCGCGTTTGCGATTCTGCAATTCCACGGTTCGAATTCATACATTCTCTGAACACCGGGCCGAATCTGACGCCAGGATGATTTGCACCAGAACTATGGTCTACGCGTACGAAGCACGCCGAAAAACCCTGCAAAGGGCATGATTTAAGAACCCTGCAAAGGGCATGAGTTAGTGGAACGTGTGCCAAATTTACCCGGGTAACCAGATGTTGCCCGGAAAATCGAAATGTGGCACGAACCGTGGGCGGACTCAGTAGCGTTTGCGAAAAGATCTGGCGGTGGAGATTCGACGTCCTTTGGAAATGGGGAGCGGGTGCAAATGGGCAGCGGGTCGGAGTGGCCGATAGTGGGCCGCGACGACGAGTTGCGTCGAGCGTTGGCAGCGCTCGAGGGCGGCGCGGAGTTCCATGGCGTGGCGTTGGTGGGCGATAGCGGGGTTGGCAAATCGACGCTCGCTCGCGCACTTGCCGACACACTCGAGTCGGGCGGGGCGACGGTGCGGTATGTGCTGGGCACCAAAACCGGCTCCACGGTGCCGTTGGGTGCGTTCTATCGGTCGGTGACTGTCGTCGCACCGCTGGAACCGGCCGCCATGCTCGCGGCCGCACAAGGAACCCTGGAGCGGGAAAGAAACCTGGTTGTCGTCGTCGACGACGCGCAATTGCTCGATCCGTTGTCGTCGACGTTGGTGCACCAACTTGTGGCCAGCCGCAGTGCACGATTGATCGTGACGATCCGGTCCGGCGACCCGGTGCACGACGCGGTAACAGCGCTTTTGAAAGAGCGATTGTTGCTGAGCCTGCACCTTGAAGCATTTACCCGGGAGCAGACCGAGGCGCTCGCCCGCGCCGTGCTCGGCGGCGTCGTCGATACCCGGCTGATCAACGAGTTACACGGCCAGACGGCGGGCAGCCCGCTGCTGCTGCGCGGCCTGCTGGGCGCGGGTCGGGAAAATGGTGTGTTGGTGCGCACGGATGCGGGCTGGAAACTTCGCGGTGCGCTGTGTGCCGACCGCCAACTCTCCGATCTGCTCGAGTTTCGCCTGCAATCCTTGGCGCCGGAGGAATTGGAGGCGGTAGAGATCTTGGCGACCGCCGAGGTGCTGGACTGGGAGATTCTGCGCGAGCTGTGCGATGCCGACGTGGTGGGACTTCTTGAGCGCCGCGGAGTAATCCAGCTGGTTGCCGACGGATTCAGCACGGTGGCCCGGTTGTGTCACCCCATCTTGGGTAAGACAGCAATCCGACACGCCGGTGTGGTGCGTTCGCGGCAACTGACTAGCGCACTGGCACAACAACTTCAGAAGCAGATGCGGGCACAGGAGGAGCGGTCGGGGTTGCCTGACGTGCGCGCCCGGATACGGCTGGCGCAGTTCATGATGCGAAGCGATCTCTCGCCGGACCTCGACCTGATCGTCGACGCAGCGGCGAGCGCGGTGACCATGTCGGACATCGCCTCCGGTGAGGAGCTTGCCCGATTCGCGTTCGAGCGCGGCGCCGGCGTAAGGGCGGCGATAGTGCTTGCTGAGGCGATCGGTTGGCAGGGACGAGGCGACGACGTCGAGGCGGTGCTTGATGACATCGACCTCGATGGTGTCGATGAGTGGCTGATCGTGCGGTGGGGCTGTCTGCGTGCCGCGAATCTTTTCTTCAGCTGCAGGCGGGTTGAGCCGGCACGGCTGGCCCTGGCTGACGTGAGGACGCGTATTGATTCTGAGGAGCTGCTCCCACACGTCGCGGCCATGGAAGCGGCGTTTGCGTGCTTTTCCGGTGACCTCCGAACGGCACTCGACCTCGGGTTAGCCGTGTGTACATCCGATGTGCAACCGGTGGTGGGGATGTGGGCGACTACGTGGACGTGTTGGGCGTTGGCCCTCACCGGGCGGTTTGGCGAGGTCCAGCGCGTAGCGGATGCGGGTCGGGCAGCCGTGTTCGATCGACCGGGACCGTACAAGTTCGCCATGGGTTTGGCCGAAGTCGTGGGACTGACGGCCGCCGGCGACATTCCGGTGGCCGAACGGGTTTGGGAACACTATGCTGCGACGACCAGGGTGTGGCCTGCTCAAGACGCCTTCTTGCACGCCATGTTCGGATTGGTGCAGCTTGGCCGGGGTGCGCTGCCGGCCGCCTGTTCTGCCTTTGAGGATTCGATCTCGGCGATGTCGCGTGGTTTTCCGCCTGGCTGGTTGATGGTGGTATCAGCCTGGTCCGCGCAGGCCGAAGGTGCGCGAGGAGACAGCGCGGCCGCCGCCGCGGCGCTGCGCAGGTCGGAGGACGCTTACGGACCGCAGGTCGCGGTGTTCTTGCCGGAACTCGAACTGGCCCGGGCCTGGGAGCGGGCCTCCGTCGGCCAGACGATGGCCGCGCAGACACATGCGGTGCGTGCGGCACAGGTCGCGCGACAATCCGGGATGTACGCCGTCGAGATGCGCGCGCTGCACACCGCCGTCCGGTTTGATGACCGTTCGCAAACCGAGCGGCTGGCAGAGCTGGCCAAAACACTGAACACTCCGTTGGCGGAGACGATCGCCGAGCACGCCCGCGGCCTGG